>NZ_CP101751.1:3764145-4077824 GCF_024496085.1 Flavobacterium cerinum | reverse complement strand
ATATTCGGGCATAATTAACGTTTTTTTTATGTTGAATGCAAAAAGTAAAAGTTGGGTACTTTCACTAAAATTGGAGAGACAAATATGTGGACAATTTTTCCAAAAAAAAAATATAAGTCGTATTGATTTTATGAAAAAAAAATTGTAAGTACATTTAAAAATCTTTTTAAAATAAATTAACAAAAAATTAATATGAAAGAATATCAATTTCAGGTTCGTGTCCGTTACGCCGAAACGGATCAAATGGGGGTCGTTTATCACGGAAATTATGCGCAGTATTTTGAGATGGGACGCGTGGAATGGCTTAGAAATCTGGGACTTTCTTATAAATGGATGGAAGAAAACGGAATTATGTTACCGGTGGTCTCACTGAGTATGAATTACCGTAAACCGGCACGTTACGACGATCTGCTAACGGTGAAAACAATCTTCAAAAGTCAGACCTCTGTTAAGATCGAATTTGACTATGAAATATACAATGAAGAAGGAGAGTTATTAACAACAGGGAACTCCGTTTTGGTGTTTGTGGATATGAAAACGGGAAGGCCGACTTTGCCTCCGGCTTATGTTACGGAAAAGTTAACTGCCTTTGTTGAAAACTAAAAAAGTTTACTCTTTTTCAAGAATTTCTACTTCATAAAGATTAGTAAAAATGTCGAAAATCATTTCGGCATTTTTTTTTCGGGTTGCGATTTCAATCTCACAACTCATTTCCATTTTTTGTGAAATAATATCCAGATTTTTTTCCTTGATAACCCGCATTACTTTATTCATGTTTTTATAATCAAAACGAATCAGGTAATGGATGTCGATTGTGCGTTCTGTTATTTCGGAAACTTCCAATGCCATCTGAGCGGCTGTTTTATAAGCTGAAATTAATCCGCCTACGCCTAATTTTACACCGCCGAAATAACGCACAACAACAACGAGTACATTGGTTACATCAAATGATTGTATCTGACCGTATATTGGCATACCGGCTGAGTTATTAGGTTCTCCGTCATCGTTAGCGCGAAAATAAATTTTTTCAGTGCCGGTTTGAAAGGCATAACACCAGTGTCGGGCGCTATGATGTTGCTTTTTTAGGTCATCCAATAGGATTTTTACATCGTCTTCTGATGTAATAGGGAAGGCATAACCAAAAAATTTACTGTTTTTTTCTTTATAGAGTATCTCTTCTGAAGGAGAAGCAAGCGTTTTATAAGTGTCTTTTTCCAATGCAGTAACATTACCAGTTTTTATCCAACAAATCGACAACATCTTCTTTGCCTACCTGTAAATTCCAGATATTAAGTCCCAGATTGGAAGCAACATCAGTGTTGTGTTTGTTATCGTCTACAAAAAGTGTTCTTTTTGGTGACAAATCGTGTTTGTTGATGATGTAATTAAATATTTCCGGATCGGGTTTTCGAAGTCCGATTTCAAATGAAAAATAAACTTTTTCAAAGCATTGATAAAATTCACGGCTAAAAGTCTGTCCGACTTTATTTTCGAATTTTTCGATATGAGTAGCATCGGTATTACTTAAAAGAAACAAACGGTATTTGGTTGATAGCCGTTGTAAAAATTCAAGTCGGTATAACGGAAAATCCAGTAAGATGGCATTCCAGGCATCCCGAATTTCAGTAAAACTTTTGTTTGGAATATAACGTTGTAATCCGGCAAAAAAGTCGGCTTCTTTGATTTTGCCTTTTTCATAGCGTTTGTTCAGGTTGTCCAGATCTTCATTCCAACAAACCAAACCGGCTTTTCGCATATGTTCAAAAGGGGCTTCTTCGGCCAGGTTGATAAAAACATTGCCAAAATCAAATATGATAGTATCAATCATGTTGTCTGAAAATTAAGAGTTCATCATTCAAAATTTGTTGCCGTTTTGTTACTATACCTTTTAAAACGGGGGCTTTGATACCTTCGTTAAGCATAATCGCTCCTTTAAAAACGCGCGCTTCATCCCATAATCCGGCATCGATAAACAGTTGGAGGGTTTGTCGGCCTCCTTCTATTAATATAGACTGGATTTCGTTTTGATGTAAAGCGGACACAATCGAAAAAGGAAGTGAACTATCAAAGATACAATTTTCAAAAAAAACAGCCGGTGTATTTTCGGGATTTTCAACTTCAGTAAAAATAAAGGTCTTAACTGAACCGTCTTTTACTGCTGCTTTGGCCGGAATTCTACCGGTTCTGTCCAAAACTACCCGAATAGGATTATTACCCGACCAATCGCGTGTATTTAATTGGGGATTGTCGTCGATTACTGTTTGCGTGCCGACTAAAATTGCTTGTTCTTCACTACGCCATTTATGAACCAGCTGGCGGGAATAGGTATTCGAAATCCAAACGGGTTTTTGCTCGTCTTTCTGAAGCGGTGCAATAAAGCCATCCTGACTTTCGGCCCATTTTAAAATAATATAAGGACGTTTCTTCTGATGAAAAGTAAAAAAACGTTTGTTGAGTTCATCACAGGCTTCTTCCAGTATGCCTACGGTTACATTTTTTCCGGCTTCGGTTAATTTTCGTATTCCGTTTCCGGCTACTTTGGCAAACGGATCGACGGTGCCGATAACAACATTAGGAATATTCTGATGAATGATCAGATCGCAACACGGCGGTGTTTTTCCGAAATGACTACACGGTTCAAGGCTTACGTAAATTGTGGCTTGCGAAAGTAAAGTTTTGTCTTTTACAGCATTGACAGCGTTAACTTCTGCGTGCGCCTGACCTGCTTTCTGATGCCAGCCTTCGCCTATTATTTTTCCGTCATGTACAATAACACTTCCTACCAATGGATTGGGATAAGTTGTGCCCAGGCCGTTTCGGGCCAGTTCAATACAGCGGTTTATGTAATACTCGTGCGTTTTCAAGGAAATCTCCGGTTGATTTTATAATTTTTTTCTAAATGTTTATGAACTGTCAGGCAAGCTGCTTACATTCGCTACGATTTGTAACAGGCAAATGTAATCCCTGTAGTTTAATCTGCAAATATAAGTTACGTAAAAAATGAATCCAATCGAAATAAGGGAAATTCAACAAAAGGATAATGAAACGGTAGCAGTAGTAATACGTAGTGTTTTATTGGAACATGACGTACCTAAAGTCGGAACGGCTTATGCTGATTCAGCTCTGGATTGTATGTTTGAAACGTATAATACGCCTAAATCAGCTTATTTTGTAGCTTTGGTAAACGGGAAAATTATCGGTTGTGCCGGTATCGCTCCGTTGGCTAACGGTTCGGATGATACGTGTGAATTGCAGAAAATGTATTTCCTTCCGGAATCAAGAGGTTTGGGATTGGGTTCCGCTATGATGAAAAAATGTTTGGAGCGGGCGAAAGTATTCGGATTTAGCCATTGCTATCTGGAAACGTTACCCAATATGGAAGCCGCCCGTAAGCTATATGAGCGAACAGGATTTTACTATTTAGATGCCCCGTTGGGAAATACCGGTCATAGTTCTTGTCCGGTTTGGATGATCAAAGATTTATAAGATGTTATTAAAAGAGTATCGCGATTATTTTAAAACAGAATTATTACCGGTTTACGATGAAAAGGAAATCGATAGTTTTTTCTATATCACACTGGAAGCTTTTCATCAGATGAAACGGGTGGATTTAGTATTGAAGCCGGATTTTGAACTGGACGGAATGCAATTGCTGCAATGGGAAACGGTATTACATCAGTTAAAAGAAGAAAAACCGATTCAGTATATTTTTGAAGAAACGGAATTTTTCGGATTGCCGTTTTATGTAAATGAAAACGTTTTGATTCCGCGTCCTGAAACGGAAGAATTGGTTGAATGGATTATCAATTCGGTACCTGAAATAGCTGGGGATCGAAAGATAAAAATTCTGGATATCGGTACCGGAAGCGGATGTATTGCGGTTTCATTAGCGAAAAATTTGCCGGAAGCCGAAGTTTTTGCTATTGATGTTTCGGAAAAAGCACTGGAAGTGGCCCGTAGAAATGCCCGACAAAATGAAGCATCAGTCACTTTTTGGCACCAGGATATACTGAATACCGATATATTGTCGGAAACATTTGATATCATTGTGTCAAATCCGCCGTATGTCCGAAATCTGGAAAAACAGGAAATTGCTAAAAACGTACTGGATTTCGAGCCGCATCTGGCTTTATTTGTTGAGGATCACGATCCGCTTTTGTTTTATCGTAAAATAACACAACTGGCAACTAAAAATCTAAACCGAAACGGATTGTTATTCTTTGAAATCAATCAATATCTCGGAAAAGAAATGGAAGATTTGTTGCAGGAATATGCTTTTGAAAACATCGAACTTCGTAAAGATATTTATGAAAACGATCGAATGACGAAAGCGGTACGAAAATCTTATTCGTAACGTAAGGCTTCTACCGGGTCTAGTTTTGAGGCTTTAATGGCCGGATATAAACCGGATACAATCGCAACGATAAAAGTGGTCGCAAAAGCGGCAAAAATGGCCATCCACGGTATGACAAAGCTAAACTTGATCGCGACCGAAATAATAAAACCGACCGAAATTCCAAGTAAAATACCAACCAATCCGCCGAGCTGTCCGATAACAAGTGTTTCTGTAAAAAACTGCCAGGCAATCGTATTCTTTGTTGCTCCAAGCGATTTACGTACTCCGATTTCACGTGTTCTTTCCGTTACGGAAACCAACATGATATTCATTAGCGCAATAGAGGAACCGAAAATAGTGATAACACCGACACCCCATGCAATATAACCTAGAAACTGTGTATTGGATAATAAAGTATTGATCAGGTCATCACTGCGCTCAATCCCGAAATTGTTCTGTTCCACAGGATTTAGTTTTCGTATTTTTCGCATCGTGATTGTAGCATCATCAATCGCCTGATCGATCATTTCTTTCTGGCCGATCATAACACTTAAATCATAATTGATATTTGGAGTTGAAAAAATGGAACGGGCAATCTGGTTTGGAATCAGGACTCTTAAATCCTGACTGTTCCCGAATGTGGATCCTTTTTCTTTTAATACGCCGATCACTTTAAAACGAGCACCTCGAATCGAAATGGTTTTGTCGATTGCATTGGTATCTTTAAATAGCCCTTTTTCAAAATCGGATCCGAGAATACAAACAAAATTGTTGTTTTTGACATCAAAACCGGTAAAGTTTCGTCCTTTTGTAGTTTCTAATCCTTTGTTCGGTAAAAAGTTTTCATCAACACCTACAATGGTGATTTCCGGATCGGTTTTTTGGGATTCATATTTTACTTCGGCTTTGCTGGTAGCCGTAAATGAAAGCGAAGTCGTCGATAACGGATAATTGTATTTTTCCTGAAAAGCCCGGGCTTCCGGATAACTGATAATCGGGTTCACTTTTCGGTTCGGATCATTATTGTTGATCTGAGAAGATAAATCGTATTGACTGATTGAAAAGGTATTGGCACCCATCGAAGCAAAATCCTTCGCAATCGTATTTTCAAGTGCCGAAACCACAGTAAGGATACCAACCAGTGCGGTGATTCCTATTGCGATAATCATAACGGTAAGAATGGTGCGCAGTAATTGACTTTTGATCGCGCCCAATGCAATTTTTGTATTTTCTCTGAATAATCCGAACATCATGCTAATTTGTCACTAAAATACAGATTTTGTTACACACTTTCTTTTAAAATGTGTAAGAATAATATCCTAAGGAGTAATGTTGACCGAAACTGTCAAAGGGATGTCGCTTTTTTTTAAAAATGGAACGGAGATCATTTTAAAAAGTAAGATATTTGCATAACAGGAAAACAGGAAGTTCATAACGAAACTGTCCGGATGTTCGACAATTAAATTTTCAATTTTAAAATGGCACAAAAACCAAGTATACCGAAAGGAACACGTGATTTTTCACCTATTGAGGTGGCAAAAAGGAACTATATATTTACCATTATTAAGTCCAATTTTGAAAAATTCGGATTTCAACCGATCGAAACACCGTCTTTTGAAAATTCGGAAACCTTAATGGGAAAATACGGGGAAGAGGGCGATCGTCTGATTTTTAAAATTTTAAATTCCGGTGATTTTCTGGCAAAAGCCAATGAGGGATTTTTGGAAGCCAAAGATAGTGCTAAACTAACGGCTCAGATTTCAGAAAAAGCGTTGCGTTATGATTTAACCGTACCGTTTGCACGTTATGTTGTACAACACCAGAATGAAATCGAGTTTCCGTTTAAACGCTATCAGATTCAACCGGTTTGGCGCGCGGATAAACCTCAGAAAGGTCGTTTCAGAGAGTTTTATCAGTGTGATGCCGATGTAGTCGGATCAACTTCATTATGGCAGGAGGTGGAACTGGTGCAATTATACGATAGTGTATTTTCCGCTTTAGGATTAGATGGTGTGACGATTAAGATCAATAACCGAAAAATTTTATCCGGAATTGCAGAGGTAATCGGCGCTAAAGATAAATTGATCGATTTTACGGTTGCATTGGATAAACTGGACAAAATAGGTGAGGACGGTGTAAAAAAAGAGATGGCTGAAAAAGGAATTGCAGAAGAAGCGATTCAAAAAGTACAGCCGTTATTTAATTTTACCGGATCAATCACGGAAAAAATCGAAAAATTATCCGGCCTGTTAGCTGCTTCGGAAGAAGGATTAAAAGGAGTGGAAGAATTGCGTTTTATCTGCGAAAATGTTACCGCTTTAGGATTGGATAAATCGGCTTTGGATCTGGATGTAACATTGGCTCGCGGATTAAATTATTATACCGGAGCTATTTTTGAAGTAGCCGCGCCAAAAACGGTAGCGATGGGATCGATTGGCGGTGGAGGTCGTTACGATGACCTGACCGGTATTTTCGGACTGAAAAATATGAGTGGTGTAGGGATTTCTTTCGGTTTAGATCGAATTTACCTGGTTCTGGAAGAACTTAATTTATTTCCGGAAACGGTTACGGCAACATCAAAAGCTTTGTTTCTGAATTTTGGTGATGCGGAAGCTTTGTATTCGATGAAAGCGATCGGAGAATTGCGAAAAGCGGGAATCAAAGTAGAACTATATCCGAACAATGCTAAAATCGGAAAACAGTTTCAATATGCCGATAAACGCGGTATTCCTTATGCTGTGATTGTTGGAGCTGAAGAAATTGCAAATAATGAATATGCTGTAAAAGATTTAACATCGGGTGAACAACGTAAAGTAGGTTTTGACGAACTGAAAACTATATTAGGATAATCCATCAGAGCTAAAATATAAAAAAGACTGTCCGCAAAGACAGTCTTTTTTTATTGAAAGAATATATCGTAGGCAAACCGGATTAAAGTTCCGATTACAACGATCAGGAAGAAAATCCGGATAAAACCGTTTCCTTTATTAATAGCAAGTTTGGCACCGATCCAACCGCCTAAAGCATTACTGACGGCCATTGGTAGTGCAATCATCCAGATGATTTTTCCTTTTAGCAGAAACAAACAGATCGATCCGAAGTTGGTAGCCAGATTGACCAGCTTTGCATTGGTGGAAGCCTGAAGGAAATCCATTCCTAAAAGGGAAATAAAACCCACAACGAAAAAACTTCCGGTTCCGGGACCGATAAACCCGTCGTAAAAACCGACAATACAACTGATAATAGCCGCTCGAATCACGACTGTTTTATAACTGATTTCGGCTTGTTCTTTACGTTGACCAAAGTCCTTTTTGACAAATGTATAAATAGCCAGAGCGATTAAAATAACGAGAAGCAACGGCTTCATAAAGTCATTACTAACCATTGTGAGTACTTGTGATCCGGCAAAAGCCGAAGCGAAAGCTAAAACGGCCATCAATAAAAACAAACGCCATTTGACGGTCACTTTTTTGAGATATTGATAAGCAGCCGAAGAAGTGCCGCAAAAAGCAGGAATTTTTAACGACCCGATCACGGAAGATACGGCATAATTAGGTAATAAGATCAAAGCGGCCGGAGTTTGTATTAATCCGCCGCCGCCAACAATAGCGTCTACAAAACCGGCTATAAAAGCAGCCAGACATAGTAAAAGTAGGGTAGTCGTTTCCATGTTTCAAAAGCAAAAGAGCCAAATTCAGACGAATTCAGCTCTTTTGTTGTAAATGTATATAGGGTTAAACGCGAACGATATTCGCTCCGATAGCCCGTAAACGTTCGTCAATTTTTTCATATCCGCGATCGATTTGCTCGATATTTTGGATGGTACTGGTTCCTTTAGCCGATAAAGCAGCAATCAACAATGAAATTCCCGCACGAATATCCGGTGATGACATTGTGGTGGCTTTTAACTGTGATTTAAAGTTATGTCCGATGATAGTCGCTCTGTGCGGATCGCAAAGAATAATTTTAGCGCCCATATCAATTAATTTATCCACGAAGAATAAACGGCTTTCAAACATTTTTTGGTGAATCAGTACTTCGCCTTTAGCTTGTGTAGCAACGACCAATACAATACTTAATAAGTCGGGTGTAAATCCGGGCCACGGCGCATCGGCAATGGTAAGGATAGATCCGTCGATATCCGTTTTGATTTCATATCCGTCAACATGAGCCGGAATGTAGATATCGTCTCCTTTTTTCTCAAGTGTGATTCCCAGTTTTCGGAAGGTATTCGGGATAACACCTAAATTTTCCCAGCTTACATCTTTAATGGTGATTTCGCTCTGCGTCATCGCGGCTAAACCGATCCATGATCCGATTTCGATCATATCCGGTAAAATTCGGTGTTCGCATCCGCCCAGGCTTTCTACACCTTCGATTTCCAGTAAATTGGAACCGATTCCGGTGATTTTGGCCCCCATAGCGTTTAGCATTTTACATAATTGCTGTAAATACGGTTCGCAGGCAGCATTATAAATTGTGGTTTTTCCTTCTGCAAGAACAGCAGCCATTACGATATTAGCAGTTCCGGTAACCGAAGCTTCATCCAATAACATATAAGCGCCTTTTAGCTTTTCAGCTTCAACTCCATAGAAATAATCTTCTTTATTGTATCTGAATTTAGCTCCCAGGTTGATAAAACCTTCGAAGTGGGTATCCAGACGACGTCTTCCGATTTTGTCTCCGCCCGGTTTTGGGATATAACCTTTTCCGAATCGGGCCAATAACGGACCTACGATCATAATCGAACCGCGTAATGCTCTTCCTTCATCTTTAAAATCGATTGATTCCAGGTATTTCAGGTTAACGTCATCGGCCTGGAATGTATAGGCATTGGATCCGATTTTCTGGATTTTTACGCCAAGATTTCCTAATAGGGTGATCAATTTATTAACATCGATAATATCGGGAATATTCGAAATAGTTACTTTTTCCGGTGTTAGCAATACTGCACACAATATTTGCAGCGCCTCATTTTTAGCGCCCTGAGGGGTAATTTCTCCTTTTAATTTTATTCCCCCTTCTATTTTAAATGTTCCCATGTTTCGAAAGAAAATTAAGCTTTTCGGTTATTATTGTTCTTATTGTTATTATTCTTCTGGTTGGAATAATTTTTCTTATTGTTATTATTATTGTTGTTCTGTTTGTTTCCGAACTGTGTTTTGTTGGATTGCTTTTTGTTTACGCGCATCAGATCGGTTGTGTTGGATAATTCCTCATCTGTTTTTAGCAGATTGATCTGGCCTCCTGATAATTCGTATAAGTGCTCGAAAATCACTTCGTCTTTTACGGTGTCTTTATTCCAACTCAGGTAGGATTTCTTCATATGGTTAGCGATAACCATAATCAGAGCGCTTTTCAAATCTCCGTCTTCCCATTTATTGGCAACATCGATCATATACTTGATATTGTTACCGTAAAAACGATATTTCGGAAAATTCTGCGGATAGGCTAAGCGATCCGGTTTTTGATTCAGCACTTCTTTGCTCGGTATCGGGTAAGGCGAATCGACATCCAGTCTAAAATCAGACATAATAAAAAGCTGATCCCATAATTTGTGTTGGAAATCGGGAACATCTCTTAAATGCGGATTAAGGCTTCCCATCACCGAAATGATATATCGGGCTGCTTTGTTGCGTTCTTCCCGATCTTCGATAGCCGTTGCCTGATCAATCAACTTTTGCAAATGGCGTCCGTATTCCGGAATAATCAGATGCGGCCTTTCGGCATTGTATTCAAGAAAATATATTGCCTCTTCTGGATTGTATTTCATAGTTCCTCCCCTTTATAGCGAAATAATGCCTTCTATTTTAGTAAGTTCCAAATATTTGTCAATTACGCTTTGTGCGCTTTGCATGGTTACGTTTATTGAAACGCTGGTGTATTTACCTGTTTTGGAATGATGTGTCTGGATTACAGCTCCCATGCCGTCGAACGATTTTTCGATCGTCTGCACTTTTTCAGTATCGGCAGGAACAATAAATTTAAACAAATATTCGGAAGGCCATAGTGTCGAATTGGTTAATTCTTCTTTAAGTCTGTGGTAAAATTCTTCTGTCTTTTTATCCATCTTCATAAAAATAAAAGCAAATATACGTTAGAGTTATGAATAATCAAGGTCTGTTCCTATAATTTGAAGGAACCTGAAATCATAAAATTAAAAACTATTTCTGTTCATTCCACAAAAAAATGTAAATTTGCGCCTTATTTTCAAAAAGTGGATAAGGAAATCATCGTTATAATTGGCGGCCCCGGATCGGGGAAAACCACGCTAATCAACAGTCTTACGGAAAAAGGATATACTTGTTATCCTGAAATTTCACGCGAAGTAACTTTAGAGGCCCGCAAACAAGGAATCGAACAACTTTTTCTTGAGAAACCACTTTTATTCAGCGAATTATTACTGGAAGGCAGAAAAAAACAGTTTGTAAATGCAACTCAGGAAAAGGCCGGTATCGTTTTTCTGGACCGCGGTATTCCGGATGTACTGGCTTATATGCATTACATCGGTGATTCATATCCTGCTTTTTTCGATGCTGCCTGCCGGGAACACCAATATACCGGAATTTTTATTCTTCCGCCCTGGGAAGATATTTACATTAGCGACGATGCCCGTTATGAAAGTTACGAACAAGCTATTCTGATTCACGAACACCTTGTTGAAACTTATGAAAAATACGGTTACAACTTAATTGAGGTGCCGCGCGATACTGTAGATAACAGAATTCTTTTTATCTTAGACAAACTTTCAAGATAATCCATAGAAGTTGGACCCTGAACAATCCGTTTCAAGGTTTTTCGTAATATTTATTTGATGTCCGAAGCTTTACAGATACTTCAGAAATACTGGAAATACGATAGTTTTCGGGTTCCGCAGGACGCTATTATTCAGTCGGTTCTTGACGGAAAGGACACGTTTGCCCTGTTGCCAACCGGCGGCGGGAAGTCCATTTGTTTTCAGGTTCCGGGAATGCTGCTTCCGGGTATTTGTCTGGTTGTCTCGCCTTTGGTTGCTTTAATGAAAGATCAGGTTCAGAACCTTCAAAAGCGAAATATTAAAGCCATTGCACTTACCGGAGGAATTGCTGCTGATGAGGTTATTGATTTGTTGGATAATTGCCAGTTCGGAAATTATAAATTTCTATACCTTTCCCCCGAACGATTACAGTCGGAATGGGTGGTAGAGCGGATTAAAAGTTTACCGATCAGCCTTATTGCAATCGATGAAGCGCATTGTATTTCGCAATGGGGACATGATTTCCGGCCGGCTTATCTGAAAATAGCCGCTTTAAAAGAATACTATCCTAAAGTGCCCTTTCTTGCTTTGACGGCATCGGCTACTAAAAGAGTACAAGAAGACATTTGTGTACAGTTAGGGTTAAATAATCCCGTGCTTTTTAAAAAATCGTTTGCTCGTGAGAATATAGCCTATATGGTGTTTGAAACGGAAGATAAATTATATCGCGTACAGCAAATACTGGCTAAAAATCCCGAATCATCCATTATCTATGTCAGAAATCGGAAATCCTGCCATGAATTGGCTTCACAATTGACTAATTTAGGATTTACGACCACATTTTATCACGGCGGATTACCGGCAAAAGAAAAAGAACAGCAAATGCAGCGTTGGCTTGAAAATAAAGCTCAGGTGATGATTGCAACCAATGCTTTTGGAATGGGAATCGATAAACCGGATGTTAAAACGGTCATTCATACTCAATTGCCGGACAATCTTGAAAATTATTATCAGGAAGCCGGACGTGCGGGCAGGGATGGCGCCAAAGCGTTTGCCGTTATATTGGTTGCGCCGTCAGATATTGCTTCTTCCAAAAATCAGTTTATAGAAGTATTGCCGGATAAAGCTTTTCTGAAATTGGTATATCTAAAATTGAATAATTATTTTCAGGTAGCTTACGGCGAAGGGTTTAATGAAACTTTTGTTTTTAATCTCAACCGATTTTGTGCACAATATCAGTTTCCGGTTTTAAAGACGTTTAATGCGCTTCAATTTTTAGACCGGCAAGGTGTGGTTAGTTTGTCGGCTAATTTTTCGGAAAAGATCACGATACAATTTTTGCTGGATAGTAAAGAAATCATTCGTTATATCAGTCTGAACCGGGCGCACGAGGATGTCATTGTTTCGATTTTAAGAAACTATCCCGGAATATATGATATGGAAGTTGGGATTAATACGTCCTTAATTGCCCGTAAAGCAAATGTATCGGAGGAAAAAGTGCATCAGATTTTAACGGTGTTGCGGGATAAAGAGAGTATCAGCTATAAAAGCCAGGCAAATGATAGTCAGCTTACATTTAATGAGGCACGGGAAGATGATCGTGTGATTAACCGATTGGTTACGTTTCTGGAAAAACAGAATAATCTTAAAATAGAGCAGTTGGATACCGTTATTGCTTATGTGGCGGATAAAAAGCAATGTAAAAGCGGATTTTTATTAGAATATTTCGGGGAAACCAATGTTGCGGATTGCGGAATCTGTTCCGTTTGCATGAGTAAGAAAGAGGAGTATGCTAATCCGGGTAGGATAGCGGAGGAAATTGTCGGATTACTCCAAAGCGGACCGTTAACTTCAAGGGAAATAGAAAACAGATTACAAGTAACGCCGGATGCGACTATCTTTGCATTACAATTATTGTTGGAACACAATAGTATAACCATAAACAAACAAAATCAATATATTCTAAAATAGATGAAGGCATTACGTATCGTATTTATGGGAACACCCGAGTTTGCTGTCGGGATTCTTGACACTATATATCAGAATCATTATGAAATTGCTGCTGTGATTACAGCGCCGGATAAGCCGGCCGGAAGAGGGCAAAAGATAAAATATTCGGCGGTAAAAGAGTACGCACTTGAAAAAGGATTGCCGGTTTTGCAGCCAACGAATTTAAAAGATCCGCAGTTTTTATCGGAATTGCAAAGTTTGAATGCTAATTTACAGGTAGTGGTTGCTTTTAGAATGCTTCCGGAAGCGGTATGGAAAATGCCGGCATTAGGAACCTTTAATCTTCATGCGTCCTTATTACCGGAATATAGAGGAGCGGCTCCGATTAACTGGGCGATTATCAACGGTGAAGCCAAAACAGGTGTAACAACATTTTTTATTGATGATAAGATTGATACCGGAGCAATGATTTTACGGGCTGAGACGGAAATCGGTGCTAATGAAACAGCCGGTGAATTACATGATCGCTTAATGATGTTAGGTCAGGATACCGTTGTAAAAACGTTACAGCTTATTGAAAAAGAAGAAGCGACAACAACAATACAATCCGAAAGCGCTGATATTAAAACGGCTTATAAACTGAATAAAGACAATTGTAAAATAGACTGGAGTCAAAACGGATTAACTGTTCACAATTTGGTAAGAGGACTTAGTCCGTATCCGGCTGCCTGGTGTTTTGTAAAAGATAATGATCAGGAATGGAATGTTAAAATTTATGAAACCGCTTTTGAAGAAGCGCAACATTCGTTAGTTCCGGGAACGATACAAACGACTAAAAAAGAAATTAAAGTAGCGGTATCGGACGGTTATATCACAATTTTGCAATTACAGTTCCCGGGTAAGAAAAGGATGAAAGCATCCGAATTGCTAAACGGAATTGTTTTTTCAGAAAGTGCAGTCGCTTTCTAAGCCCCACAAACACTAATAGTTGCGAAAAAAATGAAAAAAGCAACAAAGTTTATTAACAAACAGCTCTAGTTATTAACATTTTTAGGTTAAAACCTTGAAAAGACTTGCGTAATTGGTAAATCCGCATAAATTTGTAAGACATTTAATTAATTTTAACCAAACAATTAATAACTAGAATTATGAACAAATCAGAATTAATCGATGCAATTGCTGCTGATGCAGGTATCACTAAAGCAGCCGCCAAATTAGCTTTGGAATCTTTTTTAAACAATGTTGAAGGTACTTTAGCTAAAGGTGGAAGAGTATCTTTAGTAGGTTTTGGTTCTTGGTCAGTTTCTAAGAGAGCTGCAAGAGAAGGAAGAAATCCTCAAACAGGAAAAACTATCAAAATTGCCGCTAAAAATGTTGTAAAATTCAAAGCGGGAGCTGAGTTAGAAGGTTCAGTAAACAAATAAAATACATTTGAAAAAAGTTAAAACCTCTCTTTGAGAGGTTTTTTTTATTCCTTAAACGTTTTTTTTTGGCTCAATTGTCTTTTTTTGTTAAATTTAATTTTAAACTATCGCTAAAATGATTTCAATTAAGCCTCAAAAAGGAAATCTGCTCATTGCAGAGCCTTCTATAATCGGAGATTTGTCTTTTAACAGATCCGTTATTCTATTGGCCGATCACAACAGCGAAGGCTCAGTAGGATTTATCCTTAATAAACCTTTGGGATATACGATTCATGATCTGATCCCTGAAATTAATGCGAATTTTAAGATTTATAATGGCGGACCTGTGGAGCAGGATAATCTGTATTTTATCCATAATGTCCCGGAACTGATTACGAACAGCGTCGAAATCTCCAATGGAATTTATTGGGGAGGTGACTTTGAGCTGACAAAAGAATTGATTAATCAGGGGAAAATCAAAAAGGGTAATATCCGTTTTTTTCTGGGTTATACCGGATGGGATAGCCATCAGTTAGAACACGAGCTGGAAGAAAATGCGTGGATTGTTAGTGAAAACAGCTACAAAAACAAAATAATCGGTAAGCCCACAACTCATTTCTGGAAAGAAAAAATCATGGAATTAGGTGGCGATTATCTGATTTGGTCCAATGCGCCGGAAAACCCGGTACTCAATTAATTTAACCGTACAAAAGCATTTAGCTTTTTTAGTAATTCTGTCGCTAAATCCGTTTTATATTCTTTTTTGCGGTATTTTGTGATCGGTTGAATTCCTTTGATAACGTTTGTTAGGAACAGTTCGTCTGCTTTTTGTAGGTCAAACGGAGAAATAGATTGCTCAATAACCTCTAATCCCTCAATTTTACGGGCTAATGCCAGAATTTGTTTTCG
This sequence comes from Flavobacterium cerinum, assembly GCF_024496085.1. NCBI lineage: Bacteria > Pseudomonadati > Bacteroidota > Flavobacteriia > Flavobacteriales > Flavobacteriaceae > Flavobacterium > Flavobacterium cerinum. The sequence goes on along the minus strand of NZ_CP101751.1, from coordinate 4,062,490 downwards.
CATAATTCCGTTCAAACAACCATCCGCCAAAGGAGGCGTGATGAGTTGACCGTTTATTAGCATAAAAAGGTTCGATTGTAAGGCTTCCGTAACATTTTTATCATCATTTAATAGTAGGCAGTTGCTATAACCGTTTTCATCAGCAAAGATACTTCCGGTAATCTGAACGATTTTATTCGTGCTTTTTAAAGTCGATAATAGCTGTTTGGTGATGTAGAAATCTTTGAATAATTCCACTTCGTATGCCGAATTTTCGATTGCATACATTGGGTTTGTTAGCGGTTCTGCTGTTACCAGAAAAGCCGTTTCGTTGCTGGTTGGTAAATAAAACCCTCCGTTTTGTCTGAAAACCGTAAAACGTACGCGGAAAGCAGCGGAAGCGGTTTTAACGGCTAATAAACGAGTCACCTGGTCTTCAAAATATTCCATTGTGAAATTCATCGGAAGATCCATTCGAACGATTCGGGTAGAAGCCATTAGTCTGAAATAATGATCTTCCAGGAACAGAATTTTTCCGTCCAGTACTTTCAGTGTTTCAAAAATTGCATCTCCGTAAAGGAATCCTCTGTTGCCATCGATTGTTATTCCGGAATTTTCAACGATAGCGCCGTTATAATTAACCATAAAAAAGCCCTGATTTTATTTCAGGGCAAATATACTTTATATATCTTAAAAATTAGGCAGAACCGATAACATGTTTCAAATCGGAAATCTGATTTTCCCATAGTAATTTCGCTTCATGAAGATCACCTTGTTCGGCGAAATCGACAACCATTAAAGAAACGTCTTTTGTGATTTCGTCTTCCAGTATACGCAATTCAAAATAATATTCGCTGTCTTTATCATTATCATCTACCCAGCGGAATTTTACTTTCTCACCTGACTTTTTAGAAGCCAGTCGTGCTTTCTCTTCAGAGTCGTCCCAAATAAAGGTGAAAAATTCGCCTCTTGAATTTACATTATCGGCAAACCACTCTGATAAACCGGAAGGTGTTGAAATATATTGATACAATAATTGCGGAGAAGACATAATCGGGAATTCCAATTCATATTTTATTTTACCTTCCATATATTAAATTTTTCGGAAATATATAGAATAATACATACAAAAAAAAAGAAATTGAAAAAAAATATTTTTTTTCGGAATATGTTTGGAAGCTTCGGATTTAGTCTTATATTTGCACCCGCATTCAAGGATGTAACACAAACAAAAATGGCGAGGTAGCTCAGTCGGTTAGAGCGCAGGATTCATAACCCTGAGGTCACGGGTTCAACTCCCGTCCTCGCTACGAGTTCAGAGGAACAACAAAACATAATGTTTAGACGGTTTTAAAGCAATTTAAAGCCGTTTTTTTATGTCTAAAATATTAGAAATTTTACAAACCGCATACGCTACCGCATACGATTTGAAACAGATTAATCTAAACTATTCGGGTCCTAAAGTTTATAATGCTAATGGCAATATAAAAAAAAGGTGGTACGTGTATTACTCATATCGCAATCCTAAAACCGGCAAACTAACAAGACAGCCTGGACTTTACTTGGAGGTAAACAAGATGTTCAAGACATTCGAATCTCGAACCTTGGCGTTTGACATTTTAAAAAAGGCAATAGAGAAATTATTAATAGCTGGTTTTAATCCCTATAAAGAAAAACTAGATATTGAAAAGATTATTTCTAATTTACAAGATCTTATACCTGGCTTTACCCCGAAATCAGAAGAATTAAAGAATTTAAATCCAATCGTTTTAAAACCTGAACCAACAGAAACTAAAGAAAACGGCCTTCTTTTTTCTGATGCGCTCAAGTACGTATTAAAGAGATGGGAAAAAACTTTAGGCGAAAACTCTTATCCTGACTATCGAATTAGAATTAATCAGTTTGACAAGTGGCTATCTGAAAACGGTCATCAAAACATTTATGTCACTGATATTTCAAAAAGGATTGTGATTGACTTTCTTAATGATTTACTTGTTAGAACCGGACCAAAGAACCGGAACAATTCAAGATCGGTTATTTCTGCTTTCTTTGGCATATTAGAAGAGGACGAACATATAAAAACAAATTTCGTAAGCCAAATAAAGGTTTTAAAATCTACAGCTAAAAAAAACAAAACTTACACTTTAACACAAGAGAGAGACTTGTTAAACTATCTTTTTCAGAATGATAAGATGCTTGATCTTTTTATAAAATTTGTGTCTTATAATTTTTTACGGCCGGTTGAAGTTGCAAGACTTCGAGTAATGGATATAGATTTAGTTGGAAAAAAAATGCGATTTAAGGCTAAAAATCAGCCAGTGAAGACAAAAATTATTCCGGATATTTTACTGAAGGAATTGCCTGATTTAAAGAATTTAAATCCAAGCAATTTTTTATTTACTCCTGACGGGTTCGGATTGGATTGGGCAACAAAAGAAACAAACCGCCGCGGTTACTGGGGCAAACGATTTAAGAAAGTTAAAGATATATTTGGATTAGGTGACGAATATGGTCTATACAGCTGGCGACATACCTATATTACAAAACTATATTATGAATTTGTTAAGTTATGTACTCCGTTTGAAGCAAAAAGTAAACTAATGCTGATCACTGGTCACGCAACAATGTTTGCGCTTGAAAAATACCTACGTGATATCGATGCGGTTTTACCTGATGATTATTCAGAAGCGCTAACCAAAGCTAACGAATGGTTGGCTAAAAATCCGCTTCCGAAAGCTGCGTAGGTTGTTTAATGCAAAGACCGAAATAACAAGATTGGTTCTTTATTAGATTTAATTAAATAGAATTTTTTGATTTCTTTCAACCAATTTAGGTACATCAAACCAAACAGTTTTGCAATTGCCGGATTTGTCAATATATTTTACCATTGCCATAACAAAAACTAACATATACCTTATTAACTATGCGTTAACCAAGATTGCTACGTGATTATTAAATACTTACAAAGGTAAAGATACAACTGCAAAGAAGGGAAAATTAACTGCAAAGACAGTTAGATAAAAAAAAAAAATGTACATTTGCAAGATAAAAGACGTATTAATCATAAAAAACTTGTGTGACATACGTAATATATAAAACGTATTAAAAACTGAAACCAAACCGAATCAAAACTATGTTTAACAAGTTGACTAAGCTTTCAAAAGCAACAAACAAGGCTGTTCCTTCAAAATTTGATGTGGACACAACTCAGATTGATGTTGATTACAAGGTTATTCATACCGGACGTGTGCTGTCAATTGATGACGTTAATAAAAATAGATCTAGTAAATACGATTATCTAGCTTTCTAACAGTACTCATATCTCTTAATGGGTAATAACATAAGGACAAATAGCTACAATTGCACATCTAAAGGATCTAAGATAGTTAATAATGTAAATGTTGAAATACACACTTTTAAGTCGGAGTTTATAAACCAACATTATATCGTTGAAATATTACATCTTGACAAAGATGTATACATTTTTCAATTTTACTTGAAAAACCATAGATTATCTGATTATAGATTTAATTTATTGTTAGACTCGACAAGTAAAAACTGTCTAGGAGTTGACAACAATAATAAGCATGTTTTTTTTCTTTTCAACACTTTGACATTATTGGCTTTAGATATAAAGAGTAAAAATAATTTAGCTTCATTTGGCTTTATGGGGGCTCCAACTCCTAATGAAAAGAAAACAAAAAAGAACAAAAAAAACATAAATCCAGACGGAACGATCAAAAACACCAAACGATACCGAGTGTATTCATTGTATATTAAAAGATATTTTTCTCCTGAAAAGTTTGATCATATTTCATATCACGAATCAAGTTGTTATTTACTCAGAAACCTTGAAAATGTGGAATTGTCAAAGGAGATCGCTGATGAAATGCTAAATAATATTATTACAACAAAGATTTCAAACTAAGAAATCCAAACGTATCAATTTCTAAATAATTAGCACAAAACAAGAAGAAGAATTGAACTATACTTTCTAAAAAATAAAACCTCGGAAATTCCGAGGTTTTATTTTTTGGTCACCTTGACAATTCCACCACCTTTAACGTAGCGATGGTTCTTTTTCAAGGTTCCATCTTTTTTGGTGCCGTTTGCTTTCGAAACCCTTACCGTTTTCGTTGCTGAAGCTGGTCCATTTAGTCCAGTTGTCTTTTTCTTTTTCGGAGCCGCGCCAACAGAACTCATTGTTACAATTTTTCGGCCAGGCTTAGTACTTCTGCGATCTTCTACGTTTTTACTTTTAGCCATGCCTTTCCATTTAATTCCCATATAGTTATTGTTTTTTAGTTGTTTTGATTTTTTTTACAAATCCGTTTTCAAAGTCGTAGGAATAAATCTGCCCCTCTTTGTTTCTCCACTTTACGTCAACCTCTCCATCTCTGTGGTTAACAGCGGTTATGGTTAACGTAAACCTTTCCTTTCCGTTATCGTACTTAATTCTATCACCCACCTTGACTTCATGAATAGGTAAATGTTTTGTTTTTTTAGCTGTATATTTATCTAAGATTTTTTTTGCCTCCGTTAAATTTGCCGCACCTAAGTATTGATTATAACCATAACTAACACTATAATTTTTTCGATATTTATCTCTTGCGATTGTACCAAGTTTATAATCAGCGTATTCCCCTCCGTTTGGACCGGGTTTAAATGCAATAGTCTCCTTTTTTTTAGCTGACGAATTACGATTTGTTTTATTTTTTTTCATGGTCTTATCATTGCACATTAAAAGTTAGTTTTCTATTCGGATCAGATTTCCTGATTAATGAACCGGAAAAAATATTATAATGCAAACCATCGAGCGGTTTGTCTTGGTATCTGTTTTTATCTGCATATATATAGTTATCCCGGTAGTCGTCTTTTTTCTCAGTAAATAACACGATATCCGCATCAAATTGGCTTTTAGACCCTCCCCGCATTTTCCCGTCTGTCGTTTGTTGAAAAATGACAATGAATATTTTCCCATTGTATTTTTTTCGCAAATCCTTATCAACTTCAAAACCTTTGCACATCTCCTGTACTTTAGTAAATGAATCGATAATAATTACATCGTTTTCCCGGATAAGTTTGTCCAGATCTGACATTGTTTTTATTTCCGGAGCAACAATGCTCTGCAAAGCTCGGTTGTTAAGGTACTGAGTTGCTTTGTCAAGGTATAATTTACTCTCCGGATGCTCCTCAATAGAAGCATGACCGATTTTATAGTTTTGCCCGAAAGCATTCATAAGTTGGAAACAATGCCGGGTTTTCATCGATCCTTGTCCACCGGTAAGGGAAATAACAACCGATTCTTTTTGCTTTTTTTCAATATTCCCCAAGTACTCGGCAATATCGTGATCGGCTATATTGTAATACTCTACATTTTCCGGCTTATTGGCCAAGCGATAAGCTAATGAATTAGGATTGCTGTGAACTTCCGGACTGTTTAAACCGGTTGGTTTTGCTTTCCGGATTGTTCTTTGCAAAGGTTTTGTAACAGGCTTTTGTTTTGAGGCTGGATTACGCTTAACCGTTGCTGGTTTTGTTTTTTTCTTTGCCGGCGGATTTTCTTTGATTTGATTTGTGATTTTAATTACAAATCGATCGATACCTGGATTGTTTTTCAGCATACCGGATAATCGGGAGATCACTTCAGTACTCTTTTCTTTCCGGGCGCGCCCGATCAAGCCGGTTAAATACTTTCGGGAAACCTCTTTACCGGTAAGGCTGTTAAATTCTGTTGTCGCACTCATATTCGTTAGTCTTGGGTTATTAAGTATTCTTTACCTAATACATCTACTGTGGCGTTTACCTTCAACAACGATAAATTGAAATCGGTGATTTGTAATACTATGTTAGGCATTGCTGTCAGAGGAATTTCGACCGGTATATCATGTACAATCAATGAATTGTAGGCCGGTATTGAAATTGACGTCAAGTACGGATAAGCACTCGCTACATATTTTCCATCATAGTAAATGTCTAAACGTTTTAAAGTCACAACGTACCCGTTTAAAGAAAGGTCTTCATTTGATCCGTTTGTAAAGGTTATATCTAATTTAAAAAACAAGCGTTTCCAATTAATGTCGATGTTTTTTGGTAATGATGGGATGATATCTATTTTCGAAAAAACCTTAGTTAAGTTTTTAGCTTTATTCCACCCCATAAGAGCAAGCCCAACGATAATAACACCTCCGGTGATTAATATTTTTTTTGCAGTTCCCATTATACAAACATATTAGTAGGATTAATTAAGTTCCCTTTTGAATCACGTACCTCAATATGAACATGAGGTGTCATTCCATTGCCATATTTAGCAGCAATGTTTTGCGCTTTTCCGATCGTTTGTCCGGCGGTAACTTTAGTATTAGCTAAAACTGTAGTGTTCATATAGAATATCATAACAGTATATTCGCTGTTTTTAATCTCAATACCTTTGTAATTAAAATCTCCTTTGTAGGGATAAGGAAAGCGAGTTATGGTACCAGAAATCGGAGATACAATATTTTGCCCAGGCGTAACCACCACATCAACTCCGTTATGCGTGCGACCTCCGCGGGATGCCCCGAAAGAACCACAACCATGAGCGTCACAACCTCTTATTTTTTGATTTGGCACGATGGCCGCGAATGCTTTTTTTGTCATAGTTAATAGTATTGCTAAACCAGTTATTGTAATTCCCCATAATACCGGGGCTATGTAGTTGTTTTTTTTCTGAACGTCCATAATAAGATCATATAAATCAAAACGGCTATCGATAACCAAGCGAACAATCTGTCATACCACGGAATTTTAACCGATTCTGTTTTTTCGGTTTTCGTTTGTTCGCTTGCGATTTTTTGGTAGTTCTCAATTACCGTCTGTTGCAATTGGATAACCTTAACCAAATCATCTATTACGCAAACGGCTTCGATATTTTCTCCGGACTTTTGAAGAATCACCCGCCCGCGATCGGTGGTTGTTTCGACTGGTTGGCCGTTGTCAAGCTGCGCGGCCGGAACTGACACTTTTAATGTTGTACCCGGAATTACAATTAATGAATCTTTCGAAACGATTATTTTTTTATGTACAATGGTATCGGTGATTTTGGATATATCGGTGATTTCCGTTTTTTTTCGGGTGGAGCCACACGATACTAAACTGATTAGCCCGGCGATCATTACTACCCAAAAAATTAACCCAATAATCAATTTACTTTTGGCAATGCTTACATCGTTTTTCATAGTCCGCAATTTGTGATTTTAATGATTTTATTTCTTCTGCTTGTTTGGAAATCAACGTTTGCATTTCTTCAAATTTTCGATCGGTTTGTTCGGTAAACTTGTCGTAAACGACTTGCATATTTTCCAACGCAACGGCTTCGGCTTTTTTCACATCTGATTTCCGGCTTTTCCAAGCAATGTAAATGGAAACAAATGTTGTTGAGCCAAAAAACAATGTTAAAAACTGCATAATGTGTTCTATTGGCATTTTTTGTTTATGGTATTTGGTTGATATTTAATTTATTCAGTCTGCACTATCCAACCTCTAGTAAGCAAGGTGTTTTTGTGGCCTTGACCGGAAGTACCAGGTGGGGAATTATTCCCATTCAACCTGGCATAGCCGTTTGTTAGTCCATAACCAACTAACATGCTTAATACACCGTCAATGCTTGACTGCTCGAGACTACAGTCTGCTAAATTCAAGTAGATTGTTTTTGCCGGTAGCGATAAATAATCAAACACGATGAAGGGACTTCCGTGAAAATTTAGTTGCTCACAGTTTCTCAATAATCCCAGGCCTGAAATTTTAGTCAATCTTTGATAGGGCTCCTTAGCTTCTAAACCAATGGATAATGAGTTAACTCTTTGACTATTGGTAATCTGCAAGGCAGCATTATACCTTTCTACCGACAGATCGTAATTATGTTCTAACCGAACAAAATCATTATTATTGACTAAATCCGTTTGACCGTCACCCCAGTCGATTACAGCAGACATTGTTTGCCCCCGGTAATTCTCAAACATGATCCGTTGCCATTGGTAACCTTCAACCGGTTCGAATTCAAGTTGCAACTCAGCAACTTCAACCGGTTCTTTCACAACGGACAGGTGATAATCTCCTGAATCATTAATAAGATACGGATCACCCTCGTGTAACCCACCATCGATTGCGGCAGTATTACCGGAAAAAACCGGTAGCGATGAAAAATCGGGAAAATCAGAACTGATATCCGAACGGTAAATAAGCACTAAATCTTCGTCGTTTAGCTGGTTAAATTCACTTCCGTAAATTCCAGGTTCACCTGCAAACATGTACAGGTAATCAACACCGTCTTGACGGGTTTTGATTAAATAAACCCTGTCTTGGCGGGACATATTGAATTGAGTTATGGAATTATTGATAACATCATACACGCTTTCCGAAATCACGCCTAAATTATACGTAACAGAGTTGTCTTGTTGAACTTCCGCCACAGTTGCTGATTCGCGCGAATTAAGTGGTAAATAATTCCACTCAGTCTCATCACCAACACTCTCGTAATAACCTGGATCCAAATCCAAAAATCGACTTTCTGTAATTATCCGGAATGACGAATCATTTGCGTTCGCTTTTTTTATATAGCACGTTAAAATGATTATATCATCGGGACGAACCTCGATAGATAACGCATTAAGCAAAGATTGAGGTGTTAAATTTCGCCCTCGCTGACTGAAAGCCGTGCCGATCACTATTTCACGCGGTTTTTGAAAAACGCCTCCTGTCTCTTCAGGGATAATAACACCTATCATTCTTTTTGGGATTTGAAAATTTTATATATTGAAAAACAAGCGATTCCAGTTAATGCAATCGGAATTATTATTGTCAAACTTTTTTTTTTGGAGCCGGAAGCTTAACATTAGCCAAGTTTAAACCTGATATCGCAAAAGCGTCCTCGTAATCTTGCGTAGTCACATACCCTGCATAATTACTCCCAATCTCAACCGCCACAATCGCTTTAGCCAGCTTCAATAAAAAAGCTTTATTAAGCGTGGTAATCGCTTGGTTTACGCCAATTCCCATTGTATTAGAAACAGTTTGAATGTAGCTTGCCGTATTGTTCTCATGAGGTGGTGAGTACTTATTGATAATTAGCGAAATCGTTGTTAATCCGCGGCTCATATCGGTAACTAATTGCTTTAATAGCGCACGAACCCCGTATCTCAATTCGTAGAATTGTTCGAATGTTCCCGGATTTTGAGATACTGGTATTTTTCCATCCCATGCGATGCTTGTTTTCACAATATTACCAGGATTGTTGTTTCTTAACCCTAAAGGCAATCCGGATTGATTTAAATAACTCTTAGCCATTATACTTCAACTTCTTTTGGTTTAACTTCTTTTTTTTGCGGTTCAGAATTATTGCCGGTGGCTAACAAAACCAACGCGGCAATACCGGTTACGGCCGCAATACCAATCATCCAGTAAACAGGTTTATAATCCGGCCTGATCTTAATCTGTGCCCCCGGGTCACTGGGGTCAAGCTGTAGCCAGGTTGTTTGTCCGGTGACTTCAGCTGCTGTTTTTTCAACCGGCAATGTCAGACCGTAAAAATCGAACGAAAGAACACTGTTAAAATCAGGAACGTTTATCGAAAAAGTCCCGTCTATATTAGTAGTAGCGGTTTGTCCTGTTTCTTTTACAGTAACCGTACCACCATACACGCTCTTACCATCGTCTTTTAAAAAAACTATTCCTGATATGATCATATTATAATTGACTTAGCGTTATTTGTGTTACTCCTTTTACAGTCTTTAGACGAGAAAGGGTTAAGGGTCCGAATATTCCATCGACTGCCAAACCTCCCAATCGTCTTTGTAACTCCTTCACTTCTTCGCCGCGAACACCGGATTTTAAAACTTTATTATAATCCAATTGTACCACTGGCGGAAGCGTATCGTTTTCAGTTGATGGCGTTTTGCTCTTCGAGTACATATAATACCCCAAGCCAAGCACAGCACATGTACCGAGAAAAATGTATATTCCTTTACTCATGTTATAGATAGTTAGGGTATTTTTTTTTCAATAAAATATAGTCCTCGTACTCGAGTTCAGTTTCTAGCCATGTCCTAAGCGGTAAAAGCGGCAGACTGGCAAACGGATTCCAGTTGACCTGATTGCCGTATAGTGTATTATACGATCTACGCCCAAACTTGTCAGAAACTTGCTTGAATTGCGCTTCGGTTTTAACCGGCTCTAAAGCTTTAAAAATTTGATCGCGTTCATTAGGATTCAAAAATGAAGCATAACCCGCGCCTTCCATTGCCCTGTATAAATCATCAGCTATACGGGCCGCGTTAAATGTTTGGGTTGGCACATTTGGTGAGGTCACCGTACCGTTACCCGTTGGGTCTATAGCCGCACCTTTATCACCTGCTGGCTTTATTACTTTATTGTAAAAAAAATACCCAGCCACTCCTGCTACAACAACCCCGAAGCCGATTAAAGCGTATTTTTTTTGTGTTTGTGTTATTTGCATACCTTTGTTTTTTTAGAAAAAACCGCCCATTATCCCTCTTAGATAACTTAATTCAGTTCCGTCAAATTCATCTACTATCCATTCGGTTAAAGTCATGTTTTTTGAAAACGGCATTACCCCTTGACGCTTACCGAATGCATTATAGACTTTAACAAACGCGTTGTAATTCAGTCCAATTAATTGATCGGCAACCGCATTAATGTCGTTGCCGGCTCCAAGCATTGCTTGAAAAAGAGCGTTCGCTCTTGTGGAAGCTTCAGCATCAGTGATATTAGCGTTAGGATATCCGGATTTTGTATCCCATTTTTCAAAACGGGTGGTGAAAGCTCGGTAAATCAGATAACCACCAAGCGCGCTTAAACCAACTATCACACCGGTTTTAATAAGCCATGGTAACACGTCAAAACTTTTTTCAAGCGCTTTGACTCTTAGATCCGAGTTTCTCGATGATGATTCAGACTTACTTCCGGTTGAACTGTATGCGACAACATCTTCAGTATCAACCGGTGAGTTAAGCCCGGTATTTTTTTTTAGATTCATTGCTAAAACATCATTTTTAGCATCGTCCATTTGCTTTTTAATGCCGTAAGGGCTTTCGGGTTTTCCGCAATCTGGAACAATCTGTCCAAATCATCAGCCGGCAGCTGGGCGATTACTGTTAATTTCTTTTCTATGGCTTTTAGGTCAACTGGATTAGTTGCCTGTGTTTGTATCGTTATCTGCATTGTTTTGTGTATGTGTAGTTATTAAACTGTTTAACTGATCGTAGAAACCAGGTGATGTATTGATTAAATTACACACACCGGTAATAAAGCGTAAAAAATCCGGCGATTGACTAGCTAAATAAGCTAACTCCGGTGATTGATTAAGAACAGCCTGTTGCTGATTGTATTCCGGAGCGTTTAAACCAGTAGGAGCCGCAGCACCGCCACCGATAAACTTACCGATCACGGGACCCAAAATTTCGCCAAGTCCCAAAAGGAGTTCCTTATTACCGCTAGCTTTAGCGGTGTCGTACTCTTTTTTGAGACGTTCTTCTTTTAACTCCTGATTCTCTCCCTTTAACCTTTCGTTTTCCTTTTTTAAGAATTCGTTTTCGGTTTCAAGACGTGTTTTATCATTAGCCGCCACATGTAGCCCGACATATTCCGGAAAACCAAGTCCAAAAGGACCGTTTAAAACCGGTGGTGCTGGTTGAGGGTATGAAATAGCGGTGTTTTGTTGCAAAGGTTCCGGCGCGTGTTGCAAAGCCTTTGCAATTTTTTCCAACTCTCTTTGATAATGTTGATTATCATCACTGATACTAAAAACAATTGGTTCACCTTTAAAAACGTATGTTGATCCGTTTTTACGTTTGGGATGTACTGTGATTCGGTTAATTCCTTTTGAAATCAAATACTTAAAAAAGCCTTCAACGCTTTCAAAGTCTGAAATCAATTTTTGGCCAGTCAGATTATTTCCCAACTCTGCATTAGTATCTGTATTAACTACCTTTACGGCGTAATATTGGTCAGTTTCGAGGTTGTGAATTATATCTAACATTTGCTGTTCTTTTTGTTGTCGCATTTTAACAGTTTATAATTGATCGGTAATCGATATACACCAAACCGCCTTTACCGCTTTCGAATTCGATAGTAAAATCAAGGTCGGTCTGACTTCCGTCTCCATCTATTCTAAAACAGGCCGGATTAGCTCCGGACAATGCCGGTAAGGTTCTTCCGAAAACTTCAATATCATAATTTCCCCAGTTGGAAATTGTTAGACTGGTAACTCCTTTTAAAGAGAATCTCTCATTTCGGGTTACCGCGCGATAATTGTAGCCTGTTTTGATCATAGATTAATAACATTCGTTTTGTTTGTAGATAAAAATTGCCTGCCCGACAAAATCAGTTGCAAGAGCCTCGGCCAGTTTAATTTCAAGGGTATAGGTTTTACCAAACGGGTTCATTGGAATTGGTTTCATTCCTTGCTCGTAATTCGCATTCCTTGATCTGTAATTGGCTATGTGTTGCATTTTTGAAATCTCAACACCTGCATCGTTTTTGATAGCCGCCTGGATATAATTATTGTCACGATCATTGTGAAAAATAACAGTGCCTAACATGGTTCCTTCAGGTAAAACCTGTCTAAAAGCATCGAATGTTTGACCTGCAGGAATATTGAAATAAATTACTTCTTCTTTAGTCATAGTTTAAGTTTTTTGTTTTAAAAGCCCTGAAAAAACAGGGCTTTTACATTAACCAATCAAATTATAATTATGAAAAACTACGATGTAAAGATTTGAATACATCTCGCTTCAATTCTGATTAAAGCCGATGTTAAGGTATTCGACACAGTTTGACCTTTAGGGAAATTCCAGGTGAATCCATATACAGTTTCCGGCATGATGATTGGTGCGGTAACAATATCGCGGAAGTCATCATCATTACTGGATGATTGGCCTTCATTATGAAAATCGGTTACCGGCATGTCAACCAAAATACCATCCTGATGAATTCTAAGTTCTGAATTTTTAGACACCGGATCTAGTTCTGATTTCCATTTGGCTTTACCGAACTCCGTGGCCGTATCTTCTCCCAATACACGCAAACTGTCAATAACCAAGTAACGTCCTTTATTCAGGGTATTACCGTCAAAGTTGGTTGTACCTTCGATCTTTTTTGTATCGGCATCGATAAGCTCTAAAATGTTGCTTTTCCCTTTTGCATCAAAAACAAAATACATTGTCTTATCAGTAAATCTTGCATTACGTACGTCAATTCCTTTTGATTGCGCTACAGCAATTGCTCTGTTTAATGCTGCTTGTCTGTCTTGTCCCATGATATATTTTTAATTTTTTATTTAGTTGATATTTGATTTAGGATGCGATGGCTGTTTGCCATGCGTTCTCATTAACTTGTAATAATGGATTACTACTATTTTTACCTAACATCGCATCGCGATAGGCAACTCTTTCAGCCATTGTCATGCCCTCCATAGGATCAATGATCGGTTGAGCTAATGCTGGATAATAGCGTTGCTCTGCCGGGGAGTTACAAGGACATCCAAGACCTAAGCCTGATCTAAGCACACGTGAAGCAGCGGTATTGGTAGTAAGTAAATCGTTTCGTTTTGTGTATGTTGCCGCAAAGTCAATTGCGTTTACAACAGCCATACCTACACCAGCACCTTTTGTGATATGCGCCCCTGAATCGTTTCCAGATGTGGCAGCGACTAAACTTAGCCCTAAGACAACGGCCAAACCTTGACCAAGCATTTTAGCATTTAACTCTTTTTTAGTCGGCGCGAGTTCGATAGCCGGCTTTGTTGCCGCATCGATAATTGCGCGAGAACCAAATCCCGATGCAACACCTGCCCCAACGGATGCGAATGATGTTCCGATATCACCGCCTGATGGTTTTTTAAACTTCATTTTATTAAGATTTAAGTTGTTTAACTTCTTTTTTGTTTGGTATTTTTATTTGTTGCTTTTTTCTCCGGAGTAAAAATTTTATACAGAATAAATCCGGCCGCTACAACACCTAGTCCCTTTAGTAAAACATTCTTCTTTTTACCAGGCGTTGCAACATTTGTTGGATTTGTTGCAACAGGCGTTGTCGGGTCTGTTTTTATCGGATCACTATCGGCAACGTCTTTAATTGCAGATGATGGATCAGGATTAAAAACCAGGTTAGGCAAAGTCGGTATTACCAACTCCGGATTAACTGTACCGGTTTTTACGTTTGTTGAGACCTGTGGAGTGACAAAGCTCACAACGGATGAATTAGCTGTAATTCCATTAGTGTTAACCGAATTCATAGCAATGTTTTTATTGTTGATACTGATAGGTACTGGAATCAATGTTGTTTGCAACTCTACAACCATCCTAATTTGATTTGTCAGCTCGTTTACAAACTGTTTTCGCGCTGCGGTTTGGTTTATCGTCATTCCGGACGAACCGGCTGAAAAATGCGCCTGAATCGCTCCAAGCTGTCTGTACATATCATTGATCAAATCAATCTTCGATTGTACTGTGGATTGATCACTTGAGGCGCGAGCAAACTGCTCTAGCTTTGGCTTTAATTGCACAAGAAAATTATCTGCCCAATTATTCAACTGCTGCTCTTCTGTTGTGTTTAACTCAACATGAGTAGAGGCAGTTTTTAAACCTATAGATCCAAGCAAATCAGCAGCCACTTCTAGACCTGCGGAAACGTTTCCGAAAAAGAATCTCAGAAAAGGACTATCATTAATTAATGAAGAAACTCTTCTAAATTGCCTAGACAACCATCCCCCTCCCACATTAGTACCTCCGCCAGCTAACTTACTTTGCTCCATTTGGCTTTGATTTTTTCATTTGTTTGGAAATAAGCACCGCTCCGCCAACAAAAGTGACTGCAATTGCCGTCCAGCCTAACATACTAAAACCTTTGTTGTCGTTGTCGCTGCCCGGTGCAACAGTTCCGGGTATTTGCGAGCCGCCCGCAGACGGGTCCTGAGTATAACTACCGCCTGGCATTGATGTGTTGCCGGCTGGCGGTGTTGTTGTTCCAAAGGTTGCAGCCACATTTTGCAACTGTTGCAAAAACGTTGGTGCAGCTGGCGCGGCAGTACCGTTGTTAATCGATGCGATTAAATCCGGTGTGATTTCAAATTTTGGAACAATTGTAATTCCGGGCTTGATCATGTATGTATATGAATCAACGGTTTTGCATCCATCCGGACCGATGTCCGAAAAAAACATTGCCGCATACTCATCAGGCAGAACATCGTAAGCACATGCGGTTACTTTGGTTGCTCCTGAGAGTGTTTTTATATAATACTTGTCGATATAGGCAGCCAGCAAAGTATTTACTTTGTTATTGAAATCAACATGCACTTGCTGTGTGATTCGGATACTATCATCCGTACAAACATTCCAGTTGTTGCCCATAAAAATGTTTTGAAGTTTTTCCCAGCAAGCATGTGGCCATGCCATAGCGTAGGCAACTGCTTTGGATAACTTCGCCATATCTTTTGTTGCAACGGCGATATTTACATCGTTGTAAATTTTCTCGTATTTTTTTATGATGCCCGGGATTTTTTGTTGCACGTCGCTTGCGTTGTAGGCGGAACCGCCCCAGCACGACATCCCGGAAAAAACACTTCCGAAATTGAAACTTTTAATATCTCCAAGAGAGATACCGAGGCCTCCGGGACCCGGGCGTGCGACGCCATTTAAACCAGTGTGTGGAAATGTTTCCATAAATAAATCTTTTGGTTCAGTGAATAATGGTTCTTTATTGTAAATTGTTGTCGCATCAAGTGTGTAATACCCGTTTGTTAATTTGCCTGTTTTTTGACAGGCAGGAACAATCAGATATACGTGTGTGTAATCATTAGGGTACTTACTTGCCGGTTGTTTGATTCGTCTGATATAATGCTTAATGCCCAGGTTAAGCAAGATTGACGAACAAACAATCGAATAACTTTTGCAATCCATGCCCTTTGCACGGGAAAACCATGCGCAAGCCGGAGATTTTAATAATTGTTCTGTACTGTCTCTTTTATACTGAAAGTGACTGTACACCCAGTAATGAACCGTTGCAACAGTTTGTTGCAAGTTTTGTTGCAAAAGGAGAGGGGCGACTTTTTCCATTTGCCTGAAATGTTTTTTTATCCAGGCAGCCATTTGGTCAACGCTATAAGCAGTAGTGCCGGAACCGAGATCAGTTGCTTCGCAAAATCTCAACGGTATTAAATGATCGTATTGACTCCCGTTCTGTAATGGCCTGTACAAGTTATCGCTCACCTCTTTTTTTCTCCTTAATGATTACATTGCAAAGTTGCATCAGGTTGAATTAGGCTTGTCACGATACGTCAGGTTACGTCACGTTATGTCACGATACGTCACGTTACGTCAGGTTAGAGCATGTTTTTATAACTTTCAGACACGGTATTGTTATAAAAAAAAATAAAGGTTAATTGCAACAATTGTTGCAATTAACCTTTGAAGTATGAAAAAAGCGGCTATTTAGCCGCTTTTTAAAGTAAGTAGTGTTTATTGATTTCTTCCATTATCAAATCAATGGTTTCTTTATTTGGGTTTACCAAATCATTATAGTGTAAATAAAGCTGATCTGTTAACCTTATCCGTGTACCGCCATTCTTTTTCTTTACCAATTCTCCGTTACTGGAATATCTAATTTTAATAGTCCTTACTTCTATGTCATTATAATCACAACCGATATAACTACAGCTGCAACCGGAATAAGATATAATGTAATAGATATTATACATTGCCGTTCGAAAAATAAAATATTGACTACCGTTACTCTGTTTAACCTCAGTGTTTATTATTTCCATCGTTTATTTTTTATTAAAACAATGCTTGCGGTTATAGTTGCAATTATTGTTGATATAACAGTAAACTTGATTATGATTGCCGAAAGTCTCTCGAACGGTGGGTCATTTAGTTGATTAAACCATAATTCAGTGTATAGAATTGTATAGCCCAGGCATAGGAAGTATATCATCTTAAAATATATATGGTCAATTATTTTTAATATCGTTTCTAGCATAACTAAATCTTTAGTGTTATTACTTATTTTTTTAAGTGTAAATACTTATTTCAACTTTACAATGGTTTATTGAAATTGCGGGTGAAATTTTAATAATCAGAACATGTTTAATTTTGAAGATTTTAATAAGTTAGAGTTAACTTACAAAGCTGCATTTTTAACTATAGTTTCGGCAATGCCTTCTTTTTTCGTATCGATCTATTTGTTTAAACCAAGCTTAATTGGTTTAGTAGGCGATAATCCGTTTAGCGATATTGATTTTTACTTTATCATATCACTTTGCTTTTGCCTTTCATTAACATGGTTCATGTTAACATTATTTTACACCCAACTTTTATTTGATTATTTAGATAAGACTGAAAACAACGGAAAGCCGTCTGAAATAAAAGATGTTTTTAGGGCAAATACTATTATTGCTGTTATTTATCTAAATATTTTAATACTTGTTAATTATATAATTAAGTATGATTTTATTTATTTTGTTATAGGCGCTTACTCATATATTTTATTTTTAGTATTAAAAATAATTATTGCTAAAATTTACTCATACCTTAGAAAAAAATAGGTTTAAGAAAAAGACAAACAATAAACTAGATAGGAAATCATACATCACACTTTCCAAGTTGACAGATGTTAACATTTTTGTTGTTTTTGACCAACCGAATAAAAGAACATACAAAACAAAGGGAATCCCAGCCCCTAAAAGAAGGCTTGAAAGAATTATTAAGACGTGTATCATTAGAAATTTATTGATTAACGATTGTTTCTTTTTTTGTACTTACATAAGTAAATCTTTCGTGCGCCTGTCTTTCAAACTCCTTTACCTTATCAAGACATTCGTCCTTATATAGTAATTCTCTACCAATCCTTGTTCTTGGAATGTCAAAAAGGGGAAACGAAAAGATTACAACTTCTCTAGTTAGGTAATAATACTTTTCATCTGATGTAATATGAGTGATAAGTTTTTTTTCCATGGTTACTTTTTTCTTTGTTGGCAAAACTTGCAGTTTTCTTTGTGAATAATATTTCCTCCTCTGCTAACATCATAAACGACGTATTCGCAACTATCAATTGTCACAGTTCTAATACTTGAAGAGAGGGTAACTTCATACTCTTTTTCATTAATATCGGATTGATTACACGATGCAAACACCATCGCAATTACCATTGTTGTAAAAAAGGTTGTTTTCATATTTTAAATATTTAGTTGATTTCGTTATTTTGAAAGTATATTGATATCGCTTACCGTTTAAAACCTCGTTAAAGTGCTTTATTTTAAGTTTTTCGCCGACAAGGGTTTCGTATTTACCGGCTCCGATCAGCCTTGAGCCTTTTTCGCCAGTTATTTCGTAGCTAATTAAAAAGTGACGGTTGATTTCCGTCCGTGTCGGACAGTCGGATTTAATAGCCGGCATGACCGAATATTTGTTTTAAAGCTGTGTCCGTAAGTTCTATTTTTGAATCATTTTCCTTTCCGGATCCTTGCAAAATATTAGCATGAACCGTATCTACTATCGTTAAAAAATCTACAAGTAAAGTATGATTAGGAAAAAATGGAATGGTTGTATTTCCATTGGTTAGACAAATTATTTCTCCGAAATAAAAGGACGCGAAACCAATTTTTGATTCCTCTTCGGTCGATATTCTGAAATCTTTAAATAATATTTTTTTCTCAGCAGCTTTATAATCTTCATAACTCCAACAAACACCTTCAAAACCATCCGATTCCATCATAATAGGTTTTGTTTGATAATCACCATTTTTATCAACCGGGAGGAACATTTCCAGCTTTAGTGGTTGTTTTAGAAACTTTGCATAATTACCGATCAATTCCCATTTTGCAACCTCTACACGGTTGAAGTCGCCAATCTCATTATTACACTTAAATGCAATGTAATTAAATATTCTAGGATACATTTCACATAGCTGTCTAATGGATCGGTTTTGAAAATAGGTTACAAAATCAGTCATAGAAACCAAATTGGTTAGAGGTTGGATTGTAGGGGTGTTTTCTTCTGTTTTCATGGTTTAAATTCGTTGTTATGTTTATAATAAGCGTGTTGCAAAATCACGTCTCGATAAGATTCGGTGCATGTTAGTTTTTTTGCTCCCATTTTTTTTAAAGCCTTTTCAGCTTTTTTCATTGCGATTTTCGAGTTAAAGTGTAAAGTGCTGCATTGGGAATTGAGAAAATCTTCGGTGTCCTGGTAGCTCACATTGAAAGCATAAATCATTTTCCATCTTTCAGATTCAGAAATAAGGAATTTTATTTCACTCGCTATTCTTGATACCCCTAAATGTTCTCTAAGCATTTCGGCTACGTTTCCAGCGCACTGATGTCCCCACTCTTTAGGCCATTCGATTTCTTCGACCATTTTGCGAGGGAAAACGATATAATATTTGCTTTTGAATCTCATCGTATTAGTCTTTTAGATTAATAAACTTTAATTGAAGGTCCTTGCAATCTTCAATAAAGCATTCTTTGCTTTTTTTATGTCTTTCGTAACCAATTCCTCTGGAGCCGATCCGATAATAATCATCCGGCTTTTTTATCTCCACGGAATCAAATATGATGCTTTCCGTATATCTTGGATATACAATCCACCCTAGTACTCTATATCCTGAGTTTATCAAGTTCCAAAGCATTTCGTAATCAGTAGATAAATTGTAACCTTTAATTTCTGGTATCATGGTTTCAATAATTTATTGTAAATAATTCAACTCCTTTGCAATGGTTTGGATTTCCTGCATATCCTTTTCGGAATAACCCCAGTGAGGACAAAATAAACCGCCATATCCGTGATTTCCGTTTGAATATTCACCCGTATATATGAAGTCTACAAAGTCGAGTACTAATGCTTTTAGTGTGCCTCCGTGATACCATTTAAAGTCGCTTAAAGGATTGGTCACAGACAAGCAAAATTTTCCAGTATGATCAGATTGTGAGATGTATTCACAGTTATACCACAGTTGCCCTTTTTCATCTACCGAGATAATCGCGATTTTGTCTTGGTGAGCAAAAAAGTTGCGACCACGTGTTGCGATTGCTTCAATGATTTTGTTTACGATATCGGCTCTGTGCAGCCATGCTTCGCGCATTGTTTTTGTGTTTTCTGTTTTCATGGTTTTAAGTTTTTAAAGGTTTTTCTTTTTTCTTCAGCAACTTCTTTTCGGTACTCGTTAAGTTTATACTGTAACTCTTCTGATAATTTGTAACCATCCGGTGTACCATTAGTGTCAATGAAAGTAATTACCTCTATCGTTCTAAGAGCGCGAGCAAAATGCGGTCTATCCGGAAAGGTGTTTTTCGGACGGTTTTCGCGGATAATCTCATTAATTTCGGCTCTTATTTCCCGTTCCGGCATCTGCGATGCGTATAACCGGTATAGTTGGGATTTTGTTCGGATATGGTATAATTCTTTCATTTTGGTGGTTAGTTGGATGGCTTGGTTAGTAGTTTATTTTCAATTGCTCATTATTGACGTTTAAGGATGTATAATAATTTGTGATCAATACCTCTGTTTTTCGATTATTAATATTCTGACGTTCTCCGATTTCAATGATATTTAAATCTCTTTTTTTTGCTTCTGTGAGTACAAATTCATGATCAAATTCACTCATAGCGCAATTAATTCCGGAATCAACCATTATATCAAGACAATCGAGTGTGTCTTGTTTTGTCCATTTTGGAACCTTATAAAAATTCTCTGTTTCCAGGTAGCAAGGGTCCATATAGATAAACGAATCTGATTTTCGCGTAACCGTACTACTGAATGATATTTTTTTTAATACTTCTCGGAAGTCTACATTCATTATTTTACAGTCCTGAAGAGAAAAAAAAACCGAATCAATGTTTTTTAAAATGTTTCTTTTTGAGTTGTCTATCCCATATCTAACCGTATAACCTTTTCCCATATAAGTGAAGTTGGATAAAAACAAAAATCGCACGGCTTTCATAACTTCATCAGTTTCTTGGTGTCTGTACCAATACTTCATTAAACCATCGCAAACCGGTACCTTTATTAATTCCTCAATCAATTGCTCTTTTTTATTTAAAACAGTCAAATACAGATTAACAACATCACCGTCCAAATCATTAAGTATTGAATATTTTGGTTTCGGCAGTGAAAAAAAAGAACCTCCCGCACCGAAAAACGGTTCAATACGTAGTTTGTGATCAGGAAAAAAAGGAGCAATCTTTTTCACTATTTTACGCTTATTACCAGGTCTTGTCAGGATCATGATTATAAATTGATTATCTGTTTATTTAGTCTCCCTGCTAAATCAAGAAGCAAGTAGCTTTCATACCCGTTTAACCCTGTATTAGCAGCTATTAGGTTAAGAAACAATTCCATGAGTACTATTGAAGTGCTAACCCGCATTATAATTTTGTTTCGATCAGAATTTTTAGTGTTTTCAATTTTTTTTCTCAAATCAAACCACAATTCTTGCAGTAGATCGATTTTTATCATATCATCCCAGAGATTTGAATTAAGGACTTGAATTTTTTCATTAACTCTATCTTGAATCAATTCCAAGTCTTTAATTGATAGATTTTCTAGTACAACTTTTTTCATAGTAACTGTAGTTTTTTAACACTATCTTATTTGATACTCCCGGATTAGTTCATTATTCCCAATGTTGTTGTAGAACTGGATCTTATTTACATATTTGATTTCCGGGCGAGCCTGGAACCTGTACAACATTCCGTTTATGATAACATCGTCAGATTTTTTATTTCCTCGAATTGGGGAATACCAAACAATGTTGTCCATTCCGTTAATGGTTAATGCAACCATTCTAATACGTGAATCTTCTTTACTTGCAAAGGCCATTGATTAATTATTGTTTTTAAGATTAGAACTTTGAATTTTCCACACCATCGATGAAAGATTATCAAGGAAAGCCGGGTATTTGTTTTGAACAAAGATGTACAGGTTCTCAACCGACACTCGACCTTTTAGATACATTTTGATTTTTGCCTCAACCGCTTTGGCCGCCGATAAGCTTTGTTTTCGGGTTTGTGTTTTATTTTCCGCTTTGCGCTGCTTCGCCGCGCGGTTTTCCATATATTTCAAATGGCGGTTCCAGGCTTTTGACGTGTAGCCAAAACCAACTTCTTTGCGATCGGTCCGTGATCTGTCGAAATAATCAGACGGGAATAGCGGGTTAAAATCCGGTTTAGACAGGAACCACTTACGAGCGTGGTTAATTCGCCAGCGGTATTCCTTCAGGTAATCAAACTGGTTTTGCTTTGAAAACGTGAATTTTCCATTCATAAACCAGCTATCATAAAACACATTGATTGTGTTTTTCCATGAGCCGACAAAAACTCGTTTGCCACGCCATATTTTTGCAGAAGTCTTTAAAAAGTCCTGAATTAGTAGCTGCTTAAATTCCTCAGTGGTTAATGTTCCTTCATAAGCTTCACGGAACAATACCCGGATATCGATCGGAGAGTAATCCCAGTGTTCTCCGCTGGCTAATTCTTCGGCTAATTGTTGCGGATGAACGATTAACCGCTGTAATTTTTCACTTACCGTCAGTTCTACCGAATCAACCGCATCAGTTTTAACAATTTTGGCCGCCCCCTCTGGTGAAATCTTTTGCATCTTGCGATCTGTGTTCCTGTAGAAAGTAGAATTAAAACTCGTGAGCGAGGAACCGAGCGAACTCCTTTTGGACAGAGAATTGTTTTCAACATTCTCTTTTATTTCACACTCATTTTTTTTAGTTCTTGTAGTCTCATTGAACTCAGCTAAGTTTTTCCTTTTTTTACTGCTAATCGATTGATTTTCAGTGTTGGCATTTTTTCCGGTTGCAAGGTCAATGATTTGTAATATTTCCGGGTTGAATTGGTGTAAAGTACCGCGGTAAAAACCTTGATAAACGTAGTCAACAAGTATTCCGGCTTCTTCAAGCCGCTTCCGGTGATTTATAACCGTTTTCTTGCACACATTGATGGCTTTAACTCCGTTTCGCATTAAGTTCGTTATTTGCAAGCTATTTATCTCTACAGGCGGAAGCGGCTTTTTGTACGCAATATCCATTTTCATGTGAATTGCATTTTTCTTGCTCAGCTGACCGTTGTATGCGTGTAGGAAATTCATGAAAAACATTTCCGTTGAATATTTGATTGTTTGTAAAGGCATCAGTTCAACGATGTTGCCGTATTCGTTGCAAAACTCCGTTGCAAGGGCATTGTACTGGCGCGCATTCATATCATTAAGCTGGTAGCGTTCTTTGATTTCGAGTGTTTTCTTGTCCAGGTAATTTACCCACTTGCCGTATTTAAGCATGAATGCGCGTCTAAATCCGGCTTGTACTGGGTTTAAGTCTTTGATATTGGTGAAAACCTCGGAATTATGGTTGGCGATGGCGATATTTTCCTCAACCACCTTTGCGTTGTAATCCGGAACAAAAAGTCTAAAATTATCCATTGTAGCGGCAATAGTTTCGGTAGTCATGGCCGGATAAACCGCCATTATACAGTTGTCTTTTTCCGGCTCAATGCTTAATGGTAAAGAATGTTGTTCGGTGTTGGTTTGATTTGTGGTACCGATACCTTTAATTAGGTCGAATACCTTATTATTTATGGATGGTTTCTCCATTATTTTTATTGTATTAAAGAAACTTTAGCTTTAAATGCTTTATATCCTGGCTTACTGGACTTGCTTTCCGATAAAATTTCAGAAATCAAGTAAATCCGATCTTGTCCCGATTTGTTTTTAAATCCTATTACGCGATCACCTGTATTTGCGGTGTTTTCTTCGGGTGTAATACAATTGATTATCGGTGATTTTTTAAATTCTCCTGATGATGTAGGCCACGCCATTAGGAAACAATTGTTGTTGTTTACAAATTCCATAACTAAAGATTTTAAACCAAAGAGTTGATATAGAAGAATGCGGTATTTATTCCTGTCATTATTCGGATCGAACAGATATGCTCTACAGGAATACATTTGAGAGTTGCTTTTAAGTCGAATTCTTCTATCTTTGTAAAAGAAATTTGGACAACCTTTTGATCAAAGGTATAGTCGTGCTTTACGCAGCCAACGACAAAATCTAGTTGCAACAGCTTTGCAACGGATTTATTAATAATTTCATCCATTTATTTGTCAATTATTTAGATGGTTAACCCTTAGCGAAGGAGTAGTGTCGGCGTCTAAACTTTCAGCTACTCCCAGCTTAGGGGAATTAAATACGCATTTTGCGCTCTGTGCGAGAATATCCGGCAACGAACCGGCTTGCAAGCCTTCTGCTTGTATTCTCAAAAAAACTTGAAACCGCTTTTAAAACATACGCAAGGAGAACCAAAACCTTGCGGTATTTGACTATGGATACTACCGAAATTAGTATTACTAGCAATGATTTTAATTTTAGGTTTACAGTTTGCACATCGCAAGCGTTGGCAATCCTTTGCATAGGTATTGCTGTTGGAATTGTTATTTCCAACAACCGAAATAAAATCTAATTTCAGAAAAGGGTAGTTTCTATCCTTTTCAAGCGGTTCCAAGATTTCAATTAACGTTTTTCTGCCTTATTTATAAATGATATTAAAAGCTTTTCGATAACATTTTCTACTGTCCATCCTGCGGCTTCCACTTGGCAGATTTTTTTTACTTTGACTTTTTTCTTAGTCGGTTTATTGATCGGCTCAACTTGCATCATACCGCACAATCTCGCTAACTCTTCCGGAGTTAGAGCCTGTACAATATTATATGCCGTTTCTGCCTGTATCATTTTATTTTAATAGTCGTTTTTTTTCTTTTTCCGTTTTTTTCTTCGCTTCAACTGTTTCATAAACCAGCTTTGCAATTTCCAGTTCAACTCGTGAGTTTTCTATTTTTCCGGTTACAATTTTCTGAATCGATTCCGGTGAGTAGGGATTACTCTTAGCATTGGTGATTTTCCTTTTGTTTAGGCGATCAATAATCACCGGGGAATACTTCGACCCAAGTACTTTTTTTATCTTTTGAGTTTCTTCTTTACTTATCATATCCTTATTGGCATAATAGTTGTCTTACAAAATCAATATGTTCAATTGAAACGCACTCTTTAATCCGGTGTTTTTCAACGGATTTTTGTTGCTTTTTTTCAAGCGGAAAAAAAAATTTTATTATTGGTACACTTTGGTACAAATAGCTTAATTTTATTTTCCGTTTTTTATCGGAATTGCAACAACCGCAATTCCGTTTTGTTTCAGTTTTACAATACAAATATACAAACAAGTTTGATTAATGCAAATAAATTTGAAAAATAACACTAGTTTTTTTGAAAGACTTATGCAAGTGTGTGAAATAAAGCGTATTAAGAATGTTGGGGAATTAGCGAGAAAACTAGGGTATTCCTCTCCTGAAAAGCTTTATAGATTAGAAAGGGACAATTCTAACAAACCTTCATATCAAATAATATTGGATTTGTCAAACTTGTTTGATGATGTTGATTTGAACTGGTTGATGACAGGTAGAGGCGACATGTTAAAGACTGATGCTGATACTAATGTTTTTAAATTAAAATCAGATCGATTAATTAAAAATCAAGCGGTTCCCCTTTACAATATTGAAGCATCCGCTGGAATAGTTACGTTGTTTAGCGATTCGTCTGAAACAATACCTGTAGATTATATTCAGATTCCTAACTTGCCTAAATGTGATGGAGCGATTTATGTTACGGGCGATTCCATGTATCCTTTACTGAAAAGCGGTGACATAATAATGTATAAACAAGTTCACAATATTTTAGAAAACATTTTTTTTGGAGAAATGTATCTTATTAGTTTTAACGTTGAAGGGGATGAAATGGTTACGGTTAAATATGTTCAAAAAAGTGATAAAGGCGATGAATTTATCAAGCTTGTTAGTCAAAACAAACATCATAACGACAAAGATGTTCCGATTGCCAATGTTAGTGCTATGGCTTTAGTCAAGGCTAGTATTAGAATCAACTCTATGAGTTAGCTAAATAAAAATAAAAAGATTTAACTTTCCTGAAAATTTAAAAATATATTATATGAAAAAAATTACACTTACAATTGTTTCTTTTCTTTTTGTCCTATTTACAACTGTTGGTTGTCGAGTTTCAAAATCAATCACTATGTTAAATGCAAAAACAAGTATGAAATTAACAGAAGAGCAATTCTTGCAAAAAAAGAACAACGAAGCAATGTATTTAAATTTGAGTAATGGACAAAAATCAGCTTGCGAAATAATTTGGAAAGAAGAAAAAGATAAATTAGCAAGAGTAAACAGCGAGTCAAACGAAGAGATTGCGCCGGTTGTTTATGAGTCTGAAGTTAAATTTAGAGAATTGTTAAATTCAAATCAATTAGTTCAATATAAAAAAGAGCACCAGGATAAACTTTTAAGATTTTTTCTAAGCGACAAACAGCTAAGTGAAATCAAAAGGATTTATATCGATAAAAACTAATTTATGAAGAAAACTACTTTAATTCTGTTCATTTCACTTTTATTAACACCTATTTATGTGATTGCTCAAAAACTGAATATTGAAGATGAAATTAAATTAAGAGTTGGCGTAATGGAAATGATTGTTGAAAGAAAGAAAACAAACGAAAATGTTTTTAAAGACGCAAACTATAAGATGCTAAATTTTTTAAGTTTTTCTGAGAATCAAAAAAAAGTACTTGACACGCTTTTTTCAAAATCTTGGAGCAAAAGGCTGGAGTTGTATAACAACATAAAAGGTGCTGATGATAAAAAAAACATCACTGAATTTATTAATTATCTAGTTAAGAACGAGACAATATTTAGAAAAGTTTTGACTAAAGAACAGTTAACTATTTATAATGACGAGTTGAAAAAAAATGAAGGCAAATCGGATGATGCAAGAAAAATAATAGTGAGAGCAATGTATTTTACCGATGATCAATATAATGAGTTTATAAAAAATAAATAATTCCGAATATAAAACCGCATACGTTTTGTGTTTTTGTTGAAAAGATTAACGCTGATTTTCTGAGTGTTATGAATTGAAAAATAACACTTTTTGGATTCATAACCCTGAGGTCACGGGTTCAACTCCCGTCCTCGCTACGAGTTCAGCGGAACAGATTAAACGGTTTTAAAGTAATTTAAGACCGTTTTTTTTATGTCAAAACTTTCCAGTTTGTTAAGGGCTGTCCGTAATGAATATGAAAATGAATATGATTTGAAAAAAATATTCCTTACCTAAGACTTATAATGTAGTAAAAAAGATCGAAGTATTTACAAGAATGATGATCATCAATATGTTTTAATTTATTTTCCTAATTTACGAGTTATGCGTGTTTTTTACCTACTTTTTTTAGTTACCGTTACCAATGTTTTTTCTCAGAGTTTAAAAAAGAATGAGCTGTTATTGCCTTATCGAGAAGGAAATCTTTGGGGTTTTTGTGATACTTTGGGTCAGGTTAAGGTAAAACCATTTATAACCGGAATGGGTGAATTTGCGATAACCACACCGAATTTTAAAGGGAGATATGTGATCAGAAAAAACGGTAAGATTTCAATTATTGACCAAAATAAAAAGGTATTATTCTCTGGAGCCTATTTGGATTCTGTGCAAATGTCTAATTATTCCAATGTGATTTTTATTTATAAAAACAATAAAGAAGGCATATTAAGAGATAATAAGAGTTTGATACCTGCTGAATATGATAGAGTAACTCCGGTTGTCAATGAAAGTTTTGAAGTTGAAAAAGGAGGTAAGCTTGGGTTGATCAATTCAAAAGGAAAGTTAATTATACCAATCCAATATGAAATTATAAGAAGGTCGAAGGTCGAAAATAAAGATTCAAACAAATTTGATTGGGTGGCTATTTCCAGAGATGATAGTGATAGAAAAGAAACGATTTATACGGATGATACGTTTTTAGATACGGATGAACCGATAGCAGGACCGAAAATTACGCTTGTCGCTATGGAGGAAAGTATTGAAGAACGCGATAGGAAGCAAAATCGATATAAGGAAATTGAAAAAAAGTACGGTGAAATAGTTGCTTTTTCAGAAGATAATGTTGTTATCAAAAATGGTGCGGAATACTTTGTTTATGCTATTGATAAAGATAAAATCATTCTAAAAAATGATGGAGTTATAAAAAAATTCCGACCTCATAACGGGAGTAGTACTTTTCTGGTAGAAAAAAAAGGGAAATTTGGATTGGTAGATGAAACGGGAAAAATCATATTGGATTATAAATATGATAAAATTGAACACGAGTTGGGAGCTGTTTGTTTTCTTGAAAAAGAGAATAGAAAAGGAATATTTATCTTAAATTCAATCTATAAAGAGGTTGAGCTGAAGTATACGAAAATAAAAATTTTAGAGCCAATTCAGATTAATGATCATTGGCAGTTCGGTTTGTTTGAAGTGACAACCATAAAAGGAAAAAAAGGATTGTTGGGAGAAAATGGAGTGGAGTATTTTAAGAATTAAAATAGTATAATTTAAAGATAAAAATACCCCATAGTGAACGATGGGGTATTTTTTAGTAGTTGAAAAGTTTGGCTTAATTGATAAGCTTGTTTTTAATAATTTGATCAACAAATGAAATATCGGCTTTTGATAGCTTTAAATTGGAAAGTTCTGCTTTATTAAAGCGACCTAATAAATCATGATCTATTGAAGATTTTGGTTCCGTTTTAAAATCAACGAAATAAGAATGAAGTACTATTTGTTTCTTATCAATAATGATTTCTGACTTCATGAAGTACTCGTTAACCTGAATGTCAATATTAAGTTCTTCAAAAAATTCTCTAACTAAAGCTTCCTGATGCGTTTCCAATTCATGAGTCTTACCGCCTGGAAACTCCCATAGACCAGCATTTCGTTTTGTTGTATTTAGCCGGGCTAAAAAGATGCCGTTATCATTTATTGAAATACCGCAAACCACATTTATAATTTTCATTCTATTTTTTTTCTATGATGTGCTAAATATGTTTTATTAGCTTCTGTTAGATTATTAATACGTTCTTTTCCGGATAATTTTAAATCGCCTAAACTGTCAGGAGTTATTCTTTTGGAAATAATTATCTCGCCTGTGTCTTCGAAAGAGATTAAATGACGGTCAAATAGGGCGTCGTATTTAGGAGATAATAAAATGGCATTATTAACATCTAATCTTTCTTGATCATTAGATTCACGCCATGGCTTTATGTGTGATGCAATTAAAATTTCGGTAATGCTACAACCTGTGACAGCACATTTGTTTTGCCATCTTTGTAATACCTTTCTTCTGTAGGCTCCTTGTCCGACTCTAGAAGTGACCAATCCTTTTCTGGACGTGGTGTCTGGGATGTCATTTGGTGGTAACTCGGTAGCTTCAGTTGGAGCTATTATACCTAGGGACATGGTTGTGTTAGTTGTCTCTAGAATTTTAACACCACAATCGTTACTAATTTTATATAAATAGCCTTGATTTGCTTTTATTGGATTGTTTGTTATTGGGGAATGTTTTCGTGGTAAAAGAGTTTTAATGTTTTCGTAGAGCTCTTTAAGTGGGATGCTTTTTTCGAATTTGTGATATTCTGCATTAACCATTCTACCGTCAATGTTCCAATCATTGTTGCGTTTAAATTCGGGTGGTATTTCAATTTTATAAGGTAAAGACGTTACTATACAGTAGCCAACTAAATAACCTTTACAATAGTTAAAAACAATATCATTTGTTTTTAAATCGTTCATTGTTTCCCAATGAAAAACACTGTGATTTAATGAGTTTTTTAAAGGCGCCCATAAATAACCACCTTTATTTTCTTCGTTATACGTTTTACCTTGATTTACCCAGTAATATGTCATAATAAGTTGATCAATAAACAATTTTACAAAAAATATAAATTAATACAAAGGGTGAGATGTATTGTTTTTATGTTCTTTATGAAAATAACTATTTAGGATTATTTCTAGGTGAATGAAGGGGATCTACTGGAATTTTAAAGAGAAAATCAGTAATAAACTATTTTTCAATATTCCCTTTTCCGTTTTTTACAATAGTCACAAACCCGGCAATAAAAAATAGGGTGGCTAGGAATAGTAATCCGTATTTTAAAAGCGGTTCACTCTTTTCAATTCTTATTTCTAAAAGTAAAAATAGTAATCCTATTGGGATATAAGCTCTGGATGTTTTTTTCATGATGAATGATTTTATAAGATATCAGTATTTAATAGTAGAAAAATGTTACAACAACTGCTTCTGACGGATCGACTTTTGAGCGATAAACGTGGGTTATCAATTGTTGATCAAATTGTAAAAAAGGTGCAGAATTTTAAAAAGGAGAAGGTTTAAAAAGATGATTTTTTTTGGTAGGTTTTGAATAACATTTAGTGCGTTATGTGATCTAAAAAGTGTATTTTTATAGAGAAATATCACGCCGTGTGGTAACAAAATGTTATGAATGTCTGCTTTTGTAGGAATTGATGTTGAATTTCGAAATAACCTTTTGGTAACAATAAATCAGCAATTATTTAAAAATACCGAACTATTTGTATTTTTTTATTTAATAAAACAATACTAACATATAAAGTTATGTTAATTTTTTTTCATTAATTTTGAAAACCCAAAAGCATAATTATATGAAAAAAACTACATTAATTATTTTATTTCTACTATCCTCCTTATCTGTAGTATTTGCCCAGACAGAAACGAATCTTGCGAAAGCACAATATTATTTAAAAACGAAAGGAGAGGTAATTTTTACTTTCCAGGCTGCCAACGAACAACAGTTTAAAAAATTAGCCGCGTTTTTATCGTTGAGTCATAAAAGAGTGAATCAGGATGATTTAAAAGTGGAAGCTTACGCTGATAAAATTACTTTTGATAAATTCCTGACCTATAATATACCGTTTCAGGTGCGTACGGAAGATAATGAGATTCCAAGTGCCGAAGCTAATAAAAATGCAATGGCTCCCAATGCACAATGGGATACCACTTGGGATGCTTATCCGACCTATTCACAATATGTAGCTAAGATGCAGTATTATGCTAATACATATCCGAATTTATGTAAGCTGGAAAATATCGGTAGTACCCCGAATGGTCGTAATCTGTGGATTTTAAAAATATCCGACAATTGCCAGACCGATGAAGCAGAACCTGAGTTTTTCTATTCATCATCAATGCATGGTGATGAAATTACCGGCTTTCCGTTAATGATGCGTCTTATTGATCATCTGGTAACTCGTTACGGTACGGATTCGGAAGTAACCAATATGGTCAATACAACCGAAATTTATATTAGTCCGCTTTCAAACCCTGACGGATCGTATAAAACAACCGGTAACGATGTTATGAACTCTGCCGGAAATACGGCAACCCGAGCCAATGCTAATGGTAGAGACTTAAACCGAAATTACCCGGATCCGTTAAACGGCTTGCATCCGGATACTTTTGCCTACCAACCGGAAACATTAGCTTTTCTGGCTTTTGAAAAAACAAGAAATTTTGTAATGGCTGCGAATTTCCACGGAGGAGTAGAAGTGGTCAATTATCCGTGGGATGCTTATGCTTCACCGAACCATTTACATCCGCATGACAATTACTTTAAGTTTATTTCTAAAAATTATGCACAATCTTGTCAAAATGCGAGTAATAATAATGGTTATATGGACGATGTGTTTGCGGGTCAGTATCCCGGAACTACAAATGGTTCGCTTTGGTACACCGTAAGCGGTGGTCGTCAGGATTACAATAACTACTATATGCATAATAAAGAAGTAACAATTGAAATCTCAACTACGAAATTTCCGGCTGCTTCTGAATTACCTAATTTTTGGAACTACAATAAACAAGCCTTCTTGGATCATATTAAACAGGCGAATTACGGATTGCAAGGTAAAGTGACCGATATGTCCGGAAACCCGATTAATGCGAAAGTATATATTCCGGGCTACGATTTAAAAGGGGCATGGGTTAAAACCGGATCGCTACATGGTGATTATTATAAATTACTGATCGCCGGAAATTATAATATTACTTTTGAAGCACCGGGATATGTATCGCAAACCATCGCGGCTACGGTTGCTAATAATGCGACTACTGTACTAAATGTGCAAATGGTAGCGACTACAGCTGAGCCAACTGTCACAAATGCTACGATTTGTAAAGGAAAGACCGCTACTTTATCAACAGCTGATTCCGGAACGATTCGTTGGTATGACACCGCAACAAGCACAACAGCACTGGCAACCGCCAGTTC
This sequence comes from Flavobacterium cerinum, assembly GCF_024496085.1. Lineage (NCBI taxonomy): Bacteria > Pseudomonadati > Bacteroidota > Flavobacteriia > Flavobacteriales > Flavobacteriaceae > Flavobacterium > Flavobacterium cerinum. The sequence goes on along the minus strand of NZ_CP101751.1, from coordinate 4,030,284 downwards.
TTATACAACTCCGACGCTTACAACTACCCGCTCGTATTTTGTAGAACGTGAAGTAGCGTTAGCGAATGTTGGTCCTGTAACACCAACAGGATCACCAACGGCTAAAGCTACTGTAGCCAATAAATATTTGGTATTTGACTGTACAACACCAACTAAATTAAAATCGGTAAGTATCAGACCCAGTGCGATTGGTGAAATTTTAGTAGAATTACAAGACAGTTCCGGAGCGATGCTGGAATCGAAAGTAATTCGTATTACAGGGACTGCAACACAGGATATTGATCTTGATTTTTATTTGCCGGCGCAGAACAATCTTCGTCTGGTATCACGTGAAATCAACGGATTTAATCTTACTGTGGCGACTTCGGGGATTACATATCCGATGACGAATAATACTGTGAGCATTAAAAGTAATAGTGGAACCGGGACTTTCTTTCAGTTTTTTAACTGGAAATTCGCTCCGTTAAAAAGTGCGCGAAAAGAAGTAACGGTAACGGTAAAACCGGATCCGACGATCACTACGATTTCTCCGGACACAGCATTGGAAGGAGGAGCTAATTTTACATTAATCGTAACGGGAACTAATTTTGTTAACGGGGAATCTGTTATCCGTTGGAATGGTGTAAATAAAGCAACCACTTTTATCAGTACTACACAGTTATCGACAACAATTACAGCAGCTGATATCGCAAATGACGGAACGGCTACTGTAAGTGTGATCAATACTTGTAATAATTATGTAACTCCAAATACCAATTTCACGATACAAGGTGTCCCTTGTGCCACTTCGACCACGTGGAACGGAAGTAGCTGGAGTAATAGCGCTCCGAACAATGATGTGCATGCAATTATCAACGGTAATTTTACCTCAACGGGAAATCTGGAAGCTTGTTCACTTACAATTAGCGGAACGGCTGTCGTTACAATTCAAACGGGGCATAACTTTATTATCAATCGTGAAGTAACAGTAGCCGCAACAGCTAATCTTATTATTCAGAATAATGCGAATCTCGTTCAGGTAGAAAATAACACGAACAGCGGAAATAGTAATGTATACCGAAACAGTTCCCCGATGATCCGTCTGGATTATACGAACTGGTCATCGCCGGTAGCATCACAAAATTTATTAGCTTTTTCACCGCAAACCTTAACCAACCGATTTTATATTTATAATCCGTTAAACGGACCGATCGGTGCTTATGAAACAATCAATCCGAGTACGAATGCGTTTACAGCGGGAAAAGGATATCTGATCCGTATTCCGAATACATGGAGTGCGACGACTCCTGCGGTTTTCTCGGGACATTATACAGGAGTTTTAAATAACGGTAATGTTAACATCAATGTACAGCGAGGTACAACTACAGGGTATAATTTGATCGGAAATCCATATCCGTCTACGATCAATGCGATTGACTTTATCAATGCGAATATCAGCGGAAGCGGAACCGTTAATACAACTATCGACGGAAGTTTGTATTTCTGGACACATGCTACACCTTCTAGTCCGTCAACCGGTTTGTACCCGTTGAATAACTATGCGAAATACACAAAGTTAGGAGGAACGGCAGCGCAAGCCGGAGGTGCTGTACCAAACGGAATTATCCAGGTTGGACAAGGATTTCTCGTGAATGCTGTAACCAACGGAGCGGTTTCTTTCCGTAATAGTATGAGGTTGATCAATAATGCTAATCAATTCTTTAAAATTAATAATGCACCGGCATTGGTTGAAAATGAAGCGATAGAAAAACACCGTATCTGGTTAAATCTAAGCGGAAATAATGATGCTTTTAGCCAAATTCTGATCGGTTATATGACCGGAGCAACGGTAGCGGCTGATTATGGAATTGATGCGAAAGATTTCGGTGCGAGCGGAGCCGCTTTATACAGTACGATCGGAAATGAAGCGTATGCTATTCAGGGTCGCCCGGTACCTTTTGACAATAATGACAGTGTTGCATTAGGAGTAAATATTCCGACAGCCGGAAACTATAATATCTCAATTGATCATTTCGACGGATTGTTTACGGGTGAACAGTATATTTTTCTAAAAGATAAAACGCTGAATACTATTCACGATCTAAAGCAGAATAGCTATGGTTTTTCGGCTGAAGAAGGAGTGAATAACGATCGTTTTGAATTGGTTTTCAAGAACTCAACATTAGGAAACCACGATTTTAATGCCGATATTGCAGCTATCAGTGTCAGTAAACAGAATAGCGAGATTACAGTGCGATCTTCAAAAGAAAACCTGATATCCGTTGCTGTTTATGATTTATTAGGAAGATTAATTTATCAGTCAGAAAAGATGAGTACGCCGACTTATACAACCAACCTTTTCACCAGTGAAGCCGTTTTATTGGTAAAAGTTATAACGGAAACGAATCAGACTGTTTTCAAAAAAGTGCTTTAAAAAATACTATTGGCTCCTTTGAAAAGAGGAGCCAAAAACAACAACGACAACAACCCAAATTCTAGCCCCCAAATTTAAAACTTATGAACAAAACTACTTACCCCTATGAAATTAAAAATTACAACACCGCTTACGAGGCGATTACTACTATTGGCAATCTGCTTTTTACCGGGTTTGGTATCCGGACAGACTACACAACTACATCAGGATAGTTTTGAAGGATCTACAACCTGGGTACTTGTTGGAGCTACTTTGACAACCGGTAATGCGTATAACGGAACGTCTAAAATACAGGTACCGGTTAACGGAAGTAACATGACATCACCTGTGATCAGTACCGCCGGTTATAATAAAGTTGATGTGAGTTTTTTTGTCAGAGGAAATTCGTTAAGCACGAATGACAGAATTACACTGCAATATCGTGACAATCCTGTTGCGGCCTGGACTACTGTCCGAACTGTTGACAAAGGGGTTGCAGCCACCATAAGGGATGTGAATGATAATACAAATTATTATGCGCTGATCGGAACAATTTTCTCGACCAGTTCGACCTTTGCTGCTACGGCACAATTTCGCTTTGTAACGACTACCGGAAGTGCATCAAGGCAATTTTTTATCGATTATGTTACCGTTACCGGAACAGTTAATAATACAATTGCAACAGGTCCGGGTGGAATTACAGCCAATTTGGAAACCTGGCTAAGAGCCGATCAGGTCAACGGATCAACTGTGGGAACCGATGGAGCCAATGTGAATATATGGACTGATCGCGGAAAAGGAAATGACGCTAAAGTGATTGATGCGACAAATGCCACATTAACCAACCGACCGGTATATCGAAATAATACCACCAAGAATATTAATTTTAATCCGGTGGTGGAGTTTGGAAATAATCCTTCGACTTCAGCATCCAACTATACCTATCTTTCTAATAGAGCGGAATTACAAGGGACATCAGGTTTTTATTCGCATGACCTCTTTATTGTGGTTATAAACGATAATCCGGCTACGATTACTTCGACTACGGCCAGCGTTGATTTATATTGTGCTCAGTCAAGTGCTACCAGTACTTATGAAAAAGACGGTACGGGGATTGGATTCGGCCAATATTCGATACGTTTTGATAATGAAGTGGTGAGCTATTGTGTCGGATCGACACCGGAAGCAAGTACACCTGATGTTAATGAAAGAGGGTATGGACTTGCTCAGGTAAATGGAACTTACTCCAGTGTTAACATCATCAATAGTAGGCATAACAGTGCTGCAACCAAACAGGAGCTTTACAGTAACGCCCTAAGTATTTCCAATACCGAAGTAGGGGTTCCACAATGGATTTCGTTGGCAAATCGTCGTTATTGGCTGGGAAGAAGTCAGGTTTTTGACGGAAGTTTCGGTGGAAGAATCGCTGAGGTTATATCGTATTCAGCACGTAAAAATGATGCGACTGAACGTAATCGAATCGAGTCCTATCTGGCGATTAAATACGGAATTACACTGGGAACAAACGGTGTGAGTCAGAATTATGTAAACTCCGCCGGAACCACGATCTGGAACATCGCACCAACCGGATTTAACTACGATATTGCCGGAATCGGAAGAGACGATTCGGCACAATTAAATCAAAAACAATCAAAAAGTATCAATTCCGGTGCTGTTATTACAATGGGATTGGGTAATATTCTGACTACCAATTCGGCCAATACGAATACATTTGATGCCGACAGAAAGTATTTGGTATGGGGAAGTAACGGGCAAGCTATGACGACCAGTGCGACTCCGTTAACCGTAACATTCGGGCCTTCAACGGTAACAACTTCAACGGATATAACCAATAAAAAATGGAAGGTAGTAGAAACCGGTGGCGATGTTGCTACTGTAAAGGTATCATTAGCTACAACGGATCTCGCTAGCTTACCTGCACTTTCCGGTAATGACGCTTATGTGATGATCATCGCTAGTGATGCGGCTTTTACCACCGGAATCGATATGGTATTCTTAAATACAAACGGTACAAACCAGGAATGTTTCTACGATTTTGACGGAACAAAATATATTGCTTTTGGTGTAGCACATGAAGTGGTATTGCCGCGCCATATTACCATTGACGGTGTTGATGATGCTGTTAAAGTGGATAATAAAAATGATCTTACCGGTGCTTTTACAATTATGGGATGGGCACGACCTACTGGAGCTAACAATGCTACAAACGATAAAACAATCGTTTCTAAACATAACGGGACAACCGGTTATCGATTGGTGATTCAGAACGATAATAAGATTCGTATGGAATGGAACGGTAATTCTTTGATTTCGAACACGACATTACCTAATAATATCTGGCATAATATTGCTGCGGTTTATAATTCAGGGACGCTTAGTCTTTATATTGACGGCGTATTGGATCGATCCGGTAGTATGCCGGCTCCGACAGCAACAACCAGTATTTTTACTATCGGTGCCGAATATCGTAATAAAAGCAGTATCGTCAATATCTTTAAAGGGGATCTTGATGAACTACGCATCTGGAGCAGGGCGTTAACTCTTACTGAACTACGCTATATAATGAATCAGGAGATTATGAGTTCCGGAGCAAATACTTTGGGACGAATAATGCCGTCTACGGTAACTAAAAATGACGTTAGCGCGTTAACATGGGCGAGTCTTACAGCCTATTATTCGATGAATACGTATATCGGTACCCATATCAATGACAACTCATTAAATAAGAATAGAGGTAATCTTGTAAATCCTAGCAAAATTGATATCAATACACAAACGGCTCCGATGCCATATGATAGTAATGCTACCGGATTATGGAGTGCAACGGCGACCTGGTTAAACGGAACAACGCAAGATTTACCGTATTCGTTGTCAATTGTGGACGGAACAACGCCAATTGACTGGAATATCGTAAGAACGGCGCATAACGTAACATCAAGTGGAAACAAGACTTTGTTAGGGCTTTTTGTTAACTCAAATACGCTTTTCGCAACGAATGATTCTAAAGTCGAAGTGAGTCATTTTTTACGAATAAATGGTAAAATAGATCTTCAGGGACGTTCCCAATTGGTTCAAACCTATAATTCGGATCTGGATCCAACCAGTTCCGGTTCTATTGAGCGCGATCAGCAAGGGCAATCCAATAGATTTAACTATAACTATTGGTCGTCTCCGGTTGGAGCAATCAATGCAACAACAAATAACAACAATTATACGGTTAGCGGTGTTTTAAGAGACGGAACAAATGCGGCAGCTCCGGCAACCATTAATTGGATAGGCGGTTATGATGGTTCTGCTACAACACCGATTAGTCTGGCGCGTTACTGGATTTATAAATTTCAAAATCTTTCCGATTTATATGCCAACTGGACACAGATTAACGAAACGGGTATTTTAACGCCTTCCAGCGGATTTACAATGAAAGGAAGTAATGCCGGAACGGCAACTCAGAATTATGTTTTTGTAGGAAAACCGTATAACGGAAGAATCACTAATGCGATATCGGCGAATAATATTAATCTGAGTGGTAACCCTTATGCTTCGGCTTTGGATGCACAACAGTTTATAAACGATAATTCAGCTGTTATAAATGGGGCGATTTATTTCTGGGAACATTATCCTACAAATAATACACATGTGTTACAGCAATATCAAGGCGGTTATGCAACGCGTAATCTTTCAGGAGGAACACCACCGGTATCGCCACCGGGAATCAGCGGGTTAGGATCCAGTTCTCGTGTTCCGGGCCGCTTTATACCTGTCGGACAAGGTTTCTTCTTACATGCCGGTGCAGCAGGAGGGACGCTTGTATTCGATAATAATCAGCGTGCTTTTGTGAAAGAAGATGCTGCTACTTCAAATGTGATGTTCCGAAATACCACGGTTGCAAATAATGCTATGGTAACTAATGATCATTTTAATAATAACGGAAATGATCCGATTTCCGAAGATTCGAACAGCAGAATTCGTTTAGGTTTTACATCGGCTGTGGGGAATCATCGTCAGATATTATTAGCCTTTATGGATGGTTTGGCAACGGATGATTGGGATTACGGTTATGACGGAATTGTAATTGATGATGATTTGCCTCAGGATATGCTATTTCATTTGGGAGATAAAAAACTGGTTATTCAGGGTGTCGGACATTTTAATGATGCCAGTTTTTATCCGCTATATGTAAAAACCGATGTTGCCGGAATCGTAAAATTTAAGATTGACGCACTGGAAAATTTCAACCCGGATCAGCCGGTTTATATCCATAATAATATAACGAATTCCTATTACGATATCAGAAATTCAGATTATGAAGTGGCTATTCCGGCAGGAGAAAATTACAATTTTACTTTGTGCTTTGAAACGAAAAGATTGTCGGTTACCGAAAATGTACTTGAAAGTGTAAATGTGGCTTATCTGCAAGGAAACAATCAGATCCGTATTCAAAATAAACTGACGGATGTTTCAGTTGGAAGTGTTAGCTTATATAATGTTTTGGGACAACAACTCAATAGTTGGAGAACCGCTACCATGGAACAACAGGAAATAGTGTTACCGGTTAACAATGTGAGTACCGGAACCTATATTGTTAAGGTCGATACCAACAAAGGGTCAATCAGTAAAAAGATTATTATTAAATAAAAAAAGTAAGCCTCAGTAATTGAGGCTTATTTTTTGACCGGATTTTGATCGTAAAAAAGTAACTTTGCATTCCCTATCTGTTATATGCATGAAAACGTATCTATTCCTTCTGTTTTGTCTTTTTTCTGTAACGGTTACAAAGGCGCAATTACAAGCCATTACCGATAAAACCGATTATCCGTTTTATATCAATCTTCCGGATCAGGAAGTATTGGATCAAAAAGCTCCGGTTATTGTTTTCCTGCACGGACGTAGTCTTTCCGGAACTAATCTGGAACGCGTTCGACGTTACGGCGTATTGAAAGCAATTGAAAACGGCAAAAAAATCCCGGCCATAGTTGTCGCTCCGCAATTGCCGTCCGGACCGTGGAATCCCGATAAAGTATTAAATGTATTGGAATACGTACAACAGAATTACAATACCGATTCAACGCGGGTATATGTTTGCGGAATGAGCCTCGGCGGTTACGGAACCATGAACTTTGCCGGAAAATATGCCGATAAAATTACAGCGGCGGTGGCGATTTGTGGCGGCGGAAATGTAAACGATGCTTGTAAACTGGCTACAATACCGTTATGGGTGCAACACGGAAATAAAGATTTTATCGTTCCGTTATCTGAGTCCAAAAAAATTGTAAAAGCAATCAAATCCTGTAAGCCGGATGCCGATGTAACGTTAACCGTTATTAAAGGTGGAAATCACAGTAATGTGGAAAATATATTCCGAAAAGATGAAGTTTACGAGTGGATGCTAAAACAAGTAAAAAAGAAATAAAAAACAAAGGGCTGTTCATTTTAAGACAGCCCTTTGTTTTATAATTACTCGATGATATTGAGTATTTTCAGACCGAAAACAACTCCGTCTGTCTGGAATCCGTTTTGATAAGAACGAACATAATCCACACGGAACATACGGAATTTACCCCAACCGATATTGTCAAATCCGGCTGTGAATTCCTGATACGGTTTTGTGTCAGGTGTATTGATTTGGTGGAATCCGACAACCAGGTTCCATTGCAGTTTGTTTAGCAACGGAATTTTATTCATGATATAACCTTTGAAATCGTGCTCAATATGCGTTTCTAAAAAGGCATTATTGGTACTGTTTGAATAATAAGGAAGCAGGTTAAATACATTCAGATAACGATTGCTGGTTCCGATATGCGTCTGGTTTCCGTTAAAATGCTTGTAATCGATAAAAGAAATCTGGTCGGCATTAAAAAATTTACCGGCTTTAAAACGGATTCCTAAGTCACCTTTGTTTCCGATTCTTTTATTATAAACCAAATCTCCGGAAATAAAATCGTAATTATAATTATCGGAACTACCGCCAAAAGCTTTTTCATACGATAATAAAATAGACGGATACTTTTCATTCGGAATATTCAGTTTGCGATCCGGTCGGGAAATATATTTCTGACCGAAACGAATTCGGGTAGAAATTCCGGCTTTTACCAGGTTGTGTTTTTCGAATGCGGCTACAGTATTATCTTCCGGAAGCAAAGGATTGTTAGAAGTATACGGTTTATCGCGTTTAAAAATTACGTAGTCCGTATTGTTGAACAATGGTTTTCGTGCAGAATACTCCAGTTTTCCGTTTAAAGTAATACCGTTGACAACTTCTTGTCCGTAATTGATACTGATAAATTCTTTATTGTAGAATTTAGCAAAGTTATTTTTGAAGAATAAGGTGGTAACCGAGTTAAGAATATTGCTAATCGGTTCAGCAGCATTAAACTGTTGGATACTGCTACCACCCGCTATATATAAGTAGGCATCATTGATCGCATTAAAACGGTGATAAATTGTTCCGATGGCGCGCAAACGATTTTCAGCAAAACCATAATTCAGTTTACTTGAAATTGTAGTACCCGTACCTTTTTCGTTATCCCATTTGCGGAAAGAAAATCCGCTGTTGAGGTTCCATCCCTGTACCGTATTAAAATTAACGGAAGTCGGGTCGATTACACCATCGTAAGTAAGTGTATATTTTTTAAACGAATTACGGTAACTATAACCGAAAAGGATATCACTTAAGCTGAATTTATTCTTTTTAGCATCAATCGAATCAAGATATACCTGTGACGTTCTTAGTGTCTGGATACTGTCTTTTTTGTGATAATCGGTAACTTCTTCTTCAGTTAAAGGCACCGGTCGGAAAGTATTCCAGTATTCGTTATCCTTTTTATTGGCATCTTTTTGAATGGTAACGATTTCATTTCGGAATGTTTTCTTTTCAAATCGGTCACGGAATATATAATTGCTAAAAACATGCGTAAATTTTCCGGCAAATTTAATTCCGAAAATACCCGCTGTAAAGTCCATAGTCTGAATGTTTTTGGCCCAGATTCCGGTTCCTTTATTATAGGTGAAGTTTTGCGTAAGTTTCATTGTTTCCAATACCGGTTCCTGCATACGGTAGCCTTTAATATCAAAATCAACCGCATAAATAGCCCATGAATCTTCTACGATATAAATGTAACCTTCAAAAACAGGTTCTTTATCTCTTTTAGGCGTTAACTTTATTTTGTTGACCAAGTTGTTATCACTATCCACAAAAGTACTTTCCAATGTGTATTTGTAATAATTAAATGCATTGTTAGCGATAGGGGAAACCATATTGATGCCGAGATTTACATAATTTTCGTAAAAATCATAATGCGTACCGCGAGCCGTATTGTAACTAAATCCTTTGTCGTCACCACTTATTTTAGAAGCGACAATCTCCTCACGAAGATTGTTCGGTTTTTCGAAAGCAATTTTGGAAACGGTTTCCGACAAATAAATAATTCCGGATCCGGTAGAATCGATGGATCCGTTCATATCACCGATTTCCTGACCTAATATTTTTTTAGGCATATCCTTTACACGAAAAATTCCACGGGAATAGAAATCGGCTTCAAATTTATCGGATAAAGACATATTTCTTTTTCGGCTGGCAATAGCATTACGAATAATAGCATTGGCCGGATTCTCCTTATTATTAATAACCACCTCATTCAAAGTGAAATTTTCATCAGCAAGAACCACATCTTCTACACTAAAAGGAAAATGCGTAACATTAATCGTCAGTTTTTTGGTTTTAAAACCCAAACATTGATAAACCAGAGTATATTTTCCCTGATTCTTAATACTCAGGTCATAAAAACCGTTATCGTTGGTTGAGGTTCCGTTATACGTGTTTTCGATAAGTACACTGGCATAAGGCAAAGCTTGTCCTGTAGATGTCACAACTTTTCCGCGGATTTGAGCCATAGATAAGAAGGTGCATAAAAGGGCAAATAATGTAATTGTCTTTTTCATTCATTTAAGGAGTTAAGGCGTTTTGTATATATGACGATTTAAAATCGACAATGGTTGCATGGGTTATAAAAAAGATTGTATCGCCAGGTCGTAACTCTTTAATCCGAATCCGATAATAATACCGTTAGCATTCGGTGAAATATAAGATTGATGGCGAAAACTTTCGCGGGAAAAAGTATTGGAAATATGAACCTCAATTACCGGAGTAGTCACGGCTTTAATAGCATCGCCAATTCCGATTGAGGTATGGGTATAAGCACCGGCATTCAAGATGATTCCGTCAAAATCAAATCCTTTTTCCTGAATTTTCGAGATTAGTTCCCCCTCAATATTACTTTGATAATATTCCAGGCTGATATTCGGGAAGCGGTTTTGCAGAATTTCGAAATAGTCTTCAAATGTTTGAGAGCCGTAAATTTCCGGTTCCCGTTTTCCTAACAGATTTAAATTAGGGCCATTAATAATAATGAGTCTCATGTATGCTCTTTTTGGTAAAAATAAATAAAAATAATGTGGCAGTACACCTGTCCGGTTTTAAAACCTATGCGATGTGATAAAAAAAGGGATTGTCCGAAGACAATCCCTTCACTAACTAACATATGAGTGATGCTAAAATAGGTAGCCTAAAGAAAACTGAATAGTCGAGTTTTTGACATCAGCATCTTTAGAAACTTCGGTCAGACCGAGAGCATATCGCCCTTGTATAAAAATACTATTGGTTATTTTATAACTCAAACCACCGGCCACGGCAAAGTCAAACGATTTGGAATCATTAGTACTAACCTTATTGCGTTCGCTTACAAGGAAAGACGCTTGCGGTCCCAATTCAAGACTAAGTTTGTTTGAGGTTAAGTAGAATTTAGCCAATACCGGTATGGAAATATAGCCCAATTCATTTTTAATCTGCTCCCCTAATCCTTCCAGTTTCGCTCCTTGAGTAGAATATAAAAGCTCAGGTTGGATGGAAAGGTTTTCTAGTAATTTAATCTCCGATACAATTCCGGCATGATAGCTTGTAATGGTTTTAAAGTCGTAACCTTCTACATCGCCACCGGTAAAATTAGCAAAATTCACTCCGGCTTTTACACCAAATTGGATCATTTGGGCGTAAAAAGGAGTACAAAATAAGGTGAATACTACTAAAAACAACAGGTTTTTTTTCATAAAAATAAAATTTAGGGTTTTTTTAATAATTGTGTAAGATATTGTTGATCAAATATATAACGTTTTTTTATGAAAAATAGTATTAAAATTGTTTTTCTTTTAGACAAATGTCATGATCAACGAATAGTTTTTTTTATACATTTGCTCCGTTAATTTTAATAAACAAAACAATCATGAAAAAGATTATTTTAACAGTAGCAGCAGTATTCGCTTTCGGATTTGCTAACGCTCAGGAAGAAGCTAAAGGTGAAGGTTTCTCTAAAGGAGATGTATTCATTTCTGGTTCTGTAGGTTTTGGTACTACAAAAACTGGTGATGCTAAAAACAACTCTTTCGATATTTCTCCAAGAGCTGCTTACTTCGTAACTGAGAACATTGCAGTTGGAGTAAAACTTGGATATACTTCTGAGAAAGATGAGCCAAACGCTTTAACTGAAACTAAAACTGATAAATTTACAGTTGGTGCTTTCGGTAGATACTACTTCACTCCAGCTTCTAAATTTTCTATGTTCGGTCAATTAGGATTTGACTATAACAACAGTAAAGTTAAAACTACTACAGGTGGTGTTTCTGCTGAAGGAAAAGTAAACGGATTTGACGTTGCTTTAGCTCCGGGTATTAGCTATTTCGTATCTAAAAACTTCGCTTTAGAAGCTACTTTTGGTGAATTAGCATACAAAACTTCTAAGCCAGATGCTGATGGTGCTGAGTCTACAAATAACTTCGGTTTAAATGTAAACATGGCTAGCATTAAATTAGGTTTAGTTTACAAATTCTAATCTGATTTAGATTTTATAAAAGAAAACCTCCCATTGGGAGGTTTTTTTATATCTTTAATGTACGAAAAAAATCTGACTCCTTTTTCTTTAAGAAAGCGGAGTTTTTTTTAAGATCAATTTATTTTTTTAACAGTAAAATTATTGTTAAAATAAAATTTAAAATAACAGTACTTTTCTTTTTTGTTACAAAAATGATTTTGGGGCAAAGTTTTTGTCCGCCAAACGGGATCTCAACCAATCCGGGAAATCCGATTAATCCACAACAAACGAATTATCTGAATTATTTTGATTGGACGACAACAAACCCGTTTTATCCAATCAATTCACAGTGTAATCCGAATACGTTTACACCAAATCCATTCCAGTCGAATCAGTTGGAATTGTTGCCGCTTTCGCTTACTAAAGATATGAAACCGGAAAACGGATGGGAAATGGTGGCCTATAATTTGGGATTTGATAACAACAATAATCCGCTATTAGGTCGTCCGGAGCATACGTATGTTATGATGTATAATAAATATACCGGTAAACTACGTATTTTGGTAAAATGGTGTCGTAATATGAATTACAATGGAGCGATGCTTACCTTGAAATTCGCACCGGGATTCCAGACGAATCTTCTGGATATGGCCAATGTTGAAAAGGCTTTGAATACACCGCATATACAAAATCCATCGATCAGTACGGCGTTAAAGTTTTATAACGATAATAATTTCTGGGCATATGCCGAGTTTAAAATGAACTACGATCCTTGTACCTGTAGCTTTCCGGAATCGTCACGATTGTTATTGTATTCGGAGTTGATCAGTAACTCATCGGTTGAACTAACCGGAAAAATAACCGGAACAATTACTTCTATTTCAGATGGGCAAGGAACGGTATCATCAGATGGTAGTTTCTGGAAGTCGGCGAACAGCATCAATGATAAGATGATGAAAGTGCATACTACGACACAAAAATTTATAAATGGCTATGAAAAAATGTATACAGATCTTGCTGATGGAGGAATTACAATAAATGCGATTAAAACATTAGGAAATTCAATGAAAGAGAGTCAGTTTCTTAAAGCGGGATTAAAAGCATTGCCTTATGTAAGTAAAGCGGTTAATTTTTTAGATGGTCTGTTTGGAGGTGGTTTAAGTGGAAGTGGTCCTTTGGAAATAGCACCTTTAAGTGTGAATCTGGATGTGAGAATACAAGGAACTATTGCAACACAGCATCCGATGCACGATCTGACAATCGGTTTACCGGGTTCGCAAATGCAGGGGTATTTGCCGGGAACTACCGGCGGACAACCGTTGTATAACGAAACCATGGGGATTTTTTCATTGATCAATGCTCCGGTGATGTATTATACGGAAACAAGCACAACAAAAGAATTTATAAATAGAGAAAAAGTAGGGCTTTCTAATCCAAAATATTTAGAAATAAAAAGTTTGTATAATTTTGTTGATAGAAATTATAAGCTGTCAGGAGATGCTCTTAAATATGCAATCAACCCGGCAAGTGGATTGGTATTACAAGATGCAGAAGTAATGTTGGTTACGGAATATGTTAAGCCGTCAATTGAATATGCGAAAGCCAATCCAAATTCTACTATTGTTGGTGTTGATGTGGATATGAATAATGGTTTGGAGATAGCAGGAACGACAAAAGGACCATTGGTTGATGAGACTGCAGCTGTTTTTCAAAATGCATTTATGCCTATAGGAATAAAAAATTATAAGAATGACTATTCATTTACCTATTCATATAGTGTAACTCCTAAGTTAGGTAGTGCAAGAAGACTGGATTACTATCCAAATGCAACGCCGAAATTCTCGTGCTATGAAGGCAGCGGATCTGAAATTTCATGTAATTGGAAAACTGGCTATATGCGACTATTTAGTTATAGTCAAAAAATGCCTGTCGCAAATAGTTTTTCATTCCTCGATCTCAGTCATTTTGTGTCTAATTATAATGTTGAATCTATAAATCCGAATTTAATCACACCAAGAAATGAGTTCCTTGCGCCGCGAATCAAAACATTTAAGCTGAAATTTATCTTAAACTTAAAGCGTACTGATAACCCGGATGCGCAAAACGTATTGTATGTGGTAACGTATCCGATTGAATTAAAACCGGCTCCTGCAGGATATAATATGACAGGATCTAATTATATTACCGATGCGCAGACATATGCGGCTCAGGGTGGATTTAATCCGGCGGTACCGACAAATAAAGTAGTTCCGGTTACCCAATCGGAATTGGCGACAATTTGTACCGGTACAACGTATAAAAATAATAGAATTTCAACTAGCGGTAAGATGCTAACGGAAACTCAAGGTTTGGAGATGGCTAAAGAGAATGCGTTTGAAAGTAAACCACTATTGTATCCGGTTCCGGCAAATGAAAAACTAAATATTGAAACCAGAAATTGTGAATTGATTTCAATTGTTGATTTTTATGGAAAAACGGTTTATGATTTTGGAAGTAACCAGGAAAAAGAAAAACTGTTTTCGGTTGACGTTTCCCGATATGCCAAAGGAATTTATCTGTTGACGTATAAAAATCAATCAGATGAAGTGAAAAGTATAAAATTCACAGTTGAATAGTTTGTATAAAAAGAAACGCCTCTCATCGGAGAGGCGTTTTTGTTTCTGTTTTAGAACTTAAATCCTAGTCCTACCTGGAATACTTTGTTTTTAGCATCCGTATCTTTTACGACTTCGTTTAAACTATAGGTATAACGACCGGTTAAAAACAAACCGTTGTCAAAGTTAAAAGATGCGCCGATAGCTAATGCGGTATCAAATTTATTCACTTCGTTGGTTTCGATAGAGCTGTTATTGGTATCATGACTTTCATTTAGTTTAAAACCGAATTGAGGTCCGGCTTCAACGCTAAGTTGTTTGATGATGTATAGTTTGGCTAAAACCGGAATATTCAAATAATCGATTTTATGTTTTGTGGTATATGAATTCCCGAGTAAGCTATAGTTGCTTTCAAAGCCTTGTTGGGAATATAAAACCTCCGGTTGAATAGAGAATACGTTAGATACGATAGGAAGTTCGCCTACTACACCGATATGGAAACCGGTACGGGAATCCGGACCGTCTTCAAATTTACCCTGAGTCACTGTGGAAAAGTTAGCTCCACCTTTAATCCCGAAAGTTGCCTTTTCTTGTGCATTGGCTGTAGTTATTGCGGCTACGAATAACAGCCCGGCTGATAAAAATTTTACGATTTTCATAATGCTTAATTTTTAAGTTTTTTAACTTTATGCAGAAATGATGCCAAAATACCTACAAATTAATTTTTGATTGAAAAACCGGTTGCTTATGTCTGCTTGGGAATCCTATATAAAAGAGTACAAATCCTATCTGAAACTGGAAAGAGGATTGTCGGAAAATACAATAGCAAATTATGTTTTTGATATTGAAAAACTGGTTAATTACCTCGAAAATACAGCGCAGGATGTATCTCCCGTAAAAATTGATGAACAGGAAATTCAGGCTTTTATTTATGAAATTTCGGATAAAGTGAATGCGCGATCGCAAACCCGGATTATTTCGGGATTAAAAAGTTTTTTTAATTTTTTGATTTTCGAAGGATATCGGGAAACGACACCGTTAGAATTGATTGAAATACCCAAAGTGGGGCGGAAATTACCGGATACCTTGTCAACTGAAGAAATCGACGGGCTAATTCAGGCAATTGATCTGTCTAAAAATGAAGGAGAGCGCAATAGGGCGATGTTGGAAACGCTGTATAGTTGTGGGCTTCGGGTTTCTGAATTAATAGCGCTAAAGCTGTCAGATTTGTTTTTTGAAGAAGGATTCGTAAAAGTTACCGGAAAAGGAAATAAACAGCGTTTTGTGCCAATTGGTGCTTCGACTCAAAAATATATACTATTGTATAAGGAAAGTATACGAAATCACCAGCAAATCAAAAAAGGATTCGAAGACACTTTGTTTTTGAACCGGCGAGGAAGCGGGTTGACCCGTGCTATGGTGTTTACGATTATAAAAGAGCTGGCGGTTAAAATTAATTTGAAAAAGACGATTAGTCCGCATACATTCCGGCATTCGTTTGCGACTCATCTTTTGGAGAACGGAGCCGACTTACGTGCGATTCAGATGATGTTGGGCCATGAATCGATTACAACTACTGAGGTGTATATGCATCTTGACAGAAAACATCTTTCAAAAGTATTGCATGCCTATCATCCGCGGAATAAAGAGTGAGGAGAAAAGAGGAAAGAATGTAGAATAAAAAAAGCATTTCGGTTAAGAAATGCTTTTTTGTTTTTTATGTAGGTGAATTTTATTTTGCAATATTAACTGCTCTGGTTTCACGGATTACGGTAATTTTTACCTGACCCGGATACGTCATTTCAGTTTGAATTTTTTGCGAAATATCAAAAGAAAGTGTAGAAGCCATTTCATCGCTTACTTTTTCGCTTTCTACGATTACACGTAATTCACGTCCGGCTTGAATAGCATAGGCATTTTTAACACCGTTAAAACCGTAAGCAATATCTTCAAGGTCTTTCAGACGTTGGATATACGAATCCAATACCTGACGTCTTGCTCCCGGTCTTGCTCCTGAAATAGCATCACAAACCTGAATAATCGGTGCGATAAGCGATTTCATTTCAATTTCATCGTGGTGTGCTCCGATTGCGTTGCAAACTTCTTCTTTTTCACCGTATTTCTCAGCCCACTGCATACCTAAGATAGCGTGTGGTAATTCGCTTTCGGTTTCCGGAACTTTTCCGATATCGTGTAGTAAACCGGCTCTTTTTGCTAGTTTAACGTTTAAGCCTAATTCAGCTGCCATAACACCGCAAAGTTTGGCAACTTCTCTCGAGTGTTGTAATAAGTTTTGTCCGTAAGAAGAACGGTATTTCATACGTCCTACGATTTTGATTAATTCCGGATGTAAACCGTGAATACCTAAATCAATTACAGTACGTTTACCGACTTCGATGATTTCATCGTCAATTTGTTTAGCGGTTTTAGCTACTACTTCTTCGATACGTGCCGGGTGAATACGACCGTCAGTTACCAGTTTGTGTAAAGCCAAACGGGCAATTTCACGACGAACCGGGTCAAAACAAGAAAGTATAATCGCTTCCGGTGTGTCATCAACAATGATTTCCACTCCTGTAGCAGCTTCTAAAGCACGGATATTACGTCCTTCACGTCCGATAATACGACCTTTAACATCATCCGACTCAATGTTGAATACAGAAACACAGTTTTCAACTGCTTCTTCCGTTCCGATACGTTGAATAGTGTTGATAATGATTTTTCGGGCTTCCTGATGTGCAGTAAGCTTAGCTTCTTCAATCGTCTCCTGAATATGAGACATGGCACTCGATTTTGCTTCAGTTCGTAAGCTTTCTACTAATTGGTTTTTAGCTTCCTCGGCAGAAAGACCAGAAATTACTTCCAGTTGTTCTACCTGACTTTTATGAAGTTTTTCGATTTCCTGTTGCTTTTTATCCAGTACTTCGATTCGGCTGTTGTAATCGTTTACTTTGTTGTCAAGTTCGTCATTGCTTTTTTTGGCTTTAGCCAATTCGTTCGATACTTGAGATTCTTTGTCGCGTGTTCTTTTCTCAGCTTCGGCAATCTTTTTATCGCGACCTAAAATTACCTGTTCGTGTTCTGCTTTTAATTCAATGAATTTTTCTTTAGCCTGGAGAATTTTATCTTTTTTGATGGCCTCTCCTTCAGCTTTGGCATCTTTTAGTAGAGAAGCTGCTTCACTTTTTGCATTTTTAATCAATGTGGAAGCATTGATTTTTTCTAAATACTTAGCAATTCCAAAACCGATTCCTGTTCCTGCAATACAGCAAATAATGATTATAAGTGTTGTGCTCATGGTATGTTTGAAAGTTATATATAAAAAAAGCCTACATTAGGGTTATTGCATAAACTCGTAAAGACAAGTTTTGAGTTAACTCGTTGTTCAAGGATCTGTTCTGGACAGCATGCTTTAGAAACGATGATTCACTCATTTTAATTTGTTAGTGTTGAGTTTATCAAATAGGTACTAATGTAGGCAGTATCTTAATCTATTTAAAGAACGTGTTTATTTTGACAGAATCGAATTCAATTGGTCATCCATATTTTTTAAGCGGTCAAAAGCATCTTGAAAATCAGCGGATTTGTCAATTTGTTTTTGCTCTAACTGTGAGGCAAACTGTAAAGCACACATCGCTAAAACATCCTGTTTGTCGCGTACGGCATAGTTTTCCTCAAATTGTTTAATCATAGTGTCAATCTTTCTGGAGGCGCTTCGAAGTCCTTCTTCCTGTGTATAATCCACAGTTAGAGGGTAAACCCTGTCGGCGATAGATATCTTTATTTTTAGCTTGTCATCCATAAGCCTTCTATTCCGAAAGTTGTGCTATGCAGTAATCAATTTCGCGTATTAATGAATTTATTTTGAGTTTCGTTTCTCGTTTATTTTCTTCACTGCCTAATAATGAATTCGCCATTTTTAAATTCTCATACTGTGCCTGTAAGGCCGTAATTTCATCTTTCTGGCGATGTATCACTGCTGTTGATTTCGATAACTCATTTTGTAATTCCTGATTGCGTTGTTCCAGACTTTCCATTTTAAGGAGCAGCTTGGAAAACTTATGTTCAAGAGAATCAATGATTTCCGATAATCCATTCATTGCAGACTGATTTCATTATATGATTTTACAAAGTTAATATTCCTGATGAGAAATACCAATAGTTTTACTAAAAAATTAGAAATTCTTTGGCCGTGTTTGGTAATAATTTGTCTTATAGTTAGTTAAGTTTTTGCAGTATTTTTAGTTTGTTTTATATTTGTTTTTTATATTAGCCTAAATTCGTTTTATGAGACTGTTGCTGCTTTTCTGCTTCTCGTTTTTGTGCGGTTTTTCACAAAATCAATACCCTAAGGATTATTTCCGGTCACCTTTAGATATTCCGTTGCAATCGTCCGGAACTTTTGGTGAACTACGTGGAAATCACTTTCATTCCGGATTGGATTACAAAACACAACAACGTACCGGATTGCCGGTTTTTGCTGTAGCCGATGGCTACGTTTCGAGAATAAAAGTTTCTACTTTCGGTTACGGACACGCACTTTATATCACACATTCCAATGGTGTGACTACAGTTTATGGTCACTTAAAAGGGTATAGCGGTAAAATAGGGGAATACGTACGGAAAAAGCAGTATGCGCAGAAAAAATTTGAAATTGAATTGTTTCCTATGGCTTCCGAATTGCCGGTTACAAAAGGTGAGTTGATTGCTTTGTCCGGAAATACAGGCGGATCCGGTGGGCCGCATTTGCATTTTGAATATCGCGATACTAAAACGGAAAAGACGCTGAACCCGCTGTTGTTCGGGATGGATAAGGAAACAAAAGATACGAAAGCACCGTCAATTAACGGAATCGTAGTGTATCCGATTAGTGATGATGCTGTTGTAAATCAGTCGCAAAATCCGGTAGTAGTCGGATTATCTCTTCAAAAAGACGGTTCTTATCTTGGAAGTAAGGTGACGGGGAAAGGAAATATCGGTTTCGCACTGGATGCCTATGACACTTCGGATAATAATTACAGTAAAAACGGAGTTTATAAAGTGGAAACTTTTTTAAACGGTACAAAACTCTACGGTTATCAGTTTGATTCGTTTTCGTTTGACGAATCCCGCTATATCAATAATTTTATTGATTTTGAACGCTATAAAAGAACAAAATTGCGCTATCAGAAACTGTTTTATAAAAAGAATTATCCGTTTTCCATTATCAGCGGAAATGAGAAAAACGGTCAGATAAGTATCAAAGAAAAAGATACCTTCTCTTACCGTATTGAGGTTTCGGATTTTCATAATAATAAAACCGTGATCAATATACCGGTAGCGTATTCTGATCAGCCGGTAAAATTGGTGCGAAAAGATGTAACGACACCTTATTTTATCAAATCGGCTAACGATCATAATTTTACAAAAGACAATATTTCAGTCTTTGTACCGGCGAATGCCTTTTATGAAGATTTCTACTTGCGCTTTGATGTTAAAAATAATATACTGGATTTACACGATGATACCGTGCCGGCGCACAATAATATTACAATAACGTTTAATGTAGCCGGAATGCCGAATCTGGACTATAAAAGAAGTTTTATCGGTCGGATGGACGGTAGTAAACCGGAATATTATACGACAACTAAAAAAGGCGACTTGTTTTCAATTCGTACAAAAGAGCTTGGGAAATTTATGCTGATGCAGGATACAGTCGGGCCGCGTATTTACGGGACTAATTTTACAACGGGAAGTACAATTGATAAATTGGATACGATTAGTGTTCATATTCAGGACGATTTGTCCGGAATTAAAGAATATAACGGCTATTTGAACGGAAAGTGGATTTTAATGAAATACGACTATAAAACAAAACTACTGGTGCATGATTTGAATGATTTGATTTATGATGACGGAAGAAATGATTTGAAAATTATTGTGTCAGATAATATTGGAAATTCTACTACCTTTGAAACGCACTTTTTTAAAACCTTAAAACCGACCTCTCTTGAAAAGAATAATTGATTTTATTGCGATTTGTATTTTGTTTATTGGTTTGAGCTCCTATGCGCAAACCGCCAGAATAAAAGGTGTTCTTTTAGATGAATCCAATAAACCGATCGCAAAAGCATCTGTTAAAGCTAATGCCGCTTCTGCCATTTCGAATGAAAATGGTTTCTTTCAGATAACTGTTCCGGCAAATCAGAAAATAACAGTTGAAATTACACACGTTAGTTTTAAAAAGGCGGTTACGGTTATTGAATTAAAACCGAATGAAGATTATGAGCTGAACGTTGTTTTAAATCAACGGGCGGAACAATTAGGTGAGGTGGTCGTTTCAAAAGGGAGAAAAAGAGTAGAAGGGGTTACAACCATAGCGCCGGAAGTAATCCGAACAATACCGGGAGCCAATGCGGGTGTGGAAAATATTCTGAAAACCCTTCCGGGTGTTTATTCCAATAACGAATTAAGTACACAATATGCTGTTAGGGGAGGGAATTATGATGAAAACCTCGTGTATGTGAATGAAATTGAAGTCTATCGTCCGTTTTTAATTCGCTCCGGACAACAGGAAGGTTTGAGTTTTACCAATACGGAAATGGTACAGAATGTTGATTTCTCTGCCGGAGGATTCCAGGCTAAATACGGTGATAAACTTTCATCGGTTCTGGATATTACCTATCGTCGTCCGACTAAGTTTCAGGCTGCTGTAGATGCGAGTTTGTTAGGAGGAAGCGCTACTGTGGATCTGGTTTCTAAAAATCAGAAATGGAGTAATATTACCGGAGTACGCTACCGGGATAATAGTTTGCTGGTAAAAAGTCAGGAAACAGAAACGAATTTCAGACCGACTTTCGTTGATGTTCAAACCTTAATCAACTTTGATGCTTCGACCAAATGGCAATGGAGCTTTTTAGGAAATATTTCGCAAAACCGTTATAATTACCAACCGATTTCGCGTCAGACGAATTTCGGTACAATTGATAATCCGATCGCTTTACAGGTTTTTTATGACGGACAGGAAAAAGATCGTTATCTGACTTTATTCGGAGCGTTAAAATCGGTTTATCAGGTGAGTGATGATTTTAAATTGAAATTTATCGGCTCAGCTTATCATACGCAGGAACAGGAACACTTTGATATAGAAGCACAATATGCTCTTGGTGAAGTGGATAGTAATATCGGTTCTGAAACGTTTGGTGATGTAGTGTATTCCCGTGGTGTAGGTTCGCAGTTAAGTCATGCCCGAAACAATCTGGATGCACTTATTTTTAATGCTGAAGTGAAAGGATTCCATTCGTCTAAAACCAGTGAACATCAGGTGGAGTGGGGTTTTAAATATACAAAAGAAGATATTCGCGACCGTATTGTAGAATGGGAAGCAATTGATTCGGCTGGTTTTTCATTGCCGGCTCCGATTTTAGATATTCCACATGATCAACCGTATACGCCTTATACCGGACCGTTAGCGCCGTATCAGAATGTAAGAGCAACGAATTTTGTTCAGATTAACCGTTTTTCAGGATATGCACAATGGAACTATCGCGGTGAGATCGGTGCGGGTGAATATTGGATTAATGCAGGTGTTCGAGCGCATCAATGGCAGGTTAGCGGTGATAATATTGTAACCGGTGACAGTCAGATTACGTTTAGTCCGAGAGCACAGTTTGCAATTAAACCGGCCTGGGAAATGGATATGTTATTCCGTTTGTCCGGAGGAGTTTATCATCAGCCGCCTTTTTACAGGGAATTACGGGATGCGGCCGGAGTGGTTCAACCTAATGTAAAAGCGCAACAGTCGGTTCATATTGTTTTAGGAAATGATTACAGCTTTAAAATGTGGGGTCGACCGTTTAAGTTGGTTTCGGAAGCGTATTATAAACATTTATCGGATGTAAATACTTACACCATTGATAACGTAAGAATCCGTTATGCAGCAAATAACGATGCAACGGCCTATGTATATGGTGCTGATTTCCGTTTAAACGGAGAATTTGTGCCGGGAACAGAATCCTGGTTCAGTTTCGGATATTTGAAAACGGAAGAAAATCAGGATGGAAAAGGCTATATTGCGCGTCCAACGGATCAGCGTTTGAAATTCGGATTGCTTTTCCAGGATTATATGCCGAATATTCCGAATCTGAAAATGTATCTGAATCTGGTTTATAATACCGGATTACCGGGTGGGTCTCCTTCTTATGCCGATCCGTATAATTATCAGCTGCGATTAAAAGATTACCGAAGAGCAGATGCCGGATTTTCCTATGTTTTTAAAGACACTGCAATTAAATCAAATAAAAACTGGTTAAAACCATTCCGTGAGTTGGCTTTAGGATTTGAAATTTTTAACCTTTTCAATAACCAGAATGCAATTACCAATACATGGGTAAGGGATGTGTACACTAAAAGTCAGTACGGAATTCCGAACTATATGACCACTCGTACATTCAATTTAAAATTAAATGTAAGATTGTAGTTCCAGTGTAAAAGTTATATATTTGAAAGACTATTTAATTTTTGAAGATGAAAAAGTTTGTAACCTGTACCGCCTTGCTTCTGACGTTTCTTTTTATTGGATGTAAAGAGCCGGAAAGTAATAAGCCTAAAGTAATTTACGAAGGGACAAAAAATACTACGGCTAGCAATCCGGTAAAAAGGGATTCTTCTCAAATTAAAATCGCGGATCTTCCGATTTATATGGATGGAACAAAATACCTGATTCATGCCATAGGAGATATTCGGGTTTATGACGGTCCGAGTAGTAGTTACGGCTCCAGTAAAACCAATTCGGTAAGTTATGCGATTTCAAATTACAACCGTTTTGAGATTACAGGATACTTTCAGAATTTAAAATTTCAGCACATCGATTCAACGGATATGCGTAGTCTGACGGATAAGACGATTCAAATTCAAACGGCGACCTATTTAAATACGATTGCTGATAAAACCAAAAAACAAATATTAGTGTATTCTTTAGTGGATTCGGATACGAATCGCGACGGAAAAATCGATGCTAACGATATCAAAGCACTTTATCTGAGTAACTTTAACGGTACGAAATTCGCTAAAATGTCTGATGATTTACAGGAATTGTTGGACTGGAATATCGTTGAAGTACAAAATCGTTTGTATTTCAGAACGATTGAAGATATCAATAAAAACGGTGCTTTTGATAAAAATGATAAAGTACACTATTTCTACGTTAACTTAATGGATAAAGAGTGGAAGGCTGAAGAATATATGCCGATCTAATCCGATTTCCGTAATAGTTAATTCTTTATTTCAAATTCAAATCGGATACTTAAAAAGTAGGCAGTGAAAGTCCAGGCTATTATCCGGAATTTTTTTAGATCAGAATATCACTTTCCAGATCCGATTTCTCAATGTTAAAATCGAAGCCAAGCTTGGCAACCAGTTCGATTACCAGTTTCTTATACCAATTTTCCGATTTCGGATGAATATAGATTGTTTCGATTAAGGTGTTGATGTCAACATTGATTTTTAAACCTTCATTAATAGAAAGCTTTTGGGAAGTAACGTCCGAAATGATCCGGATTTCCTTTTCATATTGAAAGCTTTTACGTTTAAAAAGGAAGGGGAAAAAGGCATCGTCAAAAGGAATGTACTCCTTTTTATAATCGATATAATTAACTTCACCAATGTATTGTTCAAAATGCTTTTCAGGAGCCAAAGCTTCTTTTAGGCGGCCTATGGTCGATTGAATTGCCAGACCTTCATTGTTTTTGGTGAAAATTTGCCACATCGCGAAAGATTCGTATTCGTTGGTATGCCAACTGCTGATTACGACGTTTTCGCGATGTGACTTATAATATTGCAGGAACTTGGGGTTGTTCTCCGCTATTTTTTTAATTTCTTCAAATGTAGGTTCACTAAATGTGCCTTCGTATTGGTCTTCGAACTTATCCGAACGCGACATAAACATTTTCTGATACAACAACAAATCCAAAAATTTCGACAAATCCAGATACTTCCAGATAATGGTATCCGGGTTTTCAGGAAGTGTGATATTCGGACTTTGTCGGTACATATTACTGTTTATTCAAAGGATTGCATCATAACTAATTTCGAATAAGTACCGTTTAATGCAAGCAATTCATCGTGTGTGCCTTGCTCAACGATTTCTCCTTTTTGCATCACCACGATTTTATCTGCCTTTTGTATCGTTGAAAGACGGTGAGCGATAACAACTGAAGTTCTGTTTTGCATCATATTTTCCAGTGCTTGCTGTACCAGTCTTTCGCTTTCAGTATCCAAAGCCGATGTCGCTTCGTCCAGAATCATAATTGGCGGGTTTTTCAAAACAGCCCGCGCGATGGACAAACGTTGTTTTTGTCCGCCGGATAATTTGTTTCCGCTATCACCGATATTAGTGTCGATTCCGTTCGGAAGATCTTTTACAAATTCATAGGCATTAGCGATTTTTAGTGCGGCAATGATCTCGTCATCGGTTGCATCCTGTTTACCTAATAAAATATTGTTTTTGATCGTATCATTAAATAAGATGCTATCTTGTGTAACCAATCCCATCAGTCCGCGTAAGGCATGCAAATCATAATCTTTGATGTTGATGCCGTCAATTTTGATAGCGCCTTCCTGTACGTCATAAAAACGAGTCAGTAAATTAGCAATTGTACTCTTTCCGCTACCGGATTGACCAACTAAAGCAACCGTTTTACCTTTCGGAACATCCAGTGAAAAGTTTTTCAGAACATTTTCATCTTCATAACGGAAGTTAATATTCTCGATATGAATATCTTTTTCGAATGTCGTTTTTTGAATCGCATCCGGTTTGCTGGTAATCGGGTTAACTTCTTCCAGAATTTCCAGAACCCTTTCAGCGGCAGCATTTCCTCGTTTAATATCATACGACGCTTTAGAGATTGCTTTGGCCGGTGTAAGGATGTTATAGGCTAATCCCATATAAGCGATAAACTGAGCGCCCAGTAAGGTTTTTTCAACCAATACCATATGACCGCCAAACCATAGCAAGATAGCAATAACCATAATTCCCATAAATTCACTAACCGGAGAAGCCATGTTCTGACGGTTCATGATTTTATTAGAAAGGTTAAAATAACGATCGGTAGAAGTGCTGAATTTTTTATTAAAATAGTCTTCAGAAGTGAAGCCTTTGATTACCTTTAATCCGCCCAGAGTTTCTTCAACGATAGATAAAAATATTCCTTGTTCCTGTTGTGCGACAGTGGATTGTTTTTTTAATCGTTTCCCGATAAGTGAGATAACAAAACCGGAAACCGGTATAAAGATGAATACAAAAATAGTCAGCTTTACACTGATGATTAACATTCCGACAATCGTAAATATAATTGTCAACGGTTCTTTTACAATAAGCTCCAGAATCGAAAGATAGGAACTTTGAACCTCACCAACGTCCCAGGTAATACGGGAAATTGTGTCTCCTTTTCGTTTTTCGGAGAAAAAGGAAAGCGGTAATTCCACAGCCTTTTTATACATGGCATTTCGCAGATCGCGTAACATTCCGTTTCGAAGGAAAGTAGCAAAAAACAAAGCCAGATAGTTAAAAACATTTTTTAACAGGAAGATGGAGATGATAATCACAACCAGAAAGCCTAAAGTATAATCAATGCCTTTGCTTTCGGAAGTGGTGGTTACGAAATAATTGAAATAATTTTCTCCGTACGCTTTAATATCAGCGAGACCGGTATATACCGGTGCCTGAGTAATTCTTTCTGTCTCACCGAATAATACAGATAACATCGGAATCAATGCCATAAAAGAGATCGTACTGAACAAGGCATAAAGCACATTGAACAATACGTTCAGGTAAGCATATTTAAGGTAAGGAACCGCAAAGCGGAAAATTTGTTTAAAGTAAGTCATTTTAAGATAAATTCATTCCTGTAATTATATTCTTGATTTTATCGTCCAGGAATTCTTCAGCTGCATCGATTTCATCAAGACTTTCTATTCGGGCATTAACGCTGAAATAGAATTTGATTTTTGGCTCCGTACCACTTGGTCGGGCACATATTTTACTACCGTCTTCCAGATAATAAATTAAAACATTGGATTTCGGGATGTCAAGTGCTCCTGATTCTCCGTTTAATAGATTCTTTGTAACGGAACTTTGATAATCTTCCACAAAGATAACGCGTTCGCCGTTGATTTCCTCTAAAGGATGCTCTCGCAAATCCGACATCATTTGTTTGATCTGATTAGCACCGTCGATTCCTTTTTTAGTGATGGAAATAAGATGTTCTTTGTAAAAACCGAAGTCAACATACATTTGTAGCAATTCTTCGTAAAGCGAACTTCCTCTTTCTTTAGCCTGAGCTGCAATTTCGCAAACTAGTAGTGTAGCGGTAACCGCATCTTTATCACGAACGGCATCGCCGGCCATAAAGCCGAAACTTTCTTCTCCGCCACCAATAAATTGTTGTTGCGGGAAATCTTTGATCATTTTAGCGATCCATTTAAAACCGGTAAGACCTACTTTGCATTCAATACCATAGGCGTCAGCTAATTCCAGCATCATCGGAGTAGATACAATGGTTGATCCGATAAATTCAGTTCCGGTAATGCGACCTTGTTTTTTCCACTGCTCCAAAAGGAAGTGTGTCATCACGACCATCGATTGGTTTCCGTTTAACAAGATCAGTTTGCCTTCTGTATTTCTTACGGCAATTCCCAGACGATCGCTGTCCGGATCTGTTCCGATTACAATATCGGCACCGGTTTTTTCAGCCAATTCCAAAGCCATGGTTAATGCTTCCGGTTCTTCCGGATTAGGGGATTTAACCGTTGGAAAATCGCCGTTCGGTTCGGCCTGTTCTTTAACAATAGCGACATTGGTATAACCGGCTTTTTCCAATACATCGGGAACCAGTTTGATAGAGGTTCCGTGTAAGGAGGTAAAAACGATTTTTAATTTTTCTTTAGCCGAAGCAGGAGTGTTAAAACTTCCGTTTTCGATAGCTGAGTTGATAAAAGCATCGTCTACAGCGGTATCAATGTATTCAATAAGGTCATTATTGGCTTCAAAAAGTATCTGATCGTACTCTAATGATTCGATCGTTTGTATGATTTCATGGTCTTGTGGCGGAACTAACTGACCTCCGTCTTGCCAATATACTTTATAGCCGTTATATTCCGGCGGATTGTGTGAAGCGGTTAGTACAATACCGGCATGACATCCCAGGTATTTTACGGTAAATGATAATTCCGGAGTCGGACGCATATCCGAAAATAAAAATACCTGAATACCGTTAGCGGAAAATACATCTGCAACTACTTTGGCCAATGTGTTACTGTTATGACGACAATCGTAGGCAATCGCTACTTTAAGAGATTCGCCGGGAAACGATTTTTTTAAATAATCAGATAATCCCTGAGTGTTTTTTCCTAAAGTATATTTGTTGATTCGATTCGTTCCAACGCCCATAATTCCTCGCATTCCTCCGGTTCCGAACTCCAGGTTTTTGTAAAAACTATCTTCCAGTTCTTTAGGGGAAGAAGTCATCATTTCCTTGATTTTCTCCTGAGTTTCATGGTCAAATACCGGACTGTTAAGCCAGATGTTGACCTTATCTAGTAACTGCTGTTCGATGTGCATGTTCAATTTTTTAATGTTGTTATAAACTAAAGATTAACCTTTTCGGCAATTTTATAGCGCTCCTCGTTGTTTTTTGTTCGTAGGATGATTTCGCCTAAAAAGCCGGCTAAAAATAGTTGTGTTCCGATGATCATAGTAGTCAGAGCGATGTAAAACCACGGATTACTGGTTACTAAAATAGTATGCTGATGGTGATACAGTCTGTAAAGTTTGATAAAACCGATATAGCCGGCCGATAAAAATCCGATCGTGAACATGAACACTCCTAAAGCTCCGAAAAGGTGCATAGGTCGTTTTCCGAAGCGCGATATAAACCAAATAGTGATCAGATCCAGAAATCCGTTAATAAAACGTTCCATTCCGAATTTGGTTGAACCGTATTTTCGTGCCTGATGGATTACGACTTTCTCACCGATTTTTGCAAAACCGGCATTCTTTGCCAATACCGGAATATAGCGGTGCATTTCGCCGGAAACCTCAATGTTTTTGATGACGATATTTTTATAGGCTTTCAGTCCGCAGTTAAAATCATTTAACTGGACACCCGATGTTTTGCGGGCCGCCCAGTTAAACAGTTTTGAAGGTAAATTTTTGGCTACAACCGAATCGTAGCGCTTTTTTTTCCAACCGGACACGAGGTCGTATTGTTGGTTGATAATCATATTGTATAATTCCGGAATCTCATCAGGACTGTCCTGTAAGTCAGCATCCATAGTGATAATAACATCACCTTCGGCTTTCGCAAAACCGGCATGTAATGCCTGTGATTTTCCGTAATTCCTTAAAAATCGGATTCCTTTTACATTGGGATCTTTTGCTGATAACTCTTCGATCAGTTTCCATGAGTTATCGGTACTGCCATCATCAATAAAAATCACTTCGTAGGAGAAGTTATGACTTGTCATGACGTTGACAATCCAGGAATGCAATTCCGGGAGCGATTCGCTCTCGTTCAGTAAAGGAATTATAATGGATAAATTCATTTAATTTTTTTATTCTAATGTAGTGGTTTTGTTTTTGAAAATCAGAGCCAGAATAGCACCGAATATTGCGCTGAAAACAAAACTGAAAACCAATCCTTTTAACTGGCTTGGAATACTGTAATTGTCAGTTTCTTTCATTTTTTCAATAGTCTCCTTTATCGCTGAAGTAGGCGTATTGAATTTTTTAAGCATATCCACGGTATATTGAATGGTCATCTCGCTGATGGTTTCTTTTGCGGAAGGATCAATAAAATTAAATAAAATAATATTGAATAAAACCGATAGTACCGCACCGATAGCAGCTGCTAAAAAGTAAACGGTAAAAGCCTCTTTAAACGTGATGCTTCCCAATTCTTTTTTAGTTTTGGAAAGTAACACGATTCCCAAAATAATGTAAATAATAATGCTTGCAATTCCTATCCAGGGATTAACAAATAATGACACATCGATTGCATAAATTAAAGTAGTGATTAAAATGGAGAATACACCCATTATGATACCAAAATTAATCCCGTTTTTTTTGATTGTAGCATTCATAAAAATTTAGTTTTTGGTTAATTAATTTACAAATATAAGAATTACCTTTATAGCAGCACTAAAAATTATACAGCATCAAAAACCAAAAAAATCGGAGTAAAGATTTGATATTTCAAAATTAGTTGTACATTTGCAGCCTGAAATAAAAAAAGATTATAAACAAAAAGTTGTAGACTGTTTATACCTTTTTGAAAAACAAAAGCTTCAAAACAGGTTACAACCACCAATAAAAGATTTACATCATGAAAAAAGGAATTCACCCGGAAAATTACAGATTAGTAGCATTTAAAGATATGTCAAATGAAGATGTATTCATTACTAAATCTACAGTAGAAACTAAAGAAACTATCGAAGTTGATGGTGTTGAATATCCAGTGTATAAAATGGAGATTTCAAGAACGTCTCACCCATTTTATACTGGTAAATCGAAACTTATCGATACTGCTGGACGTATTGATAAATTCAAAAACAAATACGCTAAATTTAGTAAGTAATAAGTGTTCAAAATTTAAAAGAAGCTTCCTTAACGGGAAGCTTTTTTTATTTTTATATCTGAAAGAAAACTTTGTAACTTTGGTAACGAATCATACGGCAATAACAGATGAACTACATACTTTTTGACGGAGCTGTCCGAGAGGCACTGCTACCTTTTACGTTTACCCGACCGGTAGCTGATATCCGAATCGGAATCCTGACCATTCGGGAAAAATGGGAAAAATTCCTGGGTTATACCACAACTACATTAACCGAAGAATACCTGATGGAAAAATTCCCGATGGTGGAAATGGAAAAAAACATAATGATCAATGCTTCGTTTTTACCGAATGAAATATTGACGGAAATGATCACAAATCTGGAACCGAATCAGGCCGTCTTTCATAATGACGATGTAATTGCATTTTATACGCAGGATACACAGGAAGAAGTAGATTTTGATCTTTATGAGATTATTGAATATACAGATGATTGTATCAAAATAGAGCATACGTGGGATATTTTTAAGAAAAATGACATCGCTTTACGGGAAGATTTTGACTTGCTTACGGAAGGGCGGATTTCGCAACCCATTCCGAAAAGCGTGAACGTAATAGCTCCGGAAAATATTTTTATCGAGGAAGGCGCTAAACTGGAGTTTGTAACGCTAAACGCAGCTACCGGACCGATTTATATCGGGAAAAACAGCGAAATTATGGAAGGTACCGTAATTCGCGGACCCTTTGCGTTATGTGAAGAAGCTCAGGTAAAACTGGCAACGAAAATCTACGGCGCTACAACTGTCGGACCACATTGCAGAGTAGGAGGCGAAATCAGTAACTCGGTATTGTTTGCGTATTCTAATAAAGGACATGACGGATTTTTAGGGAATTCTGTTTTAGGAGAATGGTGTAACATGGGCGCTGATAGTAATAATTCCAATTTGAAGAATAACTACGAAGAGGTGAAATTGTGGAGTTATGAAGCAGAAGCAATGATTAAGACAGGATTGCAGTTTTGCGGTCTGATGATGGGAGATCACAGTAAATGCGGAATTAATACCATGTTTAATACCGGTACGGTGGTAGGTGTATGTGCTAATATTTACGGCGGCGGTTTTCCGAAAAACTTTATTCCGAGTTTTTCATGGGGGGGAGCTGACGGATTTACCGAATATATACCTGAAAAAGCGTTTGCAACTGCGAAAACGGTTATGTCCAGACGTAATATACCTTTTACGGAACAAGACCAGTTAATACTAGAGCATGTATTTGAAGAAACTAAAAAATGGCGCTAGGTCATTTTAAAACAAAATAAGGTTAAACGACCACAACTGTGAAACGGTTGTGGTTTTTTGTTGGATCTTGTTTTAAATTTAACGAAAGGCAAAGCAAAATCTCTAAAATAAGCAGTATCTTTAAAATGTAGTAATTCAAAAATTATCTTACAATGTATAGACTTGAAAACGATTTGTTAGGGGATTTAAATGTTCCTGAAAAGGCATATTACGGGATTCAAACCCAACGCGCAATTGATAATTTCCATATTTCAGGAGTTCGGTTATTTCAGTATCCGGAGTTTATTAAAGGGTTAGCCTATGTAAAATGGGCAGCGGCCGAAACCAATTTTACACTTGGTTTACTGGATGAAAAAATAAAAAATGCTATAGTTACAGCGGCTAAAGAAGTGATTGAAGGGAAATTTGATAAAGAATTTCCTGTCGATATGATACAGGGCGGAGCCGGAACATCAACCAATATGAATATTAATGAAGTATTGGCTAACAGAGCACTGGAAATAATGGGGTATCAGAAAGGGGAATATCAGTATTGTTCACCGAATGATCATGTTAATCTTTCTCAGTCAACTAATGATGCATATCCGACTTCGATAAAGCTGGCTGCAATTAATTCGAATGTTAAATTGATCGGCCATTTAAAATTATTGATTGCTTCTTTCCGTAAAAAAGGAGAAGAATTTAAATCGGTATTGAAAATGGGACGTACACAGTTGCAGGATGCCGTTCCGATGACATTAGGACAGGAATTCGAAGCTTTTGCGGCGAATCTGGAAGAAGAAATCGAACGATTAAATCAGAATTCAGCTTTGTTTTTTGAAATTAATATGGGCGCAACGGCTATCGGAACCGGATTAAACGCTGTTCCGGGTTACGCAAAGTTATGTGCTGAAAACCTGGCTAAAATTTCCGGACATCCTTTTGTATCGGCACCTAATCTGATTGAAGCGACACCGGATACCGGATCATATGTGATCTATTCTTCTGCCTTAAAAAGAATGGCGATCAAAATTTCTAAGATTTGTAACGACTTGCGATTGCTTTCATCCGGACCGCGTTGCGGATTAAATGAAATCAATTTACCGCCGATGCAACCGGGGTCTTCTATTATGCCGGGGAAAGTAAATCCGGTTATTCCGGAAGTAATGAATCAGGTATGTTACCGTGTAATCGGAAATGATCTGACAGTTACTATGGCGGCAGAAGCAGGACAGTTACAGTTAAATGTAATGGAACCGGTATTGACGTATGCTATTATGGAATCGATGGAGTTGTTAGCAAATGGTATGGATACATTGCGAATGAAATGTGTTGATGGCATTACAGCTAATGTTGAACATTGTCGTGAAATGGTGTTGCACAGTATTGGTATTGTAACGGCATTGAATCCGTATATCGGATATAAAAATAGTACCAAAATTGCAAAAGAAGCATTGGAATCCGGGAAGAGTGTATACAATTTGGTTTTGGAGCATAATATTCTTTCCAAAGAACAGTTGGATGATATTCTGAATCCTGAAAATATGCTGGCACCTAAAGGATAAAAATAAAAAAACAGAACATATTGTTCGGTTTTTTTATATCTGTAAGCTTAATCATCAACTCGTAAAAATTCTCCCTTAGAATTGAATTTTAGCTCCAGGCCATTATTCAGGTCCACTTCATAATCCCAGGCTCCTTTATCGATTTTTACAATCGCTGCACCTTTGTAGTGATTTTGGACATACGTTAGAATCGGTGCCGGTATGATGCTGTTCGGAATAGTGTTTTTATTGCCGTCTACTTCTTCCCAGTTTCCTTTTCGGTCAAATTCAATTTCAGTACCGTCTGCTAATTGTACTTTATAGTCCAGAGAAAAGGTCTCTTCGTCTTTCAAAATATAATTCGGTGTTTGTTTCGGATAATGCTTTTTCAAAAAGTTTTGCGCATTAGCCGGTAACTGTGCCATTTTGATATTGGTTTTTTGTGCTTGTACGGTAAATCCGGTTAATAGGATTAATAATAGTACAACCGGGGTCAAATTGGATTTCAATATTGTTTTCATAATTGTATTGATTTTTAAATTTGATACAAGATTACAACCTGAATTGGGAAACAATTGGGAAAAACAAAAAAGAACTTTTTTTTATGGGAACGTAATAGTAAAAACATGTTCCTTGTCAAAGGTGTATGTAATATACAAATTATAATTGGAAATAATCGATTGTACGATGGCTAATCCCAATCCTGTGGAGTGTTCATTGGTACCGTGACGGGCAAAACGATTAAAAATAAAATCAGGATCTAACGGTTGGTCGGAACCGGAATTCCGAATGATCAATTGTTTTTCGGATAGTGTAATTGCAACTGTGCCGCCTGTTTGATTGTGTAATATGGCATTTTTGATCAGATTGCTTAAAAGTGTTACTGCCAGTCCTTTGTTCATTTTAAACGTCAACGGTTCCTTTTGATCAATGTGTAAGGAAACGGATTTAAATGCCGCAAAATCATCAAAGTCGGATGCAATTTGTTCGGTTAATTCATTAAAATCGATGTCTTCTTCATCCGGAAATTGTCTGTTCTCAATTTTTGACAGCATTAACAACGATTTGTTTAATTTGACCAGTCTGGAAAGGGTATCGGTTATTTTACCGACATCTTCCATCTGTTCTTCGGTTAACATGTTGTTTTCAGCGAATAGTTCCAATCGGTTGATGCTAATGGCTAACGGTGTTTGCAACTCATGTGAAGCATTTTCAATAAACTGTTTCTGACTATTATAAGTGGCTTCGTTGCGTTTTAATAACGCTTCCAGTTCTTTGCCTAATACTTTAAATTCATCGATAGGAGAAGGTGGAGCGTGAAAAACAGTACCGGTTCCAAGTTTAAAATGGCGTAATTTGTCCAAAAGTGAATGGAAGGAGCGCCAAACTTTTTTCAGAATAAAATAATTGATGATCACAATGCTAACGACCAGCATGATATAAAGTGCAATCAGTGCGGTCATCAAATCTTCCAGAAGCTCGTCTTCTTCTACCATCGAAGCAGTAATCGTTAATTCGTACGGATTACCGTCTGATGCCATAAAAACTGTTTTTAATACACGCACCGGCTCATAATCATCATCGTATTCCATATATTGATGATCGTTGTAAATCACATCCTGATTATCATCGTCATCGTCGTCATCACTGTGATTTCGGGCAATAAATCGTCCCATCGGAACCGGTTTTATCGTAAACTGATTAATCTCCGATTCGTGTTTGGTCAGTAGCTCCGGACTTTCTTTCGCTTTTCGGATAATGAGTAGTTTTGAGTTTTTAAGACCGTCATCAATATTGTCATACACTTCTTCCAGAATCACCATGTAAAAAAGACTGGCCCATAACGCAATAACACCCAGTAAGGCGATAAGGAGGTAACGTAATGTATAAACCTGAAGTTTCATATTTAACTCATTCGGTAACCAATGCCGTAAACAGCTTGAATATCGATTTCAGCCGCAGCATCTTTTAGTTTTTTTCGTAAATTTTTTATCTGAGAGTAGACAAAGTCCAGATTATCTGCCTGATCAATATAATCACCCCATACATATTCGGCTAGTGCGGTTTTATTAATCAGTCGGTTCGGATTTGTGATGAAATAATATAAGAGATCAAATTCCTTACGGTTAAGTGTTAATTCTGTTTTGCCGACAGTTACAACACGTTGTTCGGGTGATAAGGTAACGTTGTTCCAATGTATCAGCTTATCGCCGTTATGACTTTTTCTTCGGATCGCCGATTTGATTCGGGCATGAAGTTCTGCCAGATGAAAGGGTTTGCTGAGATAATCGTCTGCTCCGATATCGAGTCCTCTTACTTTGTCTTCAACAGCATCTTTGGCCGAAATAATGATAATGGCTTCTTGTTTGTGTAAGGTTTTGATTTCGGCAACCAAATCCAGACCGTTACCATCCGGTAGCATAATGTCTACAATTACGCAATCATACTCATAGCATCCTAATTTATCAAGTCCGTCATTAAAATTCGCCGCCGTTTCTACGATAAATTTTTCTTTTTCCAGAGATTGCTGAATAACCTCGCGTAGTCCTTTTTCGTCTTCTATTAGCAGAATTTTCATAGGCTTTAAGTGTGATGATTACATAAATGGACGCAAGTTAATGGGGAATTTGGGAAAGAATTAGGAATGATTCGGAACCTTTTTTACTTTTTTAAGTTGTAATAGGTTTAACGGGTTTATTCCCAGATTTTCTACATTTTTACGACTAAATCGGGCTACTCTGTCGTAAAATAACGGGATAATCGGTGCTTCTTCTATGATTAACGCATCCATCTGTTTGTATAATTCATAGCGTTTGGCATCATCGGTTTCTAAAAAGGCTTTTTCATATAAGGCGTCAAAAGACTTATTTTTAAAATGGGTATAGTTTGGCCCGTTTGGCGCAAAATTGTTACTGTAAAACAGAGAAAGGTAGTTTTCAGCATCGGGATAATCGGCGATCCAGCTAGCCCGGAAAAATGAAACCTTCCCGGTGGCAATAGCCTGGCGCAATGTGGCCGGAGGCGTTACGTCGACCTGAACATTTAAACCGATTTTTTGCCATTCCCGCTGTAAATATTCTGTAATGTCAATGTAAGACGCATTGGTTGAAAGATATACAGTCGGATTCTGATTTCCTGTTGCTTTTTTATAGGCGGAGATGAGTTCCCGTGCTTTTTGCGGATCGTAGTCATAACCTTTTAATGCGCTGTAACCCGGTAATCCGGCGGGGATAATTCCGCTTGTAGCCGGTGTTCCCATTCCGTTA
Source organism: Flavobacterium cerinum (assembly GCF_024496085.1). Classification (NCBI taxonomy): domain Bacteria; kingdom Pseudomonadati; phylum Bacteroidota; class Flavobacteriia; order Flavobacteriales; family Flavobacteriaceae; genus Flavobacterium; species Flavobacterium cerinum. The sequence continues at coordinate 3,993,740 of NZ_CP101751.1, read as the reverse complement.
CGGAGATATAGAATCATTTTTTTACGATCGAAACCATAATTCATTGCTTGACGAATCCGTTTATCCAATATCGTTTTGTCGGTTCCGTCCATACGAAAACCTAAATATTCGGTATTCAGATAAGGTCCGGTAATCAGGTTGACATCATTCTGGTATTTCGGTTGCAATTCCCCTTTTTGTGTTAGAATTTCATCCTTATAAGAAGGGTCTAATCCTGAGACAAAATCCAGTTTACCCTGAATGAATTGGAGGAAACCGCTTTGTTTATCCGGTAGAAAAGTGATGGCTACGGCTTCCAGATAAGGTAATCGTGTGCCTTGTTCGTCTTTTTCAAAATAGAGCGGATTTTTACGCAATACCAGTTTAACGTTCTCTTCCCATAATTTCATTTGGAAAGGTCCGGTTCCGATAGGGTTGGCCCGAAAATCATAACCGGGTGTTGCAATAATTTCTTTCGGAACAACCGAAGCATATTTCATGGATAGCAATCCTAAAAATGCAGGGAAAGGTTTTTGTAGTCTGATTTCAAAAGTGCTGTCATTTTTCGCTTTCATGTCTGCTACCGTTTGAAGTATCCAACCGCCGGGTGAAGCTACTTTTTCATCCTGTAATCGTTTTAAGCTGTATTCAAAATCGGAAGCGGTAACAGTTCGCGTACTGTCTTTTCCGAAATATCCGCTTTTATGAAAATAAACATCATTACGTAGCGTGAAGGTATAGGTCTTTCCGTCCGGTGAAATCGTCCAGGATTTGGCTATGTCCGGTTGGATGTGTAAACTGTCATCCAGTTGAACCAGTCCGTTAAAGATCAGATTACATGGCCAGATAATAGCCTGACTCTTTGAAAAAGCAGGATCCAGGGAACTGACATTGGCACTTTCGTTATAGCGAAAAACCAGATGTTCTTTATCGTCTGTATTGTTTTTACCACAAGAAACCGTTAAAATCGCAAGACAAAAGGTTGATATGGAAAAGATTATTGATCGCATCAGGAAATAGATTTCGGTTTGTCGGCTGTTGTAAAGTCTTAATATAATGTGAATTAGAGATATAAATCTGCTAATGGATTTTACCAAGCCGAATTTTGTATGTATCTTTGCAAACTCTTTTTAAAAAAGATGTAAATATAACTAAAGTTACTACTTTATAGGTAGCTTATCATTATGGAAAACAGAAAAAAAGTTGCTTTTTATACGTTGGGATGTAAACTGAATTTTTCAGAGACATCTACCATAGCCCGGAGTTTTCAGGACGAAGGCTTTGATCGTGTGGATTTTGAAGAAATAGCCGATATATATGTTATCAACACTTGTTCGGTAACGGAAAACGCGGATAAGCAGTTCAAGCAGATCGTAAAGAAAGCCTTAAAGAATAATGATAAAGCCTTTGTGGCGGCTGTTGGTTGTTATGCACAGCTAAAACCGGAAGAATTGGTCTCGGTTGATGGCGTGGATCTGGTTTTGGGAGCTACCGAAAAATTTAAAATTACCGATTATATCAATGACCTGTCGAAAAACGACATGGGAGAAGTGCATTCCTGTGAAATTGAGGAAGCCGACTTTTATGTAGGAAGTTATTCGATCGGTGACAGAACCCGTGCTTTTTTAAAAGTTCAGGATGGTTGTGATTATAAATGTACGTATTGTACGATTCCGTTGGCACGTGGGATTTCCCGTAGTGATACAATGGAAAACGTAATGAAAAATGCTAAAGAAATTTCGGCACAAGGCATTAAAGAAATTGTACTGACCGGAGTTAATATCGGAGATTACGGAAAAGGAGAGTTCGGAAATAAAAAACACGAACATACGTTTTTTGAACTGGTTCAGGCTTTGGATGAGGTTGAAGGAATCGAACGATTACGAATCTCATCGATTGAACCGAATCTGCTAAAAAATGAAACGATCGAGTTTGTGTCGAAAAGCCGCACTTTTGTTCCGCATTTTCATATTCCGTTACAATCGGGAAGCAATACGATTCTGAAAAAAATGAAGCGTCGTTATTTACGGGAATTGTATGCTGACAGAGTGACTAAAATCAGAGAGGTAATGCCGCATGCTTGTATTGGTGTGGATGTAATCGTAGGATTTCCGGGAGAAACAGACGAATTGTTTCTGGAAACGTATAATTTCCTGAACGAACTGGATATTTCTTATCTGCATGTATTTACCTATTCGGAAAGAGATAATACAGAGGCTGCTGAAATGGAAGGTGTAGTGCCGATGAATGTAAGAAGTAAACGAAGTAAAATGCTACGCGGACTTTCAGTTAAAAAGCGAAGAGCATTTTATGAAAGTCAATTGGGAACCCATCGTACAGTATTGTTTGAAGGTGAAAATAAAGAAGGATACATTCACGGATTTACGGAGAATTACGTAAAAGTTAAAACACCGTGGAATCCGGAGTTGGTAAATACCTTACACGACATTCAGCTTACCAAAATAGACGAAGACGGAACCGTTCGTATGGACTTTGTCAACGTTCCGGTATAAAATATAATACCTGACAGGTTTTAAAACCTGTCAGGTGTAATAGATAAAAAAATGGCTGTCGTAAGGCAGCCGTTTTTGTTGTTTTATATTTTAATTCCCGGAGGGAGTAATTCCTTATAAACCGGGTTCTTTCTGAAAAAAGAAGTAATCTTTGGGTGTGTCGGAACAACCCGAAACCTTTTTTCTTCGGCATTAGACATAATCGCTTTTAGAAAAGCATCGATAGTTTCTGGAGCTTCCTTTTCGGAGTGGTTCAGTTTGGTTAAAAATAGTTTTCGATCCTGAAGGGAATATTCAACAGTTAATAGTCCGTTTTCAGTTTGATTTTCGAATTGTCTTAATAATTCGTTGTCTTTAATTTCCATGATATAAAGTATTCATATAGAAGAAATAGTTGATAATAATTTAACCCGGAAACCAATTGTAAAATTATCCGGAATGAATTATTTTTATACAAATTTCGGAAAAATTCATAAGATTCCGCGTTAGTGAAGCGTTAAAACATCAGATAATGAGTAAAATACCCGTTTATTTAATGCCGGGACTGGCAGCTAATCCTATCATTTTTGAACACATAAAATTGCCTGAAGATCAGTTTGAGGTACATTGGCTGGAATGGTTTTTGCCGGAGCCTAAAGAAAGTCTGGAAGCTTATGCTAAAAGAATGACTGAAAAAATTGAAGCAGAAAATCCGGTATTAATTGGTGTTTCTTTCGGAGGGATATTGGTGCAGGAAATGGCTAAGATTATTCCGGTGCGAAAAACCATTATTATTTCCAGTGTTAAAGCCAATACGGAGTTTCCAAAACGAATAAAATTTGCTAAAACAACAAAGGCTTATAAATTAATTCCGACAGGACTATTTGGAAATATCGAAGTACTGGCTAAATATGCATTTGGAGAAACGGCGAAAAGCCGGATTCAGTTATATGAAAAGTTCTTGTCAATGCGGGATAAAAGATACCTTGACTGGGCATTGGAACAAGTTGTTTCATGGAATCGAAAAGAAGCCGATACTAGTATTGTTCATATTCATGGAGATAAGGATGAGGTATTCCCGCTAAAAAATATTCACGATGCGATTATTATAAAAGGCGGAACTCACGTGATGATTATAAATAAATACCGCTGGTTAAATCGTAATTTACCGGCTATAATTTTAGGAGAAAATACAATAAAAAATACGGAAGATGAATAAAGTGAAAAGAATAGCCATTGTGGCTGCCGTTATACTGACAAGTGGTGTTATGGTTTATTGGACGGATGCCGGAACCGGAAACGATGTGGATGTGAAAAATCATGTGTATTTACCGCTGAATATTGATTTTGCCGGTGAAAAAGTACCGATGACACTATCAGACGTAAAAGAAAGAATGGATCGTGAGCTTTTAGTGAATGTGAATTTACATGCTACCACTGCACTGATCATCAAAAGAGCAAATCGGGCGTTTCCGGTAATAGAACCGATTTTAAAACAATATGGTGTGCCGGATGATTTTAAATATCTGGCTGTTATTGAAAGCGGATTAATTAATGCGGTTTCCTCAGCCGGAGCAAGAGGTATATGGCAGTTTATGCCGGATACCGCCAAAGAAAAAGGAATGGAAGTAACCGAAACGGTAGATGAACGTTATCATTTAGAAAAATCAACGGAAGCAGCTTGTAAATACTTATTGGCTGCAAAAGCGAAATTTGGGAACTGGACATTGGCGGCTGCTTCTTATAACGGAGGAATGAACGGTGTTAACAAGCAGATTGAAAGTCAGAAAGTGAGTGATTATTATGATTTGTTGTTGAATGATGAAACGGCCCGTTATGTATTCCGCATTCTGGCCTTAAAAGAAATTATGACGAATCAGGTGAAATATGGTTATGATTTACCGAAAGAGGTGTTGTATCAGCAAATTCCGGTACGAAAAGTCGAAATAACCGCTAATATTGATGATCTGGCGACTTTTGCATTAGATCAGGGAATTAATTATAAGATTTTAAAAGTTCATAATCCGTGGTTGCGCGATAAGAAATTAGTAGTAACACCTAATAAAACCTATGTGATCGATATTCCTTTGGAAGGGTATAAACGCTAGTGTTTGGCTAATCTTTGTGAAGAGTCGTTGATTTTGTTGATCAAAAGGCAATTGAGGTGCTCTTTGAAAGAGGTGTAGTTAGCGTCGACTGCTTTGGCATACGTGATTTTTTGATCCGGCTTGATAATACCGCGTTTGATGCTAACTACATTTCGCTTTTCATCCAGTAAATAGGTAAGCGGAAAACCGAGACTGTGTTTTAATGTTGATACGAGATACGCGTCTCTGTTGTAGGTTTCGTGTGCGTAGCAAATCATAATCCGACTGTCGAATTTTTTAGATAGCTTTTTGATGTTGGCTTTTCGATCCCAGTACAATACAATAAACTGTACGTCCTTTCCGTATTGTCGGGCGAGTTTGTTTAAGGCCGGAATTTCACCTTTTCCAGGAACGCACCAGGAAGCATATGTGATCAGAAAAACCGGTTTGCTAACGGTGCTGAGGCGTAATCTGTTTTTATGATAGCGTTTTAAATTGAAATCGTCAAATAGCGTTCCTACAAGTTGGTTTTGAACAAGAGAATCAAAGAGAAAATGACCGCGTTCGGTATCACCGGTTTGATAAGCCAGATCCGATTGTTTGGAATAGGACTTTAAATTCCGGTGTAAGGTGTATGAAAACAAAAGGGTAGTGTTATCTTGAGCAGTAACTGTAGAAGATAGAAAGATACAAACAATTATAAAGTAGATGTTTCTCATAGGCAAATACATTTAGGTGGTACTTGTTGGAGGTAAACATTCTTTATTATAAGATGCGATAAACGCATTTCGGTTGCGTTACAAAGATAAAAAAAAACGCCTCTAAAAAAGGCGTTTTTAATTGAATATCAGTGTTTTTGATTACATTTTCTTCATTTGATCTTTCATCATCTTGATTTGATCTTTAAGCATATTCTGCTTGTCCAGTTTTTTAGCCTCGTTTAATAAGTTCGTAGCTTCTAATTTTCTTCTGCGTGTCATAGCAATTCCGGCCAGGTTTAGTTTGGCTAAAGCCAGATCCTGATCCATGTTTAATCCTAATTCAATTGCTTTCTTGAAATATTTCTCGGCAGCCGATAAATTGGTTTGGGAAACCATAAGACCATTCAGGTAGTTGTAGTATCCCTGTTGTTTTCGAACCAAAGCCGTATCCGGATTTTTAATATAAGCAAGCCATTTTTGAGCACCCGGGAAATCCTGTTTTCTAAGCTTTAAAAAAGCAAGTAAAATAAACTCGTTTTTAAAGTATAATAAGATAAAGATTGACGAAAGTAATAATAAGAAGATTCCGTTCCCGATATTACTCTCGGTAAATTGCCAGATTCCCAATGCAATGATGATAGCGGCTATAATTAGTTTGATATTTCTGTGAAACATAATTGTTTTTGTTTTAGGTTTGCAAATGTAATAAAATGAAATGATCGGGCGAAATTAAGTTTCGTAAAGCCCGTTTTTTAAAGGAATTCCCACGACGTTAATCGCTAAAGAGCAAAGCAGTTAACAGAAATAAAAATATTTTTTTAAAAGGACTTGCCAGAAATAAAAGTCTTTGTATATTTGCACTCGGTTTTGAAGCGAGATAATTCAAAGCTGATCCTATTTAAAAACACGATTTAAAGATAAAAGCAATGAGTAAGAGAACGTTTCAACCATCAAAAAGAAAAAGAAGAAACAAGCACGGTTTCATGGAAAGAATGGCTTCTGCTAACGGAAGAAAAGTATTAGCACGTAGAAGAGCTAAAGGAAGACATAAGTTAACGGTTTCATCAGAACCAAGACATAAAAAATAATGATTTTTAAAATCATAAATAGAGGTGTTACTTATTTAAGGTAACGCCTTTTTTTATATCTTTTCGTTAAAAATAAAATAACTACATACAACACAACACAATGCCTAAAGACAATTCAATAAAATCGGTTTTAATTATCGGTTCGGGGCCTATCGTAATCGGACAGGCCTGTGAGTTTGACTACTCCGGATCGCAATCCGCTCGATCACTTCGTGAAGAAGGAATTGAAGTTATCTTGATCAACTCCAATCCGGCGACCATCATGACGGATCCTTCCATGGCGGATCATATTTATTTAAAACCGTTAACAACAAAATCCATTATAGAAATCCTAAAAGCACACCCGCAAATTGACGCTGTTTTGCCGACAATGGGTGGGCAAACTGCACTAAACCTGTGTTTGGAAGCAGATGAAAAAGGAATCTGGCAGGATTTTAACGTACGTTTGATCGGTGTTGATGTAAATGCCATTAATGTAACGGAAGACCGGGAACAATTCAAACAATTATTAGCTAAAATCGAAATTCCGGTAGCACCGGCTAAAACAGCTAATTCCTTCCTTAAAGGGAAAGAAATTGCTCAGGAATTCGGCTTTCCTTTGGTAATCCGACCTTCGTTTACTTTAGGTGGAACCGGAGCTGCTTTCGTACATAAAAAAGAAGATTTTGACGATTTACTAACCAGAGGTCTGGAAGCATCGCCAATTCATGAAGTGTTGATCGATAAAGCGCTACTGGGATGGAAAGAATATGAATTGGAATTGTTACGCGATAAAAACGACAACGTAGTCATCATCTGTACAATCGAAAATATGGACCCGATGGGAATCCATACAGGAGATAGTATTACGGTTGCTCCGGCAATGACGTTATCAGACAGAACATTCCAGAGAATGCGGGATATGGCGATCCTGATGATGCGTAGTATCGGTAACTTTGCCGGCGGATGTAACGTTCAGTTTGCCGTTTCGCCGGATGAAAAAGAAGATATTGTAGCAATTGAAATCAATCCTCGTGTATCGCGTTCTTCAGCTTTGGCATCAAAAGCAACCGGATATCCGATTGCTAAAATCGCTACTAAACTGGCTTTAGGATATAGTTTGGATGAACTGCAAAATCAAATTACCAAATCAACTTCGGCTTTATTCGAACCGACATTGGATTATGTAATCGTAAAAATACCGCGTTGGAACTTCGATAAATTTGAAGGAGCCGACAGAACTTTAGGTTTACAAATGAAATCTGTTGGAGAAGTAATGGGAATCGGACGTTCGTTTCAGGAAGCATTACACAAAGCCACGCAATCATTGGAAATCAAACGTAACGGACTAGGAGCCGACGGAAAAGGATATACAAATTATGATCAGATCATAGATAAGTTGACGTATGCCAGCTGGGATCGCGTATTTGTAATCTATGATGCAATTGCAATGGGAATTCCGTTGAGCCGTATCCATGAAATTACGAAAATCGATATGTGGTTCTTAAAACAATATGAAGAACTATATGCTTTGGAAAAAGAAATTTCCAAACACAATATCGATACATTAACTAAAGAATTATTGCTGGAAGCAAAACAAAAAGGATTTGCCGACAGACAGATTGCTCATATGTTGGGATGTCTGGAAAGTCAGATCTATAAACTACGCGAAGATTTAGGCGTAAAAAGGGTTTACAAATTAGTAGATACCTGTGCGGCTGAGTTTAAAGCGAAGACACCTTATTATTACTCTACTTTCGAAGCCGAAATCGAAAAAGCAGACGGTACTCGTTATGTGGATAATGAAAGTGTAGTAACCGATCGCAAAAAAGTAATCGTTTTAGGTTCCGGACCAAACCGTATCGGACAAGGAATCGAGTTTGATTATTCTTGTGTTCACGGTGTATTGGCTGCGGCTGAATGCGGTTACGAAACCATAATGATCAACTGTAACCCGGAAACGGTATCAACTGATTTTGATACAGCGGATAAATTGTATTTTGAACCGGTTTTCTGGGAACATATTTACGATATCATCCGTCATGAAAAACCGGAAGGGGTTATTGTACAGTTAGGCGGACAGACTGCATTGAAATTAGCTGAAAAACTATCGAAATACGGAGTTAAGATTATCGGTACAAGCTTTGATGCTTTGGATTTGGCGGAAGACAGGGGGCGTTTCTCGGAATTATTGGAAGAATTAAAAATTCCGTTCCCGAAATTCGGAGTAGCTGAAAGTGCTGAAGAAGCATCGAAACTGGCTGATCAACTGGACTTCCCGTTATTGGTTCGACCATCATATGTATTGGGCGGACAAGGGATGAAAATCGTGATCAACAAACAAGAGCTGGAAGAACACGTAGTGGATTTGTTACGTAAAATACCGAATAATAAATTATTACTGGATCATTATCTTGACGGAGCGATTGAAGCGGAAGCGGATGCAATCTGTGATGGTGAAAATGTATACATTATCGGTATTATGGAACATATCGAACCTTGTGGAATTCACTCGGGTGACAGTAATGCAACATTACCGCCGTTCAATTTGGGTGAGTTTGTAATGCAGCAAATTAAAGATCATACGAAAAAAATAGCTTTAGCTTTAAAAACGGTAGGACTTATCAATATCCAGTTTGCGATTAAAGACGATACGGTTTATATCATTGAAGCGAATCCGAGAGCATCGCGTACGGTGCCGTTTATCGCAAAAGCGTACGGAGAACCTTATGTAAACTACGCAACAAAAGTAATGTTGGGTGAAAATAAAGTAACGGATTTTGATTTTAACCCGCAATTAAACGGATATGCAATCAAACAACCGGTATTCTCATTCAGTAAGTTTAAAAACGTAAACAAAGCTTTAGGTCCTGAAATGAAATCAACAGGAGAAAGCATCTTGTTTATTGATGACCTGAAAGACGATCAGTTCTACGAATTGTACTCCAGAAGAAAAATGTACCTGAGTAAATAACAGGACACTATACAAACAAAGCCTCGGTAAATCCGGGGCTTTTTTATTGATAGAACACCGTAAATATGTAGTAAAATGGAAGCTGTTTTTTTAGTAGCTTTACTTAAAAAAGTACAATGGCATTCTTAAAACGAATTAGTTCGAGGGCTAAGGCCGATGAAAATACAGGTTTCGGAAGCAATGCGTCTATTTATGGCGGACGTTTTGTCAATAAAGACGGAAATGCCAATGTACGGAAAGTAGGAGTCGGAATTACTGAACGGATTAGCTGGTATCATGCGATGATCGATGTACCGCGATGGAAATTCATGTTTATCATCTTCGCCTTTTATTTAATTGTCAACTTTCTTTTTGCCTGTATTTACTTTCTGATCGGAGTGGAACATTTACAGGGAATCACTGCTGTTACGGCAGTTGATCAGTTCGGACAGGCGTTTTTTTTCAGTGCGCAGACTTTTACGACTGTAGGTTACGGACATATTAGTCCGACCGGTTTTATGACCAGTTTTGTTGCGTCGGTTGAAGCCTTATTCGGATTGTTGAGTTTTGCCATTGCGACCGGTTTGTTTTACGGAAGATTTAGTAAACCGAAAGCCTTGATACGTTTTTCGCAAAATGCAGTTATCGCACCGTATAAAGACGGTAAAGCCCTGATGCTGCGAATGACGCCTTATAAGAACACCAACCTAATGGAAGCTGAAGCTAAGGCAACAATTGGATTAAGCCTGGAAGAAGACGGCAAAAAAATCAATAAGTTTTTTACACTCGATCTGGAATTGGAGAAAATTAATATGTTGGCACTGAGTTGGACACTAGTGCATCCGATCACAGAAAATAGTCCGTTATTTACCTTTACGGAAGAAGATTATGCCAAACAGAAAGGGGAAATCCTGGTTTTTGTAAAGGTGTTTGACGATATGTTTAGTGCCACAGTAGTAAAGCGTACTTCTTATACCTTACGTGAAATTGTTTATGGTGCAAAATTTAGTCCGATGTTTGAAGCCGACCGCGATAGCGATGAGACAATATTATATGTGGATAAGCTGAACAGTATTCAAAAAGAAAACGTATAGTGGCACACTATACGTTTTCTTTTTAACGGATTAACGAAAAATGACCTCTGTGCTCTTTTCCGTCTTTTCGTATTACGACAAACCAGTAATCGGTAGCGGGAAGTGGCGCTCCATTATAGGTGCCATCCCAACCGGAATCATTATGCTTAAGCTCTTTGATAAACTTACCAAATCGATCAAAGATTCGTACGGTTAATCCTTTTTCATAATTTGAGAATTTAATTCGCCATCTGTCATTATGGCCATCTCCGTTTGGACTAAAGAATTTGGGATAATTGAGTAGAAAAACATCTTTAGTGGTTTGCCCGCAATCGTTTTTATCTTTTATATAAACGGTATAATTCCCACTACTCAGGTTGGTAAAGCTATTACTGTTTTGGAAATGTATGCCGTCCAATGAATATTCGTAGTTACCAATGCTACCGCCGGTAAGAATTACTGATATTGTATTTTCATTTTCGGTCCAGTCGGTTGTCACGATATTTCTAATAACCGGAGCGTTGGATGTTACCACACTAATATTTTTAGTCGTCGAACAACTCACCATTCCATGGTTTTGCGTAACGGTAACGGTATAATTTCCAGGTTGGCTCACTGTAATAGATGAAGTAGTCGCACCGGTAGACCATAGATAGCTACTGTAATTACCACTTGCATTAAGAATAATCGTGTTATTGGAACAGATTGCCATAACATCGGGAATTTCGATACGTGGCGGATTGACCAGTGTTAGTGTTAAACGTACAACCTGATAACAACCGTTAGCAGCCTGAGCACGAACATAAACGATATTGGAACCCATTGTCAGCCCATAATTGGTGTAATTATTTATTGATGCATTATCACTTTGGTTTTCGGCACCGGAAAGCGTTGTGTAATACGAAAAGTTAATAGAAGTGTCCGATACGATATTGGTATTAAAAGAAGTAAGATCGACTAGTTCCGTGTTATTATTTTGATCATCACAAATATAAGTAGCATAATCCTGTGCATTAACAGTATGGGTTAACGTGACGTGTATTCCTATTCGAGGGCCTTCACATCCATTTATCGTTTGAGTTGCGAAATAGGTAGTATTGTTCTGTATTATTGTTGTTGCAGGTAGTATTGTGTTTCCTGTGCTACTATCATACCATTTGATAGAGTTTCCTGTTATTTGGATATCGGCTAAAGTAGCATTTTGATTATCGCAAAGTATCTGCGAAGTAGTCGCGTTTGGTAATGGAGTTGTAACCAGACTTACCGTGATTGGAATTAACGAGCTTTCACAATTATTAAGGGTTTGTGAGGCATAATAAGTAGTGTTGTCCTGTAATAGCGTACCGGTATTTACTATATTTCCGTTAAGATTGTCGTACCAGAGAATATTCTGACCGCTAATTGTAATATCGGCAATAGTAGCATTTTGTTGGATACAGAATGATTGTGGATTACTGGCTGTAGGTTCCGGAGTGGCGGTAATGTTTACATTTTGTGTCTGGGTAATACTGTTTGTTCCGCTTCCATAATGCCAGGTTATAGTATAGGAACCGGGAATCGTATATGTTAACGGATCTGTTGTAATACCTTGTATCAGTCCGCTACAGTTATCCTGTGCCGTAGGAATTGTTGTGATGACAGTGTTACAATCGCCATTAATTGCCGGTAAATTCAACAGGGAAGGTGTGGGAATAGCGGCATTACCTACCGTTACATTTAGTGTAATGGTATTGTCGCATCCACCGGTACCGGTTATAACACAACTATATTGTCCGTTATGTAAAGCTGTTACATTCTGAATTGTCGGATTTTGAAGTGTAGAGGAAAAACCGTTAGGACCAGACCATTGATAATTTGTTCCTCCACTGGCAGTTAATTCCAAATTACCGTTAATGCAAACCGGGGAATTACTGCTAGCTGTTGTAGCCGAATGGCAGTCTTTAAATTTAACTAAAAAAGTATCAGCGCCGATTGTATTTCCAGTGGGAACAGAAGCAAAATCCGGTTGATGTGACCCTGTTGTAGCAATACCAGTTCTGCTGACAGAAGTGCCATACAAAATAATATCATTAGAACTGTCAACAGCTGTTAATCCCATCTGATCGCTAATTTCTCCGCCATAATAGGTACCCCATTCCCGCTGACCTGAACTGTTCAGTTTAACCAGATAGACTGTAGAATTGTAGCTGGCATTGATTTTAGTTGGCATATAGGCATCAGGAGTTGTGATTCCGGTGCTTATTTTTGTATAACCGGAAAAATAAACATCCTGATTTTGATTAGCAGAAAGCCCCATTATCATATCAGGAAAATACGTTCCCCATACCTTTTCTTGGGTTGCAACATCAAATTTTATGATATAACTACTCTCAATAATAGAAGGCATTATATTAGGAATAAGCTGGAACGTCTCAAAAAAAGTACCGGGCGTTCCGATTCCGGATTGCCCCATTGTTTTTCCAACCAGATAGATTGCTGTACCTTTTAACTTTCCAAAATGAATGTTATCATTAGCAGTACTGCCTAAATAGGTTCCCCATATACGCTGTCCATCCAATCCGAATTTAATAATGATATTGTCGCTACCTCCATTTAGGCTAGTCTGATAAGCACCAGGTGTTGCAATATTATTATTACTCCAGGAGCCGCCAACGGCGTATAAAAAATTGTCGTCTGAGATGAGACAAGAGTTAAAACTCTCGGCTCCGGTACCACCATAATAAGTTCCCCAGATTCGGACTCCCTGTGTTGAGAATTTTACAAGAAAAGCATCCGTGGTGCTGTTGGCAGCATCGATATTCGGCTTATGAGATCCGGCTGTAGCAATACCGGTACCACTATCGGTTTGGCCACACAGATAAACATTATTTGCATTGTCAGCAATGATCCCGCGAGCAGAATCGTTAAAATTTCCACCATAATAGGTTCCCCATTCTCTGAGCCCGTTCGTATTTAATTTAACAACATAGGCATCCCTGTGGATATCCTTGTTCGGTTGATGGCATCCTGGTGTGGTTAGTTGTGCTACTGGTGTGGTCGTATCTCCGGCAAAATAAACATTGTAGTCTTTGTCGGTACACAAGACAATTGGAAAAGCAGTATGATATGTCGCCCAAATTCGGTTGCCATTAGGATCGAATTTGGCAATAAAGCCATTAAAACCTGTGGTAAGATCCGGCTGGTAAGATCCGGCTGTAGCGATATTGTTTGGGCTGGAAGTAATCCCGCTTATATAAATGTTATTTAAGTTATCAGTGATGATATCGTTTATGTTTTCACTACCGCTTCCACCATAATAAGTACCCCATAGACGAATCGGAACCGGGTCGATAACAATTGTTTTATCATTGTAACCGGCAGGACCGGCAAAGCCATAGGTGTTTTTTTTGATTTTTTTATACTGAATGGCAATCTCTTTTCTGTTTTTTTGATTGTCTTCGATCCAACTGGCAGGCATCACTTCCTCCATCGATCCGAAGCGAACGCGCATTTTGATCTTATTGTCTTCCAAATCCGTTTTGGCCCCTTTAACCTCAAATTGTATGTCCGACAATCGTGCTCCGGGTTTTAAAATGAAATTGTATTCAACTGCTTTTGAGTGATCATCCGGTATAAAAAACAAAAGATCAATATTCGGATACAATTCCTGATACACTACTTTTTGATAGGTATAAACTTTTGCAACCGGTGTGTTTATCGAGCTGGTGTAATAATTTTCATAGTCATCTGATTTTTCTTTCCCGATAAGCGCTACATTTGGATTGGCATTCAGAAAGTTGATGTCTACCCTGTGAAAAGAATATTGAGAAGATGTTTTCGGTTTTGTTATCGTTGGATGTTCCGGAAAGAAGAGCGCATCCTCTTTTGTTAAAGGAACCGTTTTGATATCATAGAGATCGTATGAAAATCCTTGTTTTTTTAGTTGTACGTTTAAGCCTCTGGTGTGTAATAAATAGGCAACCGCATTGTTTGCAGTTCCTTTTTGATCTACAATCTGACCTACATTTTCTTTAAAACCGCTTGTTTCCGACTTGTTTTGTGCTAATAGTATAAATGATGGGAAAAATAAAAGTAATAGAAAATATCGAATGCAAGTTTTTGTAATAAAGGCCATGGATTATAAGTGCTAAAAGGGGCAAATATAGTTTATTATAGAAAGAATTCACATTTTAATGATATTTTTGCAGTCTCAATGATGTATAGCCAATGAAGCCGACAACCATTTTTCTGATTACACCGCCTTTTACACAGCTGAATACTCCATATCCGGGTACGGCCTACGTAAAGGGATTCCTGAATACCAAAAATATAAGCTCCTTTCAGGCGGATTTGGGCATTGAGGTCATCTTAAAATTGTTCTCGAAAAAGGGATTAATTGAAATGTTTGCTGAAATCGAAAGTCAGACAACGGAATGGACGGATAATAGTCAGCGTATTATAGCCTTGCAGGACGAATACATCAAAACGATTGATCCGGTTATTTTGTTTCTTCAGGGGAAAAATCCGACTCTGGCACATTTGATTTGTCAGGAAGATTTTTTACCGGAAGCCTCTCGTTTTGCACAGCTGGAAGAATTGGACTGGGCTTTTGGTACTATGGGAACGCAGGATAAGGCGAAACATTTGGCTACGCTTTATCTGGAAGATATTTCAGATCTGATTGTAGAATGTATCGACCCGAATTTTGGCTTTAGCCGTTATGCAGAACGATTAGGACGATCAGCGAATTCTTTTGATGAATTATACAATCATCTGCAACAGGAATATACGTATATCGATCAAATAACCTTGCAGTTATTAGCAGAACGATTGTCGGTTCTAAATCCTGAAATTGTAGCTTTTTCGGTTCCTTTTCCGGGCAATTTATACAGTGCTTTCCGTTGCGCACAATGGATTAAAAAACACCATCCGAATATTAAGGTTGCGATGGGTGGCGGTTTTCCGAATACTGAATTACGATCATTAAGTGATGTACGGGTAATGGAATTTTTCGATTTTATCACATTAGATGACGGAGAAGCGCCGGTTGAGAATATGATTGCTTATGTAGCGGGAAAATTGAGTAAAGAAGAATTAAAAAGAACCTTTATTTTAGAAGATAATAAGGTTGTTTATTATAATAATCCGGCTTGTCGGGACTATAAACAGTCGGAAGTCGGAACACCGGATTACACCGATTTATTGCTGGATCAATATATTTCGGTGATCGAAATTGTAAACCCGATGCATCGTATGTGGAGTGACGGGCGTTGGAACAAGCTTACAATGGCGCACGGTTGTTATTGGGGGAAATGTACTTTTTGCGATATCTCGTTGGATTATATCAAAGTTTACGAACCGATAGCGGCTAAGATGTTAGTGGACCGAATGGAAGAGCTAATTACGCAAACCGGGCAAAATGGCTTTCATTTTGTTGATGAAGCTGCACCTCCTGCCTTAATGCGGGCAGTTGCATTGGAAATTTTAAAACGGAAACTGGCTGTAACCTGGTGGACGAATATTCGTTTTGAAAAAAGCTTTACCAAAGATTTATGTTTGTTGCTAAAAGCTTCCGGATGTATTGCGGTTTCCGGAGGATTGGAAGTGGCTTCAGATCGTTTACTGGAATTGATTCAGAAAGGCGTAACTGTAGCGCAGGTGGCTCGCGTTAACCGGAATTTTACTGAAGCGGGAATTATGGTCCATGCGTATCTGATGTATGGTTTTCCGACACAAACGGCTCAGGAAACTATCGATAGTCTGGAAATGGTACGACAATTATTTGAGTTGGGCATTTTACAATCGGGATTCTGGCATCAGTTTGCGATGACAGCGCATAGTCCGGTTGGGATGTACCCTGAAAAATTCGGTGTGCAAAAAGAAACGGAAACGATCGGTGCATTCGCAAATAACGATATCATCCATATTGATAAAACCGGAACGGATCATGATAAGTTTAGTTTTGGCTTAAAGAAATCACTGTTCAATTATATGCATGGAATCTGCTTTGATTATCCGTTGCAGGATTGGTTTGATTTTAAAATACCACGTACAAAAGTAACATCAGATTATATTTATAATGCTTTGCAGGACGACGATACTTTTATGATTAAACCGACGGCAAAGGTGGTTTGGATAGGAGGAAAACCAACAGTATCCTATTTTACCAAAAATAAAAAAGGAAGGCAATTTGAAATGGCCAGTTTGACATTCCACGATAAAAAAGAAAGCTTTGTTATTCAGGTGAACAAAGAAGATGCGGAATGGCTTATATCGGCTTTACCTAAAATGGCGGTTGCACAAAACAAGACTTTGACATTTAATGAGGTTAAATCGGATTACGAGAATGAGGATCGGGAAGATTTTGAACTGTTTTGGTATTCGAAACCAATCAATACATTGCGAAGTTCCGGCCTTTTGGTGTTGTAACCCGAAAGAAATTACTCTTTTATAGTAAATTTAAAACCGATGCCGTGCAGATTTTCTATTTGTATGCCGGTTTCTTCCGACAATAATTTTCGGAGTCTGGAAATAAAGACATCAAGGCTTCGCCCCATAAAATAATCATCGTCACCCCATAAAGAGGTTAGAATTTGTTCCCGTTTCAGGACGGTGTTTTTATTGTCCAGAAATAATTTTAGTAATTCGGATTCTCTCTGCGTTAATACTGTTTTTTTATCGCCTTTAACCAATACGTAATTTTCAGCATCAAACCGGAAAGTCCCTACGATATAACCGCTTTTTTCCGGAGCCGTTTTCTTTTGGGAGCGCTTCAGGAAAATTTCAATTTTAAGTAATAATTCCTCGATGCTAAAAGGTTTGACCAGGTAATCATCGGCCCCTAAACGCAGTCCTTTAATCCGGTCTTCTTTTAACGTTTTGGCCGATAAAAAGATGATGGGAATCTCAGTGTCAATTTCGCGAATCGCTGTAGCCAGTTCAAAGCCATCTATTTTAGGCATCATGATATCCAAAATACAAATGTCAAACGAGCCGGTTTTAAACAGTTCGAGACAATTTTCTCCGTTCGGGCAATGGAAAACCTCGTAGCCGTTCAGTTCCAGATTATCTTTGGTCAGAAAAGCCAGTGTTTCATCGTCTTCAGCATATAGAATTTTGTATTTCGACATTATTTTTCGGGTATTAATAGCGTTATGGTTGTTCCTTTTTCCAGGTGACTCTTGGTGGATATTTTCCAGTTATGCAGTTTGCAAATCTTATTTACATAATACAGTCCCAATCCGAAACCGTTTACCTCATTACTTTTTTTACCCGGAATCCGATAGAACTTGTCAAATATAAAGGAAATATTTTTTTGTGAAATACCAATCCCGTTATCAGTAAACATCAATCGTACACGTCCGGGTTCTTTAGTAACCTTAACCTGGATTTCAGGCGTTGTATTACAATATTTAACCGCATTGTCAATCAAATTGTAAACAATATTTGTAAAATGAAATTCGTCCCCGTAAATCTGAAGCGATTTATCCGGATTTTCGACGTTAATACGTACTTCCGGATAACGAAGCTGAATGTTTTCGGTAACATCCTGTAATACCGCATTGAGTAAAATCTCTTTTTTTTGCAGTTTTAGCGGTGTATCATCCGATTTAGCAATATTCAGAATCTTTTCAATATGATGGTTGAGTTTTTTACTCTGGTCAATAATAATGGAAGCATATTTGTCGAGCTTCGGATCATTTCGAATCGGTTCCTGTTTACTGAGATAGTTAGAAGCAATCAGAATAGAAGATAGTGGTGTTTTAAACTCATGCGTCATATTGTTGATAAAATCACGTTGTAATTCCGAATATTTCTTTTGTTGTAATAACGTAAAAATGGAATATACATAGACAATAAGGATAACAACCAAGGCAAATGAAAGCATAAACCAGAACTTTAACGAACTAAAGAGGTAAGACGTTTCATTTGGAAAACGAACTGCAAAATAATAGACCAGATTTTTATGTTTCGGGAAATACACCGAATTCTCTTTTTTAGAAGTATCGCTGATAGCAACATAATTTCCGTACACCATCTCATCACTTTCGCAATTGTACATGGCGTATTCGAAATCGGTAGTGATATTAAACTTTTTAAAGACTGTTTTTAGATAGTATTCAAGAATTTCCGGTTCAAAATCATTATCAACATTTACAATATAGTAGTCATTCGAAACTTTGTTAATCGGACTATTAGCGGGAAGTTCGTGGTTTTTACCTTCGTATAGTTTTTTAGCTACTTCCAGTAAAGCAATATGAACTTTCTGGGTGAATTTCTTCTCTTCCAGGTTAAAGGCCTCTTTGGTCCAGAGTAATTGTGCGATAATAATGCCCACAATGGCAATCAGGCCCAGAATAATGATACTGTTGAGTCGGTTGATCTTCAAAATTAATACTGTTGATTACTGTAATATTACTGAAAAAAAAGCTTTTTTTGCACTGTTAACAAGTCATTAACAAACTTTTAAAAACGGTTAACATCGATCTTGAAACGTCTGGAATACTTTTGGACTGTACAACAAGAACCAACAAAAAAATAATAATATAAACTACGAAATTATGAAAATGATCAAACTTTCAGTTTTAGCATTAGCATTAGGATTAATGTCATTCACAGGAAATCCTGTAAAAACAAATGAAACGGTAGTTGTTAATACAAACGCAACATCACCGATTCAATGGAAAAGTGAAACTATCGATTTAGGAGAAATTCCACAAGGAAAACCGGCAAAAATCGATTTCGAATTTAAAAATACGGGTAAAACAGCAGTGATCATCACTAATGTTAAAGCATCTTGCGGATGTACTGCTACAGATTATACTAAAACCCCGATCGCACCAAACGGAAATGCGAAAATCACCGCAACTTTCAATGCTGCTGCAAAAGGCGTGTTTACCAAAACGGTAACCGTAACAACTAATGCAGAAGAAGCTCCGAAAGTGCTTGTATTCAAAGGAACAGTTATTTAGTTCATAATTATTAGATTGAAATGCGAAAACCGCCTCAGGATTCCTGGGGCGGTTTTTTTTATGGGTGCAATGCAATCTTTTTATTTTGTCTCTTAGCAGTGAAAAAAAATAACGTTTTTTGTGTATTTGTTTGTAAAATGACTTTTATTGTTATAATGATAGTGGTTTTGTTGTTAAAATAATGAATATAAATGGTTTGAAATGATTTTTATTTACATTTGAAAGCAGGGGCCTCGTTGTTTTTAAATTTTGTTACGGTTGGTGGTGTAAATGAAAGTACTTTTTAGAAGCAAAATACCGGTTCTGGATGGCTCTTAGCTTTAAAGTAGCAATTACTAACCAAAACTATATATGAAAAAAACACTACTTACTTTTACTCTATTAGGTTCTTTGAGTGCCTTTACTCAAAATTTTACACTAGTCCCGAATTCCGGGATTATTCCGGTTCAATACAGTACCTGTAAATTTGCAGATGTTGACGGCGATGGCGATCTGGACTTATTTGCAATGGGCGGGAGTCCGAATGCAGCGAGTAGCCGTTTGTATAAAAATGACGGAACGGGCAATTTTACACTTTTTGACGGTGAGACTTTTATAAAAAGACGTGAAGGAGGAGCTGCTTTCGGAGATGTTAACGGGGATGGATTTCCGGATTTGATTGTGGGCGGAAGTTCCGGTGCTCCTGAAACAAAGTTATATCTAAATGACGGAACAGGAAACTATAGCTTGTCACCGAATTCAAATTTTCTCGGAACAATGAATGGCGATTTAAATATGGCCGATTTTGATAATGACGGCGATATGGATATTCTGGTAACCGGTATGTACAGCAGTAATAATTTTGCAATGGCATTATACGTTAATGACGGAACCGGTGTGTTCACACGTAATCTTCAGAGCGGATTGGAATCGTATGGGATGTATCTGGCTTCTGTAGTTGTAGCCGATTTAAACGGTGATGGCCGGAAGGATATTGTTACATCGTCAAAAACATCATTAACTGCAACGGGTGTTAATGTTCGTATTTTTCTAAATCAGGGAGGTGGTGTTTTTACACATCATCCCATGCCGAATATAACGGCGATTTTAGGGAAAGTAGCAGTAGCCGATGTTGATAATGATGGAGATCAGGATTTGTTAGTAGCCGGAAGTATACAAACAAGCGGTGGTAATCCGGCAATCGGATTTCGTATGGAATTGTATTATAATGATGGGAATGCTAATTTTACGATGGCAACCGGAATGCCTTTTATTGGAATAGGGGATTATCTGGCGATCGCTTTTGCGGATGTAAATAATGACGGTTTTCAGGATATTCTTTCCATGGGACGTAAATATTCGGAAACAATTCAGGGAAATAATATACAGGAAGCAAATTTATACCTGAATGACGGAACGGGAGGTTTTATAAGAATACCGGATATGCCGTTTACTTCTCATTCTACCGGAAATATTGTATTTGCTGACGTGGATAATGACGGTGATCAGGATGTTTTGATTACAGGTATCGGCACGGGAACGACGGCAGTGGCTAAATTATATCGAAATAATCAGGTTTTAGGTGTAGAGGAACACGATAAGAAAGCTTTGTCTGTTTATCCGAATCCGGTTACCAATATGCTTTATATGACGGTGCCGAATCAAACAATTAACACCATTGAAATGTATACGCTTAGCGGTGTTTTGATTGGAACAGAAAAAACAAATACTACTATGGCTACATTGGATTGTAGTCGTTTATCAAGCGGTGTCTATCTGGTTTCGGTAACAACAGCAGAAGGAAATAAAAGCTGGAGTAAAATAGTGAAGCAATAAAAAAAGACCTGACACGTTTTGAAAATCTGTCAGGTCTTTTTTTTAATTTTTATGCTTGTACCGGTTCTCCGTATAAGTCAAATTCAGTAGCATCAATAATTTTAATTGTGGCAAAATCACCGGTTTTTAAGTAGTATTGCGTAGCATCAATTAAAACTTCATTGTCTACATCCGGGCTGTCAAATTCGGTACGTCCGATAAAATAACCACCTTCTTTACGATCAATAATACAACGGAAAGTCTGTCCGATCTTTTCCTGGTTCAGATCCCATGAAATTTGAGCCTGAATATCCATAATTTCAGCTGCACGTTGTTGTTTTACTTCTTCCGGAACATTATCTTCTAAAGTATAGGCATGTGTGTTTTCTTCATGCGAATACGCAAAACAACCCAAACGTTCAAAACGCATTTCCTCAACCCAGTTTTTCAGGATTTGGAAATCTTCTTCAGTTTCACCCGGATATCCTACAATTAGTGTAGTTCGGATAGCCATACCCGGAACCGCTTCACGGAAATCTTTTAACAGACGTGTCGTTTTTTCATATGTTGTACCACGACGCATCGATTTTAAAATATTATCGGAAATATGTTGTAACGGAATATCAATATAGTTACAGATTTTCGGCTCACGCTTCATTAAATCCAATACATCCATAGGGAATCCGGAAGGGAAAGCATAGTGTAAACGAATCCATTCGATACCTTCCACTTTTACCAGATTTTCCAGTAATTCGGCTAAATTTCTTTTTTTGTATAGGTCAAGTCCGTAATAAGTAAGATCCTGAGCAATTAAAATCAATTCTTTAACGCCTTTTGCCGCCAAACCTTCGGCTTCTTTAACCAGTTTTTCTATAGGTTGTGAGATGTGTTTTCCTCTCATTAATGGAATCGCACAAAAACTACACGGACGATCACAACCTTCAGCAATTTTTAAATACGCAAAATTCTTAGGAGTTGTGGTTAAACGTTCTCCTAAAAGTTCATGTTTGTAATCGGCACCTAAAGCTTTTAAAAGCAATGGTAATTCTGTCGTTCCGAAATAACGGTCTACATCCGGAATTTCTTTTTCCAGATCCGGACGGTAGCGTTCAGACAAACATCCGGTTACAAAAACCTTATCTACGATACCTTGTTCTTTTTTGTCAACATATTCCAGAATCGTATTAATTGATTCTTCTTTGGCATTATTGATAAATCCGCAAGTGTTGATTACAATAATGTTACCCTCGTCATTTTTTGGTGCTTCATGTTGTACTTCTTTCCCGCTGGCTTTTAATTGTCCCATCAGGACTTCGCTATCGTAAACATTTTTAGAACAACCTAAAGTGATGACATTGATTTTGTTTTTCTTTAAAGTCTTGGTTCTCATAGAATTGAAAAATTGGAGTGCAAAATTACGTTTTTTATAATTAGCATCACTATCGTTTGCTGAAAATTATGATTTTTAGTTGATATCGTAATAATTGAAATGATAATAAGATGTAAATAGTTGAGAGTTGTATTGCAGTTTACTGTTTTTTGTTTGTAATTCGATACCCAAGAACGAAAAGAAAAAGGCTGCTTCTTATCGGAAACAGCCTTTTTTATCGGGTGTTGATGTTTTAGAATCCTACGGTATAGGTAAGAGTGAAAGCATTTGCCTTACTGTTAACTCGCGCTGAATCGGTCATGCTTGATAATAAAGGAACATCCATCTCTCTTTCGGAAAAAGAATAAGCAAAGTCCAATCGGGCGTTTCCGAAGTTATATCCGATACCGGCTGAATAGCCTTTTAAATCACCTATAACTTTCTCATCTTTATACGGGCTTTCTTCAAAACGGTAACCGCCGCGAAGACTAACCTGTTTGATTTTGTATTCTGCACCAACTCTGAATTCCTGTGCGCTGGTTAAGGTATTGGAGTAAATGTCGTTCAAAGAATTATTGTAATTATTGTTCGGTTTAAATTTGATATTGCTATAGTCTTTAACACCGTAATCAAAACTGATTAAGCCGGTTTTAGCAAAAACATAAGCTAAGCTTCCTGTAAATTTACCCGGTGTTTGTAAAGTATAAGTCGGATATACATTAACCAGATTCGGATTTAAAGAAGCCTGTTGTCTTGTAGTGCCTCCTCCGGGTGTGTAGGTGGTGTAAAGACTTTGTGCTAATTCATCTGTCAAACGATACCATGTCGGTGATTCATAGGATGCACCTAAACGTAATTCGTCAGTAATTTTAGCAATGGCTCCGATGTTGAAGGAAAATCCGCTTCCGTAAGTATGTGTGTCGTTATTAAACTGAATTTGATGAACGGTAGCATAGTTCGGATTGGTATTTAACGGGCCGTTGTTAGACTCATAAACCGTTGAATTTTTAGTGTAATCAGTAAAATGGGCATTAAGATTAAGTCCTATGTAAAGGCGGTCTTTGTAGCTGCTGGCAAAGTTAAAAGCCAGTTTTCCGTTGTAGCCGTTTGTGGAGATATAATTCTGATGCGCATAACTTCCGGTTTGCGGAACATTGGAAACATAGTTCGGATTGTTCGGGTCAAACGGATAAGTACTGGTGTCGATTAGATAGGTCTGGTAAGCTAAATACGCTTGTTGATCCTGAAATCCAAGTTCATCATATCGATAATTGTTGTCGATAACGCCTACAGGTAACCCATTGGCCTGATTTAAGAAAAATTGATCAATTGAACGTCTTCCGGTACCTCTGTAATTAAGACTGTTGTCAAAATTATTAGCATTGTCATAAGCGATACCAAAAGTAAATTTCGTCCAACCGCTACTTTGGTCCTGATTGTGGAAAACAAAGATACCACCGGCCTGGTTTAAATCAAATGAAGTATCCCGATCGTTAGTAGTAGTTCCGAAATAACGGGAATTATTTTTAGTGTTGGATAAGCTTAATGTCGCAGAAGCAGTGTTGTAGTTGAAAATAGCACCACCGGCCGGATTCACATGTATAGCGGATAAGTCACCGCCAACAGCTCCGAAAGCACCGCTCATTGAGCGAAAACGTGCCGTACCGTTTAAATTGTCCATTGCATAGCGTAATCCGTCTGAAGGAGCTAACTCCTGTCCGGAAGCTAATGCTGCCGACATGGCAGCAATAGCGGAAAATATATATTTTTTCATGAGAGTCTCTTTTATAACTTAACAGAATTGATTAACGTCGGCCACCACCACCTGATCGGCCACCGCCGAAGCTTCCGCCGCCACGGGATCCGCCAAAACTGCCTCCTGAGTTATAACTTCTGGTTGGAGCAGAATAATTACTGTTACTACGGGTTCCGCTATTGGAATTGTTGTAATTGTAATTACGGGTTCCTGAGTTATTATTGTTATAATTTCTTGTGCCGGAATTATTGTTGTTGTAATCTCTTGTGGCGTTATTGTTATAATTACGGGTTCCGTTTCCGTTGTTGTAATTACGTGTTCCGTTATTATAGTTGTTGTAGTCCCTTGTTCCGGTTCCGTAATTTCGGGTTGCATTGAAATCAACGTTTCTGCGGGATGTGTTATAGTTTCGGGTTCCGTAATTGTAGCCGTATACAGAGTTGTTGTAACGTCCGTTATAGTAGGCAGATCCGCCTCTTGGTCCGGCATTATAAATTCTGTTATTGCGGTAATAGCCGTTGTACCAGCCGCCGCCATAGCCCCATCCCCATCCGGGACCATACCAGTTGTTCCAGCCCCATCCCCAGTTAGGACCATACCAGGAGTTCCATCCCCATCCGAGACTAACACCCCATCCACCACCATAGTAGTAGTTGTTCCATCCCCATCCGGATCCGTAATAAGGAGAATACCAGGAATTCCAGTAACCTCTGTTCCAGTACCAGGGATCATTGTTGTAAACATTAACGGTTATGTTGCTGGAACTGTCGCCCCATCCTGCATAACCGGTCGTGCCTGCATATTCATTTCGGTTTGCTATATTGGAAATAGAATCCTGACCTTGAGAAGAATAATTGTCCACATCAGTAAAAACACCGTTGTTAGCATCTTTTTGAAGGTCGCTGAAATAGTCTTTGTAGTTATTGGCTTGCGCCATGTTTTGTTCGCTGTATCTGTTGTATTCTCTACTAGGTCTTTCTGAACCGTAAACACCGTCATGATCATAATAAGACGAGTTTTGGTACGAACCACAGGAAGAGACCACAAGTCCGAAGAATCCAATTACTGTGTAAATGGATAATTTTCTGCTGGATAGGTAATAAGTTTTCATATCTCTGGGTATTTTTATTGTTGGACAACACAAAAATAGTTAGTTTTGCCAAACTATTTAGTTAAAATAAGTAAAACAATATTTGTGCCAAACTAATCAAAATGAGTAAGAACTTAACAAAACGATCAGAGGATTATTCGAAATGGTATAATGAACTGGTTGTCAAAGCAGACCTGGCAGAGAATTCAGGGGTAAGAGGTTGTATGGTTATCAAGCCATACGGTTATGCTATTTGGGAAAAAATGCAAGCCGAATTAGATAGAATGTTTAAAGAGACAGGACATCATAATGCATATTTCCCCTTGTTTGTTCCCAAGAGCATGTTTGAGGCAGAAGAGAAAAATGCAGAAGGATTTGCAAAAGAATGTGCTATCGTAACTCATTATAGATTAACAAATGACCCTGAAAATAAAGGTAAATTAATTGTAGACCCGAATGCTAAACTGGAAGAGGAACTGATTGTTCGCCCTACCAGTGAGGCTATTATATGGAGTACCTATAAAGGATGGGTGCAATCCTATAGAGATTTGCCGTTACTGATTAACCAGTGGGCGAATGTAGTGCGTTGGGAAATGCGTACGCGTTTATTTTTGCGTACTGCAGAGTTTTTGTGGCAGGAAGGGCATACAGCGCATGCTACTAAAGATGAAGCATTAAAAGAATCAGTACAGATGATGAATGTGTATGCTGATTTTGCGGAAAACTTTATGGCGATCCCGGTAGTAAAAGGAGTGAAAACGGAAACGGAGCGTTTTGCTGGTGCAGATGAAACATATTGTATCGAAGCATTGATGCAGGACGGAAAAGCATTGCAGGCAGGAACATCACATTTCTTAGGTCAGAATTTTGCTAAAGCGTTTGATGTGAAATTTTCTAACGCTGAAGGGAAACAGGAGCACGTATGGGGAACTTCATGGGGGGTTTCGACTCGTTTGATGGGAGCTTTGGTTATGACGCATTCTGATGATAACGGATTAGTGCTGCCGCCAAATTTAGCACCGATTCAGGTTGTGATTGTGCCGATTCATAGAAATGATGAGCAATTAGAGGCGATATCAGCGCAGGTAAATGAATTAGTGAAGCAATTGCGTAAATTAAAAATATCGGTTAAATACGATGACAGAACGACGCATAAGCCGGGATGGAAATTCAATGAATACGAATTAAAAGGAGTGCCGGTACGTATTGCTATCGGTCCTAATGATTTGGAGAACGGTACATATGAAATCGCCAGAAGAGACACGTTAACGAAAGAAGTCGTGGCTAAAGAGGGTGTTGTGGCATATATTCAGGATTTATTGGAGACAATCCAGGAGGAGATGTTTAAACGATCGTTGGAGTATCGTGATACGCATATTACCGAGGTTGAAACGTTTGAGGAGTTTAAAGAGGTTCTTGAAAATAAAACGGGATTTGTTTCGGCTCATTGGGACGGAACAGCTGAAACCGAAGAAAAAATCAAAGACCTTACAAAAGCAACGATTCGTTGTATTCCTTTGGATAGAAAAGAGGAAGAAGGGAAGTGTGTGCTAACTGGTTCACCTTCAAAAGGAAGAGTGTTTTTTGCGAAAGCCTACTAAAAAAAAATCAAAAAAAAATAGAGTTGTTCTTGCGAGATTGAAAAAATGTTGTACTTTTGCATCCGCAATAAAGCAATAAAGGTCCGTTCGTCTAGGGGTTAGGACGCCAGGTTTTCATCCTGGTAACAGGGGTTCGATTCCCCTACGGACTACAAAAAAGTATTAAGCGATTAATACGGTTTTTATTGAGATTACGGTCCGTTCGTCTAGGGGTTAGGACGCCAGGTTTTCATCCTGGTAACAGGGGTTCGATTCCCCTACGGACTACGAAAAGTGTTAAGTGATTAATACTTGATTTATTGGAATTATGGTCCGTTCGTCTAGGGGTTAGGACGCCAGGTTTTCATCCTGGTAACAGGGGTTCGATTCCCCTACGGACTACGAAAAAAAGAAATGTAAAAAGACTTAATCAATTTTAAGAAAATGGCAAATCATAAGTCGGCTTTAAAAAGAATCAGAAGCAACGAAAAGAAAAGAGTATTAAACAGATACCAACATAAAACTACACGTAACGCTATTAAAGCTCTACGTTTAGCAACTGATAAAGCAGAAGCATCAGCTAAATTGTCTGCTGTTATCTCTATGATTGACAAGTTAGCTAAGAAAAATGTTATCCATGATAACAAAGCTTCTAACTTGAAATCTAAATTAACGAAGCACGTAGCTAAATTAGCATAATTCGCTAATTGAAACACGATATAATACCAAGCTCTCTTTGATGAGGGCTTTTTTTGTTGTTATCATTTTGTTATTTTTTGCTAACTGCTTAAAAATTAGCGTGTTTATATAAAAAATAAATTGTAATTTCGCACCCTCAAAATTTTTTTATGACATCTATTAGAAACATTGCAATTATCGCTCACGTTGACCACGGTAAAACAACTTTGGTTGACAAGATCATGTATCATTGTCAGTTATTCCGTGAAAACGAGAATACCGGAGACTTAATCCTTGATAATAACGATTTGGAACGTGAAAGAGGAATTACGATTACCTCTAAAAACGTATCGGTAACCTACAAAGGAACGAAGATTAATATTATCGATACTCCGGGCCACGCCGACTTTGGTGGTGAGGTAGAACGTGTATTGAATATGGCTGATGGTGTATTGTTGCTTGTGGATGCTTTCGAAGGTCCGATGCCGCAAACCCGTTTCGTATTACAGAAAGCAATCGACTTAGGATTAAAACCATGTGTGGTTGTAAACAAAGTGGATAAAGAAAACTGTACTCCGGAAGAAGTTCATGAAAAAGTATTTGACTTAATGTTTGAATTAGGGGCTGAAGAGTGGCAGTTGGATTTCCCAACCGTTTACGGATCAGCTAAAAATAACTGGATGTCGACTGACTGGAAGAATCAGACAGAAAACATCGAGCCATTATTAGATATGGTATTGGAGCACATTCCGGCGCCAAAAGTTTCGGAAGGTACACCGCAAATGCTAATTACTTCTTTGGACTTCTCTAACTTTACTGGACGTATCGCTATCGGACGTTTACAAAGAGGTGAATTAAAAGAAGGAATGAATGTGTCTTTGGTAAAACGCGATGGTAAAATCATCAAATCTAAAATCAAAGAATTACACGTTTTTGAAGGAATTGGAAGAAGAAAAATTGATCATGTGGTAGCGGGTGATATCTGTGCTATTGTTGGTTTAGAAGGATTTGAAATCGGGGATACGGTTGCTGATTTTGAAAACCCGGAAGCATTGGCAACAATTGCTATCGATGAGCCTACAATGAGTATGTTGTTTACAATTAACGACTCACCTTTCTTCGGAAAAGAAGGAAAATTTGTTACTTCTCGTCACATTAAAGACAGATTGAATAAAGAATTAGAGAAAAACTTAGCGTTACGTGTTAATGAAACGGATAGTGCTGATAAATTCATGGTTTTCGGACGTGGAGTACTACATTTATCAGTTTTAATTGAAACAATGCGTCGTGAAGGATATGAGCTTCAAATCGGTCAGCCGCAAGTAATCATCAAAGAAGTTGATGGTGTTAAGTGTGAGCCGGTTGAGGAATTAACAATCGATTTACCTGAAAATCTTTCCGGTCGTGCAGTTGAATTTGTAACGGTGCGTAAAGGAGAAATGTTGAGTATGGAGCCGAAAGGGGATCGTATGATTGTTAAATTCAACATTCCGTCACGTGGAATCATCGGATTGCGTAACCAATTGTTAACAGCGACTGCCGGTGAAGCAATTATGGCACACCGATTCCTGGAATACCAACCTTTTAAAGGTGAGATTGCAGGACGTATCAACGGATCACTTATTTCAATGGAGAACGGAAAAGCAATTCCTTACTCAATTGATAAATTACAGGATCGAGGTAAGTTCTTTGTTGATCCGAACGAAGATATCTACGAAGGTCAGGTAATTGGTGAGAATTCACGTGGTGATGATATGGTGGTTAACGTAACTAAAACGAAAAAATTAACCAACGTACGTTCTTCCGGAGCTGATGATAAAGCAAGAATTATTCCGGCAATCAAATTCTCATTAGAGGAAGCGTTAGAATATATCCAAAAAGATGAATATGTAGAGGTAACACCTAAATCATTACGTCTTCGTAAGATCTATTTAAATGAAAATGATAGAAAACGATTTAAAATCGACTAATCATAAAAAATTAAAAACCGCTTTTAAAGCGGTTTTTTTGTGTGTATAAAAAAAGACCGGACATAATATCCGGTCTTTTTTATTTATTCCTGTTGTTTTAAACTACGAATCTGTTTTAGTTTTTCTTTCCAGGTTTTTAATTCTTCTTTATGACGATCAATGTTTTTATTGATTTCTTTAATAAAAGGATTATCGGCCTTGGCATTTGAGATAAACTGGATGTTGTTTTCCAATTGGAAGATTTCACCCTGAACTTCGTCAATCTTACGCATAATAAAGATTTGTTCATTTTCCAGTTTTCGGGAGTCATCACTGTCGGCCAGTTGTTCCAGTCGATTATTGAATTTAACCATTTCCGCCTCTTTTTTCGATAAACTCAACTTGTCGAATAAAGCATCCAGAATCTTGTTGAATTTGCCCTCGATATGACGTCTGGCATGTGGCACACGTCCGAAAGTCTTCCAGTTTTCAATATGTTGTTTGATGGCGTCCAGATCGGCTTTGTGTTCTCCGGTTAGCTGGAATTCTCTTAATTGTTCCAGATAGTCTTTTTTCTTTTCAAAGGCGTCTATTTCTTCCGAGTTAGCTTCATTGCGTTTAGCGTGTAGCTTGTCGAAATAATGATTGCAGGCATCTTTAAAGTCTTTCCAGATACTGTCGGAATATTTGCGCGGGACATGCCCGATTTTCTTCCATTCTTCCTGAATTTGCTTCATGATTGGAGTAGTAGCATTAAAATCTTCATTGTCTTTTAATGCATTTGCTTTTTCAACCAATGCCAGTTTTTTATTCAGATTGTCCTGTTGGTCTTTTTTAATGTCTTTGTAGAAGGCATTTTTCTGTGCGTTAAAATTACGTACAGCATTTTTAAAAGCGGTCCAGGTTTCTTCATTTACTTCCAATGGAACTTTTCCGGTTTGGAAGAATGCGGTTCTCAGATTTTCTATTTTTTCAATCTGACCTTGCCAGGCACTATGTGCTGTGATCGTTTCATTAGAAATTGCTTCAATTTGCGCAATGATTTCTTTCTTCTTGGCTAGGTTCTCTTCTTCTTTCTCTTTGGCTTTTACAAGTAATGCCTCGCGCTTGTCGTGCAATTGCTTGGTTAACTCGCTGAATCGGTTCCATAGTTCTTCACGGTGATCACGGGATACCGGGCCGATTTCTTCTTTCCAGATTTTATGTAACGATTGTAATTCGCGAAATGCTTTAGGGATATCGCTCTCGTTTAATAATTCTTCGACACGAGCGATGATTTTTTGTTTTTGCTCCAGATTGTGTTTGAAGTCTAAATCACGCGCCTCACGGTCTAAATGTAAGTGATCATAGAAGCGTTCAATATGGAAATGAAAATTATTCCATACGTGATTGTATTTGTCTCGCGGAATCGGTCCTGCATTTTTCCAGCGATCGCGTAATTCATTCACATTTTTTAATGTTTCCTGAATACTTTCTCCCGGATTGTCTATCAGCCCCTTTAACTCCTCAATAATCGCCTGACGAACATCCAGATTGTGTTTTAGATTGTTCTGTAATAGCTTGAAGTGTTGATTTTTGAGTTCTCTGTATTTGTTATATGTGCTATCGAATTTGTTTTTTAACGGATAGTGGTAGTCAAAGCCGGTAGTGTCTCCGTTATTCTCATGGCTGTATTCATCTCTTTTCTCATCGATAAAATGATGATATTTGGCCATAAAGTCTTTTCTGATTTCTTCTACGTGATTTCGAATGGACATCACTTTCTGATTAGAGACCAGTTTGTCTAGTTCTGTAGCCAGTTCCTCCATTGACATGGCTTCATAATTGAGCATCGGGATATCATGTCCTTCTGAAATCGAATCATCTTCTCCTTCTTCGGCATTTGAATTTTCGATGGCTTCTATAGCCGAGTGATTAGCTGTTGGAACGGTTTCTTCACTTTTAATTTGTTCCTGTCCGTCTGCCTCCGGCAGGTTATCATTCTTTTCTTCTAACATTGTTGAAATGCTTAAGTTTAACATTAATTGAGTGGAAAGATACTAAAAGCTAATGGATAATTCAAAAGAAAATTAGTATTAAATGTGTATTTTTGATATGTAAATATGAATTTATTGCTATTTTGATATAAACTTATTAATCCTTTTTGTAAGGATAAAGAAATGAAAAAGACTGTCCGAAAACAGTCTCTATTTTATTTTTTGTTCCAGATTTCCCAGGCTTTTTCGGCTTGAAAAACGAGCATTTCATATCCGTTTTTGGTTTTGGCGCCATGCGATTTGGCCCGATGTAAAAATTCGGTTTCTTCCGGGTTGTAAACAAGGTCGAATGCAATGTGTTTATCGGTAAATAAGGAATAGTCCAGATCCGGACAATCTTTTATATTAGGAAAAGTGCCTAGCGGAGTGGTATTGATGATGATCTGATAGTCATTAAAAACAACAGCGGTTAGCTCGCTATAGGAAAATTCGCATTCTGTTGCATTCCGGGAAACAAAATCGTATTCTATTTTTAATTTTTGTAAGGCATACGCAATCGCTTTACTTGCGCCGCCTGTTCCTAAAATCAGTGCTTTTTTATGATGCTTTTTAAGCATTGGTTTCAAAGCCTTTTTAAAACCGTAAAAATCGGTATTGTATCCTTTGGTTTCTCCTTTTTTAGTAA
Organism: Flavobacterium cerinum; assembly: GCF_024496085.1. Classification (NCBI taxonomy): domain Bacteria; kingdom Pseudomonadati; phylum Bacteroidota; class Flavobacteriia; order Flavobacteriales; family Flavobacteriaceae; genus Flavobacterium; species Flavobacterium cerinum. Next base: position 3,961,560 of record NZ_CP101751.1, on the reverse strand, counting down.
TCCGGATAGTATTTACAGCGCCGATAAGAGACGCATTTCCTGAAAGTTTAGTAAGGAAAGGAATTACGGTTTCTTTATACGGAATTGTGACATTCATTCCTTTCAGATTTTTTGTGTCTGATAAGATAGAAGAAAAACGATCAATTGTGTCAATGTCGAAATTTACGTAACTGTAATTGTCTAGTTCAAGATTTTCAAACTTTTCGGTAAAATATTTTTTTGAGAAAGAATAGCTGATATTTTTTCCAAGTAGCCCGAATCTTCTTTTCTTTGCTTTTTTCATAATAAAAAAACGGTCAATTAAATAAATAACTAACCGTAAAGATAATAGTAAATTATGGTATTTGGATACTGCTTATTCGTTTAATTTCTGGTACTTTTCGATCTGTTCACGAATTGCTTTCTGATTCCAGATCACCGGAAATAATTCTTCTAGTAATGTATGATTATTAAAGTTTAATCGCAAACCATTGCTAAGGTGAACTTTTCCTTTTTCAGTATCATGAAGCATGTAGTATAAGCCGGCCAAACGATATTCAATTTCATATTCTTCCGGGAAAAATTCGGAGGCTTGTAATAATGTTTGTACAGCACTGTCAAATTCTCCTAAGAATTGTAATATGTCTACCCAAAATAACCAGGTGTCCAACTGATAATCGCCAAATTCTACTGCTTTCCGATAACCGTATTCGGCTTCTTCAAAAAAGCTTAATTGTTTGTTGATGGCGCCATAACGTTTCCAGTATAGCTTGTTCTCATTGTCAATACCAATAGCTTTATTGACGTAATATAACGCTTTTTGAAAATTACGCTGGCGGATATAAAAATCGGTAATAGCAATCCATGCCTTATCCAGTAACGGATCTTCGTGTACTGTTTTTAGATAGAATTGCAAAGCGATCTCGGTATTGCCTAATCGTTCGTGACATTTTCCGATGCGCAATAATGCAAATGACGTCGGATCGTCGAGTTCCATTGTTGTATTGTAGCAATCGATTGCTTCCTGATATTTTTTTAGTTTTTCCAATGCTTTTGCCTTTTCCAGATAAGCACCCAGAAAGCTTTCGTCAATAAGCGTAGCATAATCAAAAGCACGAACGGCCTGTTCGTAATCCTTAACGGTGTAATATTGACGTCCTAACTGATGCCAGGCGACTTCACTATAAGGGTTGCGATCAATAAAACTATTCAGAAAAAGAATGGCATCCTGATTCTGATCCAAAAAATCAAAACAATATACAACGTTATATAAAGCAGAATGATCTTCAGTGTCGTTTTCTAAACATTTGATAAAGTTTTCTTTGGCAAGTTCCAGATTGTCCATAAACAGGTATTCCATTCCGATTAAGGAATAGACATCTGCATAATCATCGGTATAGCGTAAGGCAACCTGTAATAGTTCTACCGCTTTATCGTGTTGATCTTTTTTAGAATAAATATTGGCTTTTTGGATATAGATTTCTTCATTGGTAGGTTCGATAGCGTAAAGATCGTTCAGTAATTTTTCGGCTATATCCAGTTTGTCATCAAAGACCAGAAGTTCAACCTGAACCAGTTTTAAACCGGTCGATTTAGGATGTTGTTCCAGTCCTAGTTTCAGTGCTTTTTTGGCTAAATTGATTTTACCCGTATCGAGATAATGAAGAATGATATCTTCAAACTCTTCGGAGTCAAAGAAGAATACCTTGTTGGTTTTCAACATTGATTCGAACTTTGATAAGGATAAACTGTTTTCTTCTTCCTCGTGACTCAAATTCATACTCCTCTTGTTTAAAATTATCCTTATTAAAATTAGGAAAGGTTTGTTGTTTATTCAGAAATCGGGATGATATGTTGTGAACAATTTAATTAACAATTAAACTGTTTGTAAATTATTTCATCTCGTTCATTACTTCATTCATAGCTTCAATAATAATGCCACATCCTTCTTCAATTTCCTCATTTGAAAGGGTTAAGGGAGGTGTGATGCGTATAGCGCGTCCTTCGAACAATAACCAGAATAAAATCAGTCCTTTTTCCTGACATTTAAAGATTACTTTGTTGGTGATTTCAGGACTTTCTGTCATAGGAGCAAGCATTAAACCTTCACCGCGAATTTCTGTGATCAACGGGTGAACCAGTAACTTGCGGAAAAGTTTTTCTTTTTCCAGTGCCTGCGCCATTATATCTGTTTCTACAATTTCTTGTAAGGTGGCAAGACAAGCCGCTGCAATTACGGGGTGACCTCCGAAAGTTGTAATGTGGCCTAATTTCGGATCATGGCTCAATAAGTCCATATGTTTATCGTTTGCGGTAAAAGCGCCAACCGGCATACCGCCACCCATTCCTTTACCCATAACTACAATGTCCGGTACGACATCATAATTCTGAAATCCGAAAAGCTTACCGGTTCTTCCGAAACCGGGTTGTATTTCATCCAGAATCATCATAGCGCCTACTTCATTACAACGTTGACGTACTTTTTTCAGAAAACCGTCAAACGGTTGTACAAAACCGGCTCCTCCTTGTATGGTTTCAAGGATAATCCCGGCTGTTTTATGCGTTATTTTTTGTAAATCGTCTTCGTTGTTAAATGTGATAAAATCAACATCGGGAATCAACGGCCGGAAAACCTGTTTGCGTTCTTCAAATCCCATTACACTCATAGAGCCCATTGTATTGCCGTGGTAGGCATTAAAACAGGAAATAAGCTGACTTCTACCGGTAACGCGTCGGGCTAGTTTTAAAGCACCTTCGGTGGCTTCAGTTCCGGAGTTAACCAGATAGGTTTTGTTTAATTCTTCGGGCATGTTTTCTGCCAGCAATTTACACAAAGCGACCGACGGATCCTGAGCATATTCGCCATAAACCATAACATGGGCATATTTGTCCAACTGGTCTTTAATGGCATTGGTTACACGTGGATGTTGATGGCCGAGTGTGCAAGCCGAAACTCCGGCTACAAAATCAAGGTATTTTTTCTGGTTTGTATCGTAAATATAGGAACCTTTGGCGTGAGAAACTTCCATGGCTAACGGGTGAGGGGAAGTTTGTGCCTGGTATTTATAGAAATCCTGAATCATTTTTTCTTACTTTTTTTTGCTTTCGCTTTTTCTTTTTTTGGCGGTTTCCCGTATTCCAGCGTTTCTTTGCTGGCTTCCATTGGCTTTTCGTTCTCCAGCTCTTTTACAAGTGCTGTTTTTTGTATCGCTGTGTCAATGGCAAGCTCTTCTTCGGGGAAAATAGCTTCTTTTGATTTGATCCGCTCATCGCCACGCCAAATAAAACCGCGTAGTTTTCGTGCGTTTTCGGGAAACTGATCCGGCGGATAACTTTCACTTTGAGGATTGATAAGAGCTGTCATGGTCTGGATTTTATTGTCTTCCAGTTCAAGGTGTATTTTACTGCTTACCCCTTTGTCGATCATTTCCAGCTCGTTTTTATCGTTGTACATGTAGTAGATCTTCTCTGTGTTTTTAACTAAATCTACAGTGGACAGTTTATTGTCTTTGAATTTTCCGAATAAGTCTTGACCTTTTACCTGGTTAAAACCGGTACCTAATGTATCTTTTTGTATGATAAAGGCATTATTCAGTACTTTTAAGGAGTCCAGTTTTTCGGTTTTATTGTTGCCGATAAGGTGAATGACATCTCCGGTCATTTGGTTTTCGTTATTCCAAAGTACCGGTCTTCCGATCATCTGGGTTAATCCTTTTTTCTGATCGGAATGAATGGAATCGCATTTACCACTCATATCGGTTTTAAAAATACGAGCATTGTTAAAGCCGCGGATAATACGTGCTCCTTGTTTTCCTGTTACCAGTAATTTTTTTGCATGGATATAAACAGAATCGTTTTCAACAAAGCTTGAAATCAGTGCTTTTTTGGTGATAAACATGGAATCCTGTTTTTTATACACTTCCGCATAATGTCCTTTTACGATCATTCTGTTGATCGTATCGGTGATTTTTACATTGTCTGTAGCGGATGAAAAATCCCGCTTTCGGTCGTAAAATATTTTGTCGCCCTTAATTAGTCGGTTATCGTACTTGATCGTGGAGTTTTTCGTTAGTGTTGCAATATCTTTTTTGGTATCGTAAAAACCGCGTTCGGTATAAATAACATTTTCCTTACTGGTTATTGTCGACGGACCGAAAACATAAGCATGTCCGGAATTGTCGTAAAAATCCAGATGGTTGGATTTAATTACAGATTGCGGATTGGTTACGGTTACAGCGGTAAGAAATTGGTATTTTTTCTCGTTAAGGTAGTACTTTCCGGATTTACTTTTTAGGGTGTTGTCTTTGTTGATAATGGTCCCGTAAGAGTTGTAAAAAGCCTGTTGTGTATTCCGGTCAAAATTCAGTGTGTCGGTTGTTAAAGTCGACTCCGGAGAACGAAGCGATACCTCACCGGAAGCATAAGCAAACTTTTCGTTACCGTTGTATTCGGCATAACGACTGTTCATGTAAATCGTGTCACCTTGGTTCATGACAACATTTCCAAAGGCTTTGGCGTAGTTTTCTTTTTCAAAAAAATACAGTTTATTACAACTGATCAAAACGCCATCGTGTTCAATCTGAACATTACCGGTTAGAATAGAAGCGCCCGGGATTTCCTGTTGGTTGCTATCGGTGAAATCCGTATGGATGATCTGAATTGTTTTTTTTTCTTGTGCTGTTGCCGAAGTAATGCACAAAATGCTGAAACTTATAAGAAAAAGAAAGAATTGTTTCAAAGTCTAAAATTTTGAGCCAAATTTAAGTAAAATCTGTGAACGGGTTTTTTTAATTAAGAATATTTTATTAATAATTAAAACAGGCTAAAAAAGAAAAAACGCTTCCGTTAGAAAGCGTTTTTAAGATTATTTTACAATCGTTTGTGTTCTGTCCGGACCAACCGAAATAACCCGGATTGGGACTTCCACTTCTTTTTCGATAAATTCAATGTATTCTTTTAATTCCGCCGGTAGTTGATCGTAAGATGTCATTCCGGTTAAATCGGCTTTCCAGCCTTTTTTCTCTACATAAACCGGTGTTACGTTTTCCGGTTCGATAGTATAAGGTAAGTGATTAATTACTTCTCCGTTGTAATTATATCCGGTACAAATTTTCAGTGTATCGAATCCGGAAAGTACATCGCCTTTCATCATGTATAATTCGGTTACACCGTTAACCTGAATAGCATATTTTAATGCTACAAGGTCTAACCATCCGCAGCGACGGGCTCTTCCGGTAACAGATCCGAATTCGTTACCAACGCGAGCCATTGTTTGTCCGATTTCGTCTTCTAATTCTGTTGGGAAAGGACCGCTACCTACACGTGTAGTGTATGCTTTGAAAATACCGAAAACTTCTTTAACCTTGTTAGGAGCGATTCCTAAACCGGTACAGGCTCCGGCAGCAGTAGTGTTTGAAGAAGTTACAAACGGATAGGTTCCGAAGTCGATATCTAATAATGAACCTTGTGCGCCTTCTGCCAAAATGGTTTTTCCGTCTTTCATCGCCTGATTTAAGAAAGCTTCACTATCAATAAAAGTAAGTGTTTTTAATACTTCAATTGCTGTGAAAAACTCATCTTCCAGTTCTTTCAGATTGTATTGCATGTCTACATCGTAAAAAGAGATCATGGCTTCGTGCTTATCAGCTAAAGCTCTGTAACGCTCTTTGAAATCGGCAAGCTCAATATCACCTACACGTATACCGTTTCTTCCGGTTTTGTCCATATAAGTAGGTCCGATTCCTTTTAGAGTAGAACCGATTTTAGCTTTCCCTTTAGAGGCTTCCGATGCGGCGTCCAATAAACGATGTGTCGGTAAAATTAAATGTGCTTTTCTTGAAATAAGTAAACGGGATTTGATATCCATGTTGAATTTTTCCAGTCCTTCCAATTCTTTTTGGAAAACAACCGGGTCAATTACAACACCGTTCCCGATAATATTAATTGAATTTTGGTGGAAAATACCGGAAGGAATTGTTCGCAGTACGTGTTTGATTCCGTCAAATTCTAATGTGTGTCCGGCGTTTGGTCCGCCTTGAAAACGAGCAATAATGTCGTATTTTGAAGTGAGTACGTCAACGATTTTTCCTTTTCCTTCGTCTCCCCATTGTAATCCTAGTAGCAAATCTACGGTCATTCTGTTGTTGTTTGTTGTTATGAGTTTATATAGTTATTAGTTGTAAACGTAGTTGATTAGTTTTCTTTATGCTGTTTTTTTTGCCCGTACAGGTATAAAGAATGATTGTGGATTTCGATATCGAAAATTTCCTCAATCGTTTTTTTGATTGTTTGAATACGCGGATCACAAAATTCAATTACTTCACCGGTATCGGTCATAATGATATGATCGTGTTGTTTGTCGAAATAGGACTTTTCGTAATGCGCCTGGTTTTGCCCGAACTGATGTCTTCTCACTAAACCGCATTCCAGTAATAATTCGATCGTATTGTAAAGTGTAGCCCTACTAACGCGGTAATTTTTGTTTTTCATTTTGATGTATAACGATTCAATGTCGAAATGTTCGGCACTATCGTAAATTTCCTGTAGTATGGCATAGCGCTCGGGTGTTTTACGATGCCCTTTCTCTTCCAGGTATTTAGTGAATACGTTTTTTACAATTTCCTGATTTTTATTATTTTCCATAGTAGGTTTGGTATGAAATACCCGCAAAGATAAGTTTTATTTTTTGGAGATTAAAGTTTTGATCGGGTAATGTTGGGGAAACGTAAAATTTTAGTTTTTTATTAACGAAAAGCGGATACGGTTAAAAAACAAATAAGTACTTAGGTTGAATTAAGTACTTATTTGCGTTTATTGTAAAATAGTGTTTTTTAGTTTTTGTGGACGCGGGTTACTTTATCGACCCCGTCAATTTTCTTGATATTGTCGATCAGTTTTTTGAGGATCGTATTGTTTTGTACGACTACGGTTACCTGTCCGTTAAATATCCCGGCTTCACCGCTAAGAGCAATACTTTGGATATTTACGTGCATCTGATTGGAGATTACTTTCGTTAATTCGTTAGTAAGTCCTAAAGTGTCCATTCCGGTAATTTTTAAAATGGCTTTGAATTCTTCCTGAGACGAATCGATCCATTTGGCCGGAATAATTCGGTAGGCGTAATTTGATTGTAAACTTATAGCATTCGGACAATCTTTACGGTGTATTTTGATTCCTTCGTTTATGGTGATAAAACCGAAAACATCGTCACCCGGAATCGGATTGCAGCAAGTGGATAACTTGTAATCCAGCTTTTCCTGCTCTTTTCCGAAAACAAGTAAGTCGTAATTTTTAACGATCTCATTACGATGCAGTTGCTCCGGTGGTACATTTGGTGAACGTTTGATCTTGTTCTTAAAGAAGTTGATCAATGTATTGTTCTTCTGCGCGGCAAAATCCTTCAGCTGTTGGTTGTCAATTAATCCGGCACCGACACGATAAAACAGATCGAGACTGGTTTGTAACTTGAAATAGTTGACCAGTTCGTTAACGGTGGTCTCGTTCAGTGTGATTTTTAAATGTTTCAGTTTTCGTGTTAGCAGTTCTTTACCGTCTTCCGCGATTTTTTTCGTACTCTCGTTCAGTACGTTTTTGATTTTGTTGCGGGCGCGGGATGTGGTTACATAATCCAGCCAGCTTGCATTCGGCTTTTGATTTTGAGAAGTGATAATTTCAACCTGGTCGCCGCTGTTTAAAACATGGTTTAGCGGAACCAGCTTTCCGTTCACTCTTGTACCGCGGGTATGTACGCCGACTTCGGAGTGGATGCTAAAAGCAAAATCCAGAGAAGTGGCTCCTTTCGGTAAGGATTTGATTTCTCCTTTCGGTGTGAATACATAGATTTCTTTGGAATACAGATTCAGTTTGAAATCTTCCACGAAATCAACAGCATTGGTTTCCGAATTTTCGAGTGCTTCTCTAAGTTGGTTTAACCAAACGTCAAGTCCGTTTTCTTCTGTTGCTCCTTGTTTGTATTTATAGTGTGCTGCGTATCCTTTTTCGGCGATTTCATCCATTCGCTCGCTTCGTACCTGAATTTCTACCCAACGTCCTTTCGGTCCCATTACGGTAATGTGTAAGGCTTCGTATCCGGTTGATTTCGGAGAAGATATCCAATCGCGGAGACGACTCGGACTCGGACGGTAATGATCTGTTACGATAGAATATATTTTCCAGGCCAGGAATTTTTCTTCCTGTGGTTTCGATCTGTATATAATGCGAAGCGCAAACTTGTCGTATACTTCATCAAAGGTTACGCCCTGAACCAGCATTTTACGACGAATCGAATAAATGGATTTGGGACGCCCTTTCATGGTATATTCAATGCTTTCATCGTCCAGCGACTTTTTAAGCACATCGGAAATAGACTTGATATAAGCTTCCTGTTCCTCCCGTGTTTCTTTCATTTTGCTCACAATATCCTGATACACTTCCGGTTCGGTATATTTTAATCCCAGATCTTCCAGTTGTGTTTTGATATTATAAAGCCCCAGACGATGGGCTAGCGGCGCATAGATGTATAAGGTTTCCGAAGCAATTTTAGCCTGTTTATAATCGGCCATGCTTTCCATGGTCTGCATGTTGTGCAAACGATCGGCAATTTTGATTAAAATTACACGTACGTCGTCATTCAATGTCAATAGCATTTTACGGAAATTTTCCGCCTGCATTGATATTTCCTGATCGGTTTTTACTTTCGCGATTTTGGTTAATCCGTCAACAATCTGTGCGATTTTAGGATTAAACATTTTTTCGATGTCCTGAATTGTGATATCAGTGTCTTCCACGACGTCATGCATCAGCGCAGCGGCAATGGAAGTGGCTCCGAGTCCGATTTCGGAAGCTACGATTTTAGCTACGGCAATAGGATGGAAGATATAGGCCTCTCCGGATTTACGACGTTGATCTTTATGTGCATCAACTGCTACATCAAAAGCTTTACGGATCAGTTTTTTATCTTCTTCAGTAAGGGTTTGGTAACTAATGCGAAGCAATTCTTTGTATTCGCGCGCAATTGCTTTGTTTTCTTGTTCTAAATCAATCTCAGTCATAACAATTCATTCAATTCCTAAATTTAGTGTAAAGAAATAACTTTTGCAAGTCTGCATACGCGATTCGCTGCTAAATAATGTTAAAATTTGAACTATAAAAAAACGCTCCTAAGAGCGTTTTGTGAATTTATTTGATTCGGTTAAAATCCAGATCCTGGAAATCATAACTGAAATCGGTTAGTGGTGAAATGGCATCCATTTTAATGTTTTGCAATTTACCCTCATTGTCATACGTCAGGTACATAAAAGCATCGGCATTAAAATAACGGTTAAACCATTTTACAGCAAAGACATTGTCTTTATAAAAGAAAATCTCACCGGATAACTGCGGAGAACGTTTGGAAACAAAGTGTAATTTTTTTCCTTTCGCCACAATCGCAATTTCACCTAACCAATTGTCTTTGTATGTTCCGGTCAGTTTGTTGTAATCTATTTTTATGTTTTTGTTTTTATGATTTAATGCCACGGTTTTCCATACTTCACCGGTTACTTTATCGGCTTCGGCTTCACTGGATATTTTCTGGTGACTGTATTTGGCTACATAATCGATATAAGGAATGCCGAGATAACTGTCTTTTATCGTATTGGTAATTGCTGTAAAAGCCGCTCCCGACTGTTGATTGGTAAAAACAATAATACCCAGTTGGAGTTCCGGCAATAATGTAACCTGGGTTACAATACCTTCCAGTCCGCCGGTATGTGATACCTGTAATTTGCCTTTTACGTCGTTTAATTGCCATCCGAGACCATAAGCTTTAAACAATGTGTAATAAGGAGCTGAGGTACTGTTGGGTAAAATGGTTTGCGGAGTCCACATTTCATTGTGCTGTTCTTCGCTAAATAAACGTTTCTCTTTATTCGATCCGTATTTTCCTTGTTGGAGTTGTACCAATGCCCATTTACTCATGTCATTAACGCTTGAATAAATACCGCCGGCAGCATCCAGAATAGGGCTTTTATAGCGTTTAATAACCTGTAATTTACCATCGATCGGGACATGCGGAACTATAGTGTTGGTGGTGTCTTTTAAGCGATTCCAGGAACCGATACTGTTATTCATCTCCAACGGTTTCATAATGTGCTGCTCGACAAATTCGGCCCAGCTTTGACCGCTTACTTTTTCGATCACTTCACCGGCTATAACATACAGCAGGTTGTCATAATCATATTTGGTTCGGAATCCGGAAACCGGTTTCAGGTATTGTATATTTTTAACGATATCTTTTGAGGTAAAATCATGACCGTCCGGCCAGATCATCAGATCTCCGGCTCCAAGTCCAAGTCCGCTACGGTGCGTTAGCAGATCCAGAATTGTAAATTCATTGGTCACATAGTCATTATACATCCTAAAGTCCGGGATGTATTTTTTAACCTTGTCATTCCAGTCTAGTTTTTTTTCATCGACTAAAATAGCCAAAGAAGCACTGGTGAAAGCTTTACTGTTAGAAGCAATTCCGAATAATGTATTTTCGTTTACCTTTTCTTTTGTTTTTATTGATTTTACTCCGTAGCCTTTAGAATGGATCACTTTACCGTCTTTTACTACAGCAACAGCAATTCCCGGAACATCAAATGTGGTCAGGGTTCTTTCTACCAGTTCATCGATTTCGGGCGAACTGATCTGAGCATAAATTGAAAAACTGGATAAGAATAAAAAGAAAAACTTTTTCATAATCATACAATAATTAATTTGGGGTTATATCCTGCGTTGTCTTTTTGCTTCAAATAGTAAGATGGCAGCCGCTACGGAAACGTTCATGGAATCGATTTCACCTTCCATGGGGATGATAATATTTTTTTTGCTGGCCACGCGCCATTCATCGGTAAGACCGGTTGCTTCGGTACCGACTACCAAAGCCGTTGATCCGGTATAATCCTGAGTGTGATAGTAAGTCGAATCCTGTAATGTGGCACAGTAAATAGCAATGTGATTTGCGTTAAGATAGTCAATCACTTCTGCGGTGGTTCCGGTTGCAATTTGTGTTGTAAACAAACTACCTACGCTGGAACGAATAATATTGGGATTATAAAGGTCGCTTTTGGGATTGGCAATAATAACGGCATCCAGATTAGCCGCATCAGCCGTTCGTAATAAAGCGCCTATGTTTCCCGGTTTTTCAGGAGCTTCAGCTACGAGAATAAGCGGGTTTTTTCTTAATTGTAAATCAGATAACTGCAACGATTTTGATTGAGCTACTGCAATGATCCCTTCGGTCGTATCGCGATAAGCCAGCTTTTGATATACTTCTTTGCTGATTTCAATCAAATCGGTATTCGGATCAATAAGTTCCTGCACTTGTTGGTGCGTTATGATTTCCGGTGAAAATAAAACAGTAATGAGTTGGTATCCGCCTTTTTGTGCCAGCATGATTTCCCGTTGCCCTTCAATGACAAAAGTGCCGGATTGTTTCCGGTTTTTGGCTTTATCCTGTAGTTGGATCAGCGATTTTATCAAAGGGTTTTGTACACTACTGATTTGTTTCATTGATGAAGAATAATAAATGCGTTATTTTTTGAGGATAAAAGTAAACTTTAATTTAGAAATATAACAAAGATACCCGGAGGAATAACAGGTATCCTTGTTATTTTTATTTATTTAGAATAATCGGTATCCTAAGATAAAGGAAACCGTTTTGTATTCACTTTTGTATTTGTTCTCACTGTTTGTAAGATCACGATTCAGATTATAGCGTAATTCGAAGCTGTAACGATTTTGAAAACGGTAACCGGCACCGATCGCAAAATTATAAACCGGATCGATCGTAATTTCAGTTGGTTTTTTATAAACCGTATAAATCAGTTTTGAACCTAAATCGATATTGTAACTGAAAACACCGTTTAAAAATAAGGCCGAATTGTCATTCAAATGCATATAATAGCGAACGCCTACCGGCATGTCAAAGGATTTATAGTCGATAGAATGAGTTTCGCCGTCCTGTACTTTTTCTGATTTGTACGACTGATAACTCGGTTCAAGAATGATCGACCATTTGTTCCCGTATAACGGTAAAATATACTCTAATTCGGCACCGATTCTAAAAGACATTTTATTTCCGAAATCAACATAAGGCTCTCCGAAATTTTTACTCTGACTGTCGAAAGATGAGGACGTACTGTTTAGTCCTGCACGTAAAGCAAGATGAAAGGCTTGTTTACGAACGATTTCCTGTTTGAATGTATTCGGAGCCGAAGGATTTTTGCACGTATTGTATTTTACAAATATATCAGTAAGATCATTGATGCGATAGTTGATTTTACGTAACATATCTCGTGTGATCGACTCACATTTTAGCGTTTTTAATAACTGATTTTTATATTCTTCGTTGGTTCTTACTTCAACGCCTTCAGTTAAATACGATTTGAAAATAAGCTGTTCGATTTCGGAACCGTCATAAGAATAGAAAAATTTATAAGCGTTTTCATCTTCAAATAAATAAAGTGAAGCAGCACCTTCGACTAAGACTCTTAAAAATTGGCCTTCTTCGTGGAAAACAGGATCCGGATTTTTGGTTAAAGCACCGATTTTTTCAGACGAACGATCTAATTTAATCCAGGCACTGATAAACTTTACTTTTTGATTGGTGAAACCAAATTCTTTAATGTTGTTGAAGTTCCCCGTTTCAATGGTTCCGTTTTCATCTCTTTTATACTCGATCTCTTTAGGATTGTTTCTCCAATCCAGGTTTTTGATCCAGCATTTCATCGGGTCGTTTCCTTTTTTAATGATGTAGCCTTCTTCAAATTTTATTTGTGCCTGAATTTGAAAACAGGTCATTAGTAATAAGGCGAATAGTAAAATTTTCTTCATGCTTTGTTTTAATGTTTGTTTTTTTGATGTTTGTTTAAAGTATTCCTCTTGATTTAATTTCTAAATATTTATTGATAGTGTCGAGTGTTAAATGTTCCGGTTGTGTGAGTACGGAATAGATTCCGTATTTTTTTAGTTCGTTAACGATCAGTCGTTTTTCAAAAGCAAATTTTTCGGCGATAACCTGGTCGTATACTTCTTGTATATTGGTTATTTTTTTGTCGATTAACTGATTGAGTTCTGTGTTGTTAAAGAAAACAACAACAAGTAAATGGTTTTTGGCTATTCCTTTTAAATAGGGAAGTTGCCGGTGTAATCCGTCCAGTGTTTCAAAATTGGTATACAGCAGAATCAAACTTCTCTGATTGATATTCTTTTTGATGTCCACATATAAGCGGCTAAAATCACTTTCAAAGAAATCGGTTTTAACATTATAAAGCGCTTCCATGATAAAACGCATCTGGGATTGTCTGCGCTCAGCGACTACTCTGTTTTCCGGTTTTTTGGAAAACGTAAGCATTCCGGCTTTATCCTGTTTTTTTAGAATAACGTTCGACAATGCCAAAGTAGCATTGATGGAATAATCCAGGAGACTTAACCCGTTGAAAGGCATCTTCATCGTCCGGCCTTTATCGATAATCATATATACATTCTGAGATTTCTCATCCTGAAACTGATTGATCATTAACTGATTTCGTTTGGCGGTCGCTTTCCAGTTCAGTGTTCGGATATCATCACCTTGTACATATTCTTTAATTTGTTCGAATTCCATGGAATGACCGATACGGCGTATCTTTTTTACACCATATTGAAACAGATTATTTGAGAAAGCCATCAGATCATACTTCCGTAGTTGGATAAAAGAAGGATACGTCGGAAGAGTCTGATTATGATCGAATGTGTATCTTTTAGAAACGAGTCGGAGCGGAGTGGCAACATAAATATTCAGATTTCCGAATGTATATTCCCCTCTTTCGGTTGGCCGTAAAAAGTACTGAAACTGATCTTTTTGTTGTGATTTTAATTTCCGGATTACTTCAAAATCCCGAACCTGGAACTGGAACGGAATTTCATCGATAATCTTCAGGTTAATATCGAAAGAATAATCATTGTTTAATTTGACCGTAATCGGGTTTTCATCGCCATTAGACAATTTTTCCGGGAGTACCCGTGACGCTTTTATACCTTTCCTGTTAGTAAACAACAAAAGGATGTCGATACTTGTAAACGCCAGTAACAGCAACAGAAATATCCAGCTTACGCGGTACAATCCTTCGAAGAAATAAGCCAAAACAAAGCTTACTATGATTCCGAGCAGGGCATAGAAAAAGAAATTGTTGAGGTATAGTTTTTTAAAGAAATTCAAAGTTATGGCTGTAAAAAATTAGAATAAAAACGGATTATTATCTTGGTATTTCAACAGTGTCGACAATCTGTTTGATGATTTCGGCACTGGTAATTCCTTCCATTTCGCGTTCCGGACTCACAACAACACGGTGTTGTAATACCGGTACGGCTGCCTCTTTAATATCTTCAGGCGTTACAAAATCACGACCGCGTAAAGCTGCAAAAGCTTTTGCCGCATTCAGAATGGCAATCGAAGCCCTTGGTGAAGCGCCTAAATACAGAAAAGGATTCTCTCGAGAATTCAATACAATTTTTGCGATATATTCGATCAGGTTTTGTTCGATTAAAATTTGTTTTACCAGATTCTGGTATTTTAAAAGGTCGCTTTGCGTAACGATTTGCTGTACGGATTCCAGTTTGTTCCGGTCTTGAAGTGCATTCTCCCGTTGGATAATTGCAATTTCTTCCTGAAGATTCGGATAATCAATGTTGATTTTAAACAGAAAACGATCCAATTGCGCTTCCGGCAGGCGATACGTTCCTTCCTGTTCAATCGGGTTTTGTGTCGCAATTACCAGAAAAGGAGCGTCTAATATATAGGTTTTGCCGTCAATTGTGATCTGACGTTCTTCCATAACTTCAAAAAGAGCCGCTTGTGTTTTGGCCGGAGCCCGATTGATCTCATCGATCAGTACAAAATTGGAAAAAACAGGTCCTTTTTTAAATTCAAATGCCGATTTTGATAAGTCGAAAACGGATGTTCCTAAAATGTCCGACGGCATTAAATCCGGAGTAAACTGGATTCGGTTAAATTGCAAAGCCAGTGTTTTGGAAAGGAGCTTGGCTGTAATGGTTTTTGCTACTCCGGGAACACCTTCCAAAAGGACATGTCCGTTAGAAAGGATAGCCGCCAAAAGCTGATCGATCATTTTTTCCTGACCTACGATTACGGTTCCCAATTCTCTTTTTATTTTGTTTACGCTCTCTAAAAGGGCTGATAAATCCAGTCTTGTTTCGAAATTTACGTTGTCGGATTGTTGTTCTGTTGGGGTATTTTTGAAAGTATCCATATTACTTTAATTTTTCTATTGCTTTACTAATTTCAATAACATCCTTTTGGGTGGATATTACAGTACTCCGGTGTTTTTGGATCAAACGGATTACATTTTCGATCAATGCCGGATCTTTTCCGGTTTTCTGGTGTAACTTGTTAATGAAAGTTTCATCCAGATAGAAAGTGTCAATCATATATTCCGTTCGTATTTTTTCGAGAAAATAAATGATCTTCTTTTCAATGATAAGGTAATGACTGCCTTCCTGTAGGTATAAATTACCGATGGTTTTGGTGAAATCGACAGTAGTATTCGGTACCGGTTCTTTAATCGGGATAACCCGTTGACGGCGTTTTGCATTAAAGAGCATAAAGATAAACATTCCGATCAGGAAAAGATACCAGGCCCATTTTAAGGCGGGTTGACTGAGTATGTAACGCATCGGTGAACCGGAAATGTTTTCATCGTTAAAATGCAAGGATTGCCAGTAAACGGTTTTTTTCGGAATAAAGGATAAAATGGCCTCGCAATATTCGGCATTTCGATCTTTTAATAGCATGTAATTCGAAAAGGCTGCCGGTTGTGTATGTAACAGAAAATAGCCGGCACCGTAAGGGATTCGGATAAAATTAGCATTTCTGACGGAATCGGTTTGCTGGTAACCTAATACTTGAGTATTGGTCGAATCAATACGGCTAAAGTAAATGTTATCGGCCCCTTTGTCAAAGTGATACGTTTTGTTTTTAAAATTATTTCCGGTAAGTTTTAACTGCAACTTATTATTCAGATACAGACCGTTACTAAAATCAAATTTGAGCGAATCTTTTAATATATCAGGAAACGACTGCATACTTAAAAAAGCCGTGTTTCCATGTTCAACAAAATACAATAACTCAGTTGCTGATGTAGCATCAATATTATGTAGCTGACCAATTAACAGGATGGTTCCTTTAGTGGTATAAGTCGAATCGGTATAGCTGTATTTCGGATCCAGAAATTCATAAACAGAATTGCCGAAACGTTCAATTTTTTGCCCCGGTAACAGGTTTTGAATCTCCTTGTCGAACACAAAAAGTCCGAACGGAATTTTATCCTGAGTTGCATATGTTGGCGACCAGTTAATCGGTTTGGGTCTGCCGGAATCAATGGCGATAATTCCAACAATGATCAAAACCAGAAAAGCGATGTATATTTTTAAAGTCCGATTCATTTATAAGGAATTAAAAGTGTTCAGGAATGCCTTTTCCGATCGGATAAAAGCAGTCTCGTCCAGTGTAAATTCACCATACCAACTATAATCATAGATATACGAAAGGTAAGCAAAGTCTTTGCGTAGCTTCAAATCACTGATTTCATACAGATAATCCGAGTTAGTTTTTTCGATATCCCATTCAATTACGGTTTTATCGGTTAAGCGTTTTAAAAGCCACAAATAATAATAACGAATAGCCAATCGGTAATCGTTATTGTTTTTAGAATCACGGATCATCTTTTCAAAGTTGATCATGTGAATGTCTTCCTGTTCGATGTCGGAAGTGTCAATCTTCTTTTTCGATGATTTGCCGAATATCCAGCTTCCTTCTTTGTTGATAATGGATTTAGCAATCATATAAACGACAAACAGAATAATCAGAAAGGCGATTATCTTTAGTGTGATTTCCAGAGCAGAGGAACTGGTTTTATTAAAGCCAAAGGAAAAAATACGGCTAAGCCAATACAAGAACCAGTTTTTGAATTTTTCCCAGCTACTACGATCTTTTACCATCGTTTCATACTGAAAATCACTACCGGAATAGTTTTCTTTAAATTGCGGTCGAAATTGTAACGGTGTAACAGAAGTAGTATCCGAATACATTTCCACATATCGGTTTTCCTGTTCGGTATAAGGAATTACCTCTTCTGTATTGGCTTGCGGATAAGCAATAAAAGAGGTTGTAATCAGGATTATATATAAAAGAATTTTATTCACTTTGAGTACCAATCAAATCAATATCATTTTTCGGACTGTTGTTTTCCGCTTCTTCTCTAAGACTATAATAAATCACTCCGTTGTTTACCAGTAAAAGGTTTTGCATAAAGAAATTCAGTAAAACAGACAGCAGGAATAGTATCATTACCGAGATCATCATAATCGAAACCGCATTTTGGGAATCGAAAGTATTCGGATCTTGAAATGAGGTAAACGCACTGAATATTCCTATTACATAAGGAATCATCGAAATAATGCCCACAATGGTCTGAATGATCAGATACATAATAAAGGTAGAACCTACAATCGGCCAGAATTTATTTCGTAACATCTGCATCGCTTTGCTTAACGAAGTAAAATAATCAGCATCTGTAGCGATGTAGTGGTAGAAACTTAATAGGAGCCAGGCGCTTGCAGCCGGTATCATAATCAGCAACATCGGAATACCGATCAGTACAAAAACCAAAAGAAAGCATAGCATAAATAGTAAACCTAAAAAGGGTAGGGCTATTACAAGGGATAGTATGAAAAATAAAATTACCCGACCGATTTTATCTTTAAAACGTTTTATAATGTCATTGGTGTCGAATTCTTTTGTTTTGGATAGCAAGTCCAGATATACTACAGGATAAAGATAACTGATCATCGTAATGATAAGAAGTAGTAAAACAGATAAAACACCGGAACCGAGAAACAGTACCAAATTGTCCATAATAAAAGCTTCAAATTGATTTTCCGGCATGTTACTGTTCAGACCGGAAAACAGTCCCTCGTAAAATATTTTAAAAACGAAAAAAACAAGCACTAGTAATACCAGTAGAAATCCCCCATTGATGATCAGGTAATTTTTAAAATAATGTTTTCCGTAAAGTTTGAAAAAGATAAAGGTATCACCGATCAGATCGTTGAAATTTCTTTTTTTAAAGAGCTGAAACATGTTTTTTGGTTATTTTTTTATTGACAATATAAGGGTAAATCAAATAATAAAAGGAAATAAGAGCCAGAGTTCCTAAAATGATAAATACATTTAAAGAGCGAGGCATCACGATGGAATACCGAGTGATAAAACCTTCCAGGAATCCGGCTGCAATTGTAAACGGCATCGTACTCAAAAAGATTTTTAGGCTGTTTTTTAATCCGGTTTTAAACGAATGCAGTCTGGAGAATGTTTGCGGGAATAAAATACTGGCTCCTAAAATAAATCCGGCTGCCGATTCGATAACGATGGCAAAAATTTCCATCGCTCCGTGAATCCAGATTCCGCGTACACTTTCCCAGAAAACATTTTGTTGGTAAAAAAAGTATTGAAAAGAGCCCAGCATAATAGCATTTTGTATCAGGACAAAAAAGGTTCCGATTCCGCCAAAAACACCATAAATATAACAGCGCATTCCTACCATTAGATTGTTAATGGTAATGCCGATAAAACTGCCCCAATCACTTCCGCTTTTATATATCGCTACGGGATTACCGTCTTTAATGTTTTCCAAAGTAGTATTTACATAACCGTCACCCAAAATAAGACGAACAAAAGTAGCGTCATTATGAGCTGATAATACGCCAATTCCGGTACAGACAAAGAATAGGATAAAAGCATACAAAAGATAACGCCGGTACTGATAAACCAGCATCGGTACTTCTGTTTTAAAAAAATAGACCAGACGATTGGTTTCCTCTCTTTTGGTTTTGTAAACTTTTTGGTAAGTTTGTGATGCCAGATAATTCAGGTAAACAACCGTCTTACTTTTAGTATAATAGGTTTGAGCATAAGCCAGATCATTCATCAGATGAATATATAAACTGGCAAGCTCATCAGGATTTTTCTTAGATTTACCGAAAATTGCTTGCTCAAATTCAAGCCATTTTTCTTTATTTTGTTTTATAAATGCAACTTCTCTCATAATTCACAAACAGCTAAAGTATAAAATATGTCAGAATTATCCATCGTTACAACACAAAATGTTAGTATAAGTTTTAAAACGGCTACAATAGGTGAAAGAATCGTAGCGGAAATTTTGGATACACTGGTAAAAATTGCCTATTTTATAGTTGTTATTTATGTTCTTTTCTATCTTTTTGACTTGAACAAGTACTTTAATGGAGCAGATCAATGGACAATCAGTGCTATACTAATGCTGTTGGCTTTACCGGTTATGCTTTACTCTTTGTTGCAGGAAAGTTTACTGGAAGGGCAAACCATCGGTAAAAAAGTAATGAAAATAAAAGTGATCAAAATTGATGGTTATCAGGCCGGTTTCGGTGATTATCTGATCCGTTGGCTGTTTCGCATTGTGGAGATTAGTATCGGAAGTGGTGTTATTGGTCTGATCAGTATTTTAGTCAGTAAAAAAAGTCAGCGATTGGGTGATATGGCAGCCGGAACAGCGGTAATCAGTCTGAAACAAAATATCAATATCAATCATACGATACTTCAGGAAATCGATGCCGGTTATGTGCCGATATACGATTTGGTGATCAAACTTTCGGATAACGATGTACGAATTGTAAAGGAAACTTTTGAATCGGCTTTAGCAGCAGAGGATTTTACGATTATTTATAAACTGAGAGAAAAGATAGAAGCTGTAACCGGAATCAAAAGTCAATCCGGAAACGACAGTGATTTTATCCGAACTATTTTAAAAGATTACAATTACTATACCCGTAATATGTAATAATTACGTTAATACACGAACACATGTTTCAACTATTGGATATTTTAGGGACGATGGCTTTTGCGCTATCCGGAGCTTTGACGGCCATGAATAAAAAAATGGATCCGTTCGGCGTGTTTATTATTGCCTTCGTAACAGCTGTGGGCGGTGGTACTTTACGCGATGTACTGATCGGAAGAACTCCGGTTGGCTGGATGCAAAATCTGGATTATGTTTATATGATTACCATCGGCTATTTTTTAGCTTTGGTATTCCGTAAAAGTTTAGATAAACTGCGAACCTCACTGTTTTTGTTTGATACGGTAGGATTAGGTGTTTTTACCTTAATCGGATTGGAAAAAGGGATTGCAATTCATCTGCATCCGATTATCTGTATCGCATTGGGTACGATGACAGCTTGTTTCGGTGGTGTGATACGCGATATTCTTTGTAATGATATACCGGTTATTTTTCGAAAAGAAATCTATGCCACGATATGTATTATTGGCGGTGTTGTGTTTTTCCTGTTGCGAAAATGGAATGTTCAGGAAGATGTTTTGTATCTGACAACTTCGGTTGTTATTATTGTAATCCGACTAATGGCGGTTAAATTCCAATGGTCGTTACCAACACTGGAACATCGGAACCCGCCTAACGGGTAAGATATAGAAAACCGGTCAGATCATCGGGATAATCCGGATCGTTTAGCTTTAATATATAAAAATAAGTGCCTTCCGGTGCCAATTGGTTACCAATACCGTCTTTTATAAGTCCGTTCCAGTCATCAGAATGATGATCACCACTCCATACCAGTTTGCCCCAACGATTGTAGATATACAGTTCAAAGTTTAAAAAGATTGTTCGTAGCCCTTTAATAAAAAAAGTATCATTAAGGCCGTCTCCGTTGGCCGAAACCGCATTGTATACCGTAGGCGGACAATTATAGGTTCTTAAAATAAAAGACGTAACGGTATAGCAGTTTTCATCTGCTACGCGGACAAAAATCTCTTTTGGCGAATGCGCCGCAAAATAATGATGTGTATCGTAGATCGGATGGCTGTTTTCATGGGCATCTGCATCAGATTCATGAAAACTTACTGTTTGAGAAGGATCGGTTTTAACCAGTGCTTCATAAGTTGAAAAATCGTAATAACCGGTTCCGTCTCCTTTGTTGCAAACCTTTATCGGTTGTAATGGATTTACCTGTGGAGAAACAAGAAATGTAACGGTAACAGTAGCGTCATTATTGTTTTCATCGATTTCCGTTACTGTATTGTCCGGATCGACTACAGCTTTTAAGGTAAAAGGTGATGTTACTGTCTCCGGAATTAATAAGGTGACCGATTGTGTTTCATAGCCGTCAATGACAATAGTGGTCAGTGTTTGATAAGTGCCTGCAAGCAGATCATTGGCGTAAATTTTGACCCGCGTGCCTTGCGGTAGCGGATTGGTACTTTCGAGATTGTAAACCGTGAAATCAACATTGACAGTTCGGGAATTACAAGGCGTTTCAATATGATCAATACTTATAGAAGCGTCCGGTAGCTGACTGTTTAATTTGGTTACAATTGCGTTGATCATCACAAAATCCTGACCGGAAGTCAGTTGAATTGTAGCAGAAGTATCGCCGATATCAATATTGTTTTGAATGTCGTAAACATCAAGATCCATGTTGTATAACGTATCGCTTCCGGTAATACTATTGGTTCCGTTAAAAGCATTGTTTTCCGGATTTAAAGGCGGATTACTCAAAATATTACCGTTAATCCGCAGTGTTTCGTTGATCAGAATATCTTTATCGCCTTCCCAGGCCAGAAAACCGATCTTCGCATTTTGATTATCAATTACATTCAGACTGGATAATGTAATGCTGATTTCATCCGGAACTGCTTGCATTCCGTCATAAACATTTAGTTGGTTTAGCGGAAGTGCCTCATTTTTATAGACAACAATGATAGCCCATCCTGCAAAATTGGTTCGTCTTATAAAATGTTGTGCAATATAAGGGGTAACATCCAGATCGGAAACTGTAAATGTACCGTTCCCAAACTGTAATACGAGATCTGTAACATCTTTAAAAGCACTAAAATAATCGAGAATGATTCCGGAGGCATTGCGTTGATAGCTAAAAGTTCGGTCGGGACGAATAGGGGTATTGTTTAGTTTGATGTCAAAATCACCGGGTCCGGAACCCGCCCAGTATAAATAGGCTTTTTCGATTGTGTTTCCGGAAGCCAGATTTAATGTAGCCGAAGAACTGGTGAAAATAGTAGGCGCAAGCTGAAAGGAGTTCTCTTCCGGATTGAGCGTATTGCCGATAAATGTAAAATCATACCGCCCGTTAAATTGATTAAAAAGACTGATGTCCTGTGCCATTGTTACCGAGGTAAACAGGACAGAAAATAAACAAATAAAGTAGCGTAATTTTTGATTCAGGGGCATTACATTTTAGATTTGACGGTTCTAAATTTAGTAATTATTTGAATGCCAAAAAACTAATAGGTATCAAAATGAATGAAATCAAAAACAAAAAATTGGCAAAAAAGTAGTAAATTTCCAAAGTTTATGCAGCTTGCGTGGAAAATTTTAGAATAAGAAAATATAGCGAAAAAGATTATAATTTGTGGAATGATTTTGTCAATCGGTCCCAAAACGGCACTTTTCTTTTTCATCGGAATTTTATGGAATATCATAAAGATCGGTTTGAAGATTATTCCTTACTGGTCTTTGAAAATGACAATCTGGTTGCAATAGTACCGGCTAATCGAAAAGCAAATGAACTGCATTCGCACGGCGGTTTAACCTATGGCGGATTATTGCTGAACGAAAATCGGGGCGGTGCTTTTTCCGATCGTTTATTTTCTGAGTTAATCGGGTATCTTAAAACAACGGAACTGGTGCGGTTTGTTATTAAATTCCGACCGTCTTTTTATACAGCCGGCGAATTTAGAGAATGGCATAATTTTTTGATTCGCAACGGAGCTACTTTATTTCGCAGCGATATGAGTCTGGCGATTGACTATCAGAAACCGTTACAAATTGCGAAAAGTAAATTAAAACGTTACCGGAAACCGGAAAACGAAGAACTTGACATTAGAAACGAACAGGACTTGTCTACTTTCTGGACAAAAGTTCTGGAGCCGAGATTAGCTGAAAGATATGATGCAAAACCGGTGCATACTCTCGAAGAAATTACCCTTTTACAACAACGATTTCCCGAAAATATTCAACAGTATTCGGTTTATAAAGAGAACGAAATTCTTGCCGGAATTACTCTTTTTATGGATAAAAACGTCGTAAAATCGCAATACGGAGCGACAACCACTGATGGTGAAAGTTTGCGCGCTTTGGATTTTCTTTTTATCACCCTGATTTTGAAATTTAAAGAAGAGGGCAAATACTTTTTTGATATGGGAACCGTTAGCTTGAATGAAGGGAAAGAGTATAACCCCGGATTATTAAAACAAAAAGAAGAATTGGGATGCGAGATTTTTACCCAGGATTTTTATAGCTTACCATTATGAAAATACCCTTTTTAGATTTAAAGAAACTGAACAAACCGTATGAAACGCGATTTAAAGAGAAATTAGAATCTTTTCTCGATAGCGGTTGGTATATATTAGGAAATGAAGTCAAAACGTTTGAATCCGGTTTTGCCGACTATTGTGGTGTTAAGCACTGCATCGGAGTAGGAAACGGATTGGATGCGCTGACTTTAATTCTGAAAGCGTATATTGAGTTAGGAAAATTACAAAAAGGAGATGAGGTGCTGGTGCCGGCAAATACCTATATAGCGAGTATTCTGGCGGTTTTACAGGCAGAACTTGTTCCGGTAATGGTCGAGCCGGATCTTGCAACCTATAATATCAATCCGTTGGAGATTGAAAAAATACAAACGGAAAAAACGAAGGCGATATTAGCTGTTCATTTATACGGACAATTAGCAGATATGGTTCCGATTAACCGAATAGCTGAAAAGTATAACTTATTGGTCATTGAAGATGCTGCTCAGGCACACGGAGCAACCTTAAACGGGAAAAAAGCCGGAAACTGGGGACATGCCGCAGGATTTAGCTTTTATCCGGGTAAGAATTTAGGCGCTTTGGGTGATGCAGGAGCGGTAACCACAAACGATCCGGAGCTGGCCCGAATGTTGTACTCGCTTCGAAATTACGGTTCGGAAGTAAAATATATAAATGATCATATCGGATATAATAGTCGTTTGGATGAATTTCAGGCGGGGATATTGAATATCAAATTGCCTTATGCCGATGAAGAAGGTGCCAAAAGAAGAGCGATAGTAAAACGATATGTCTCCGAAATCCGAAATCCGAAAATTGAATTACCTTATTATGATTTTTCGGAAAATCATGTTTTTCATTTGTTTGTTATCCGTACGGAAGACAGAACGCAATTAGCGGCTTATCTGAACGAAAAAGGGATTGGTACGTTAATCCATTATCCGGTTCCGCCGCATCAGCAAAAAGCATTACCGCAGTTTCACGGATTGTCATTTCCGATATCGGAAAAAATTCATCGGGAAGTATTGAGTTTGCCTTTAAATTCGACGTTAACGGACACAGAAGTGGATTATATTATCCAAACGTTAAACAACTACTAAACACGGAAAGTCCTGCTTATGTCCGGAAACAGCCAAACAGCATATCGACATATCTTAAAAGCAACTTCTATCTTTGGAGGTGTACAGGTATTCAATATACTGGTTTCGATTATCCGTTCCAAAATCATAGCCGTTTTAATAGGCCCGGCGGGAATGGGAATTGCAGGATTACTTAATGCAACATTAAATCTTATCGGCGGGTTTTCTAACCTCGGATTGGAAACGAGTGCTGTAAAAGATATTTCGATAGCCAAAACACAAGGTCCGGAGAAGGTCGCCAGAATAATAAAGGTGTTTTCAACATTACTTTTTTGGGCGGGAATTTTAGGAGCGGGAATTACGATACTACTGTCACCCTGGCTTAGTCAACTTTCTTTTGGAAATTATGAATACATTTTTTCATTTATACTAGTAGCGATAGCATTATTTTTCAGACAATTATCTGTCAGGAATACGACAATACTACAAGGATTACAAAATCATAAATACTTTGCAAAATCAAGTCTTTACGGTAATGCTATAGGGCTGCTGCTGATTGTTCCGTTATATTATTTCTGGAAAACAGAAGCCATCGCACCGGTTATTATTGCTACCTATTTGATCATGTATTTGGTTACGGCTTTTTTTGTAAAAAAGCTGCAAATAAAAAAAGTAAGTCTGGCTTCCGGAGAAATCGTACAAGAAGGAAAAAGCATGTTGCAATTAGGATTTATGCTGAGTTTAAACAGTATTTACATTTTAATTGCCGGTTATATCCTTCAGATTTTTATAAGTAATACCGGAAGTGTCAGTGAAGTAGGCTTGTTTAACGCCGGTTTTGTCATCATTAATACCTATGTTGGATTGATATTCAACGCCATGGGAACCGATTATTACCCGAAGTTGGCCGCGATATCGAGCGATCTTCAAAAAATAAATGTCTTTGTAAACCAACAAATTTACGTAGCCGTTTTATTAATAACACCGGTGATTATCGCATTTATAATTGTAATGCCTTACATGATCATCGCATTGTATTCGGCTAAGTTTTTACCGATAATTGCCATGGTAAAATGGGGAATAGTAGGAATGCTCTTTAAAGCGGTTTCCTGGTCATTGGGTTATATTATGATTGTAAAAGATGATTCCCGAATGTTTATAAAAACAGCATTATTCTTTAACAGCTTGTCCATATTGTTAAACCTGTTGGGCTATTATTACTATGGATTGGAAGGGTTAGGAATAAGCTCACTACTATATTACATTATTCATCTGGTGGTTATAATTGCGATTACACGTAAAAGATATAACGTATATTTTGAAAACGCATTCAATAAAGTATTTTTGCTGAGCAGCATAATGTGTATATTGGTTTTTTTATTAAGTGATCTCGATAATCTTCTGTTGCGATATGGTTTACAAGTGTTCCTGTTTTTGTTGGCTTCACTTTATTCGGTATATCAGTTAGATAAAAAAATGGACATACGAGGTGTTGTTAACCGGTTTTTAAAACAAAAAAAGGATGGGCATTTATAGAAGATTAAAAAAAATACATCATAAACTATTGTTCTTTAGTACGGTAAACTGGATAAAGACACTGTATTTTAATTTTAAGATGTTTCCGTTTGATCAGGCTAAAAAACTGCCGGTGTTTTTTTACGGAAAAGTGAAATTTCAAAGGCTAACGGGAAAAGTAACTATCAATGCGCCGTTAGAACTCGGAATGATCGGATTCGGACAACGTTATGAGATGAATACCGTTCATCGCGGAACCGCAGAAATAAAAATAGCCGGAACATTAGTTTTTAACGGCTATACCCAATTTGGGAAAGATTACTTTTTATATGTTGGTGAAAATGCCTATTGCGAATTTGGCAACATGAATTCATTGGCAACAAACAGTAAAACGATTTGTACCCATAGTATTATCATCGGAAATTATGTTCAGACGGGAGCCGATACGCAGATTATTGATACCAATTTTCATCCCATGGAAAATAAAATAACCGGTGAAAAATATCCGGTTTCCGAACCTATCAGAATTGGAAGTTATATTTATATCGGCAACCGCGTTTCGATAATGCAAAAAACGGTTTTACCGGATTATTGTTCGGTAGCCTCTAGCAGCCTGTGCAACAAAGATTATTCCGAATTGGAACCTCATAGTATTATAGGCGGACTTCCTGCCGAGTTAAGAAAAAAGAATGTAGGTCGCGATTGGGAAAGCGAAAAAGAAGATATGAAGCGTTGGTTGGTTGTTACAAATATTCTAAAAAACAATTAATCTACAGATTTCCAGGAATCCAGATACCGTTTTGCAATTGTTTTATAAGCATGTTCTTTTTCGATAAAATCCCGCGCCCGTATACCGATAGCCCTTATTTCGGCCGGATTTTCAATCAGAAACGCTAATTCGGAGACAAGAGATGCAACATTTGGAATGGCATTTACAGCAACGCGTTCTTTCAGGTTGTAATGTTCGGTAAATTCTGTTTCTGCTCCGGTAAAAACAACCTTACCTTTCGCCATCGCTTCCAGAGCATTATAACCCTGATCAAACCCATAAATCTGATCCAGTACAATATGAGCCTTATTATAGGAATGAATATAAATATCGTACGGGACATTTTCGGTAACGATAATATCAACTTGCGTGCTATATTTTTCGCTGATGATCGCCAGTGCTTTTTCAAAATAAGAAATCCCCTTTTTGGTATAACTCAAGCGGTTGATGCCTAAAAAGATCACAATAGGAGTCATATTGTCGTTCGGACAACAAGGAATCGTTTCACTATTAATCGGATTCGGGATAAAAGTAACCGGATAATCCATTGCTTCCATAGGGATTTTATAGTCCAGATCGGAGACAATCATGGTTTTACAATGCGCTGCAACCCAATTAAAAAGCTTCCGGTAATTCGGATAAGTATATTTCAGCGAATATTCGAATTGCGATCGTAACGAATGATCCTTTAAATAAGGAGTAAGCACCGAGTATTTCAGTTTGTCCTGTAAAAGATAATCATTTACCGGAGTTTCATCGCCGCAAATCAGTAAAGAAGGAGTACAGTTTGGATTTTGAGCAAACAATTTGCGATACAGCGACCGACTGCAAAACGGATGGGTTTCCAAAGCATCCGAATTGATCAATTGAATATGATCAAAACCTTTTAGTTGAGGTAACAAAAAATAAAAACGAAACGCACGTTCGGTCATCTCCAAATCCAGTCCGGTAAAACGGTAAATCGCATTTTTAAGTTTACGCGGCAGCCAGTAGCGAGTTGTCCAGCTTGTTCGAATGGAATAATCGACAGCATAATTTTTAAAATTATCACCGGAACCGACCAATACGACCTGATGTCCTAAAGCCACCAAACCTTCCTTTAAAGAATTGTGGAGCCGGCTGTATTCCCCTACTAAAAGTATTTTCATTACCGATGCAGAAATTTTTATATTTGTGTAAATATAAAAACAAATTGGAGAACGAATTTAAAAATGATGATTTAGAAATCCTGATCGCCACCATGAACAGGGATTCACTGGATTTTCTGAATCGTATTTTTCCCTTTTCGCCTTTCCATACGTTCAACCTGTTAATTGTAAATCAAACCAACGAAACCAAACAGCTTTCTTCCGATTATCCGAATGTGAAAGTGATCAATGTTTTTGGAAGAGGACTTTCGAAAAGTAGAAATATAGCACTTCGAAAGGCAACCGGAAAAATTATCCTGATTGCCGATGATGATGTGGTTTATCCGGATGGATTTCAGGAAACGATTATCAAAGCTTATAATAAAAACAAGACGGTTCCGGTAATTTGTTTTCAGACACTTACGACAGAAGGGAAACCGTTTAGCCGTTATCAGAAAACACCTTTTTTTTTCAATATAAACAACCTGAACAAAGTATTGTCAATTGAAGTAACAGCTCAATTAGATGACTTACGGAAACAAGACTGTTTTTATAATGAATGGTTTGGCTTAGGA
This sequence comes from Flavobacterium cerinum, assembly GCF_024496085.1. Taxonomy (NCBI): domain Bacteria; kingdom Pseudomonadati; phylum Bacteroidota; class Flavobacteriia; order Flavobacteriales; family Flavobacteriaceae; genus Flavobacterium; species Flavobacterium cerinum. Next base: position 3,933,118 of record NZ_CP101751.1, on the reverse strand, counting down.
GCCCGGTTTCAGGATGCGGAGACCTTGTTTTTTCTGAGAAGAGCATTAAAGAGCGGATTACAAGTATTGTTTTTCCCGGAAAACATCGTTATTCATAAACAATATTCTTCAAGTGATGAGGTCGCTTCCGATAGATTGATTTATGCAAAAATGGCCGGATTTTACAAGCGTTTCGGTATAAAAGCCTATTATTATCTTGTAAAATACATGTTTTTTTTATGGCGGAAACGATTGGTACCCATATCGGGGATTCGTTCGAAATTTACAATCGGATTAAAAGGAATAAAAGAGTACAAGGAAATTTTAAAAAAGAATGAAGACACGTTATATGGCTGATACATTACAAATAGGTGAATTTATAGATATTCCTAAAATTGCGGATCCGAGGGGGAATTTAGCCGTTGTGGAAAAAGAAACCGTTCCGTTTGAAATTAAAAGGGTCTACTATTTATACGATGTTCCGAGCGGTGCCTATCGCGGCGGTCATGCGCATATAGCACAAAAAGAATTTCTGATTGCATTGAGCGGTAGTTTTGACGTATTACTGGACAACGGAGAGCAGAAAGAAAAGGTAACACTTAACCGACCGAATAAAGGGTTACTGATTAAAGAAGGAATCTGGCGGGAACTGGATAATTTTTCTTCCGGTGCGATTTGTCTGGTGGTTTCCTCAGATGTATATGCAGAAGAAGATTATATTCGGGAATATGCCGTTTTTCAGGCTTCAAAAAGCCGTTAAACGAATGTTTTTTCTTTCCAGATAGCTTTTAAAACGAAGCAATTGCGTTAAAGCCCAACCGGGTAAACGAAGTAAAAAACGCTGCTTCGGTAATAAATTATTACGATCGATAGCCCGGATTAATCGTTTGTAATTCGCCTGGTCATTATGGATCTTACATTTCAATGCCAGTGAAAAACGATTAATATCGATCATCTTCTTAGCCGCCGGATTCGATTTTTCCGGTTCGGTAAACCGGTTGAAATCCTCAAAGCGGGACATGTCGAATCGTCTGTTCGAAAGACTACCGGGAACATAGGTATGGCGCGCGGTTATAGCATTGTATAACCCGATTTTATAATGAAATCCGATACGAATCCAGTATTCGGTATCTTCTCCGTTTGAAATGGTCTCGTTAAAAGGACCGATAACGGAAAAAACATCCTTATGAATAGCAGTTGTATAAGGCGATAAAATGGTCTTGGAAAGGCTGGTTTCAAAAAAATCAACTTCCTGTATGAGGGCTCCAGGTAAATTGCTGTAATTCGCCGGATAAATGCCATTGGCACGTTCAACTTCCAGTAATGTAGTAAAAACACTCAGGTGATCTAAAGCTGTAATCGTTTGGTGTAATTTTTCAAGATGCTGCGGATACCAGAAATCATCGGCATCCATAAAAGCAAAATAAGAGCCGGAAGCCTGTTGCATGGCAAAATTACGCGCTGCCGAAACACCTCGGTTTTCAGTGGTAAACAATCGGATTCGATTGTCGGTAAAAGCCGTTACTTTCTCTAGGCTGTTATCGGTAGAACCATCATTCACAATAACGATTTCAAAATCGGAAAAAGATTGGCTCAAAATACTGTTTAAAGTATCCTCAATATAATGTTGCTTATTGTATAAAGGGATGATGACAGAGAAAAAAGCCATAATACGTTATTTGATCACACAAATATACCCCAAACGGTATAGGTCCAGGCAAAACAAGCTTTGGTTTTTTCCTAAAATCATTTTTCTTAATAGCGGTTCCGAGAGGTTAAAAAAGAACCCAACGGGTTTATCCATACGGAAACGTTTTAACCGGTTGTAGTTCTTTACCAGTGAATTAATATTTTCAATTCCGGGTAATTCCGGAAAAAAATGTTTTCGGATTTTAACGGCTTCCAACGATTTTTTAAAAAAGATTTCGTTGTTTTCCAGTCCGAGGTGAAGAACAGGATTATCAATATGCACTACCGGAATCGTATTTTTATACAATTGGTACGAAAAATAACTATCCATACCGTAAAAATTATTCTCCGGGAATTTAATATTTAGAAAAATGTCTTTATCAATTAGGATATTTCCTGAAAAAATATAGTGATACGGTTTTTTGTTCCGTGTAGTAGCGATATGGGACTCTCTTGAACGACCATAGGTCCAGCGTAACATTGATGTCGGATTATCATATTGAGATACATATTGGTAACCGCCAAAAATAATAGGCTTTTCAGGTGAAATAGTCGCGATATAGTTTTTTAGAAACGATTCGTTTTCTGGCATTACATCCGAATCAAGAAAAAGTAATCGATTGTATTTTGCTTTTTCAGCCAGTAACGTCCGTGTTTGCGTCCGACCCAGATTCGTTTCACTTCTAAAATACGTATAGTATTCCGATTCTTGAGCCAATGCCTTATTGCTTTCCGAAATGGAAACATTAGGAGAACAATCGTCCCAACAAATAATTTCAAATGCCAATGGCAATGACTGTCCTTCTTTGAGGAGCGAGCGTACTAAATCGCTTACGTCATAATTATAGGCCGGGATTAGTATTGAAATCATGATGGATTTACGATAAACTGAAAAATTCGATGTTACAAAGTAACGGTTTTTTTGGCAACTTTTACAGGATATATAGGCAATACAGTGTTAAAATGAAGTGCTTATCGTTGTAAAAGGCGGTTAAGATACCCTTTTCGTTGAGCAAATAACAGAACTACCGTTACCATTATAAATTCAAACGGATAACTAAATCGGGAATTGGTTCCATAAGTTACAATTGCCTGAAGTACAGAAGTGACAAAGATAATTACGGTAAAAACAAGCTCGTGGCTGATCTTTTTCCGGATAATAAATTCATACAACTGCACCGGGATTAGTAATACAAAAACAATTTTAAACAATTGTAACAGGGCAAATTGGATATACCAGATACCGATTAGCATTTTATTCGCATAAGGAATCTTAAAGTCATTGTAATTCCAATATATATCCACTTTCCAGAAATCAACCCAGGAAATACAGACAACCTGATACAGATAGTCAACAGGATTATTGCGTATTGCCACTTTACTAAACCGATCCAACTGATACGATAAGTCGACAAACGATAGGTTGGTTGTTTTTTCTAATTCATCATAGGCAAACCAGATACTCATCGCAACGTCCTGATTTTCTTTTTTAGCGATTTCCCGATGTTTTAAATAAATATCCCGGATTGTTTTGAATTCATCCGGTGTTTTTTCGGCAAAATACACACAATTCTGTGCAATATTAATTCCGTAAAAAGTAGTGGGTACAAAATAGCCTGTATTGATTTTGTTGATATATGACCAACCGAAAAACGTGATAATGGGAAAAAACAGAATTACAATCCGTTTGTTTATGATTGTACGGATAGTAAAGTTTTTTAAAACCGATATTCCATAAAAAAGAAACGGAAGGAAAAAATAGAAAGGCTTGATCAAAACAAGAAAACCAAATGCGAGACTCAATAAAAGCAGTTTTGATAACGAACCGTTTTCGAAAAACTTTAGGTAAAGGTTGATGATCAATATTATTACAAAAAGCGTAAGCGACTCGGTAAGTATCGCCGTTTCATAAAAAATAACGTGAAGAAAATTATTCAGTAATAACGCGGTAAAAAAAGAAGTTACGGTATTAAATTTTAGTAGTAACAGGTTTTTATAAACCAAAACGGTTGTGTAAATACCGATTATAAATTGTAAAACCAAAACGATTTTTAAATGGTTGCCGGCCAAAAATAACAGGAAAGGATAACCCGGACTCCTTTGTCCGTTATATCCGGACAGATCGAAGTCAGATAATAGCTGACCAAGGTCGATATAACCTCCGGAATCAGGAAAAATAGTAATGTGTTGGTATAAAGCAAGACAGAATAAACGGATCAGAATGCTAAGCAAAAGCAAAGAAAGTAATGGTTTTGCCAGAATAAAATGTAAAAACCGTTTAATCATATGTCCTGTAAATTTTTAGAAGTTGAAGCGGAAAACCCGCAAGATCCCGTAAGGTAATTTTACTTTCTCCTTTTTCGATCCACGTATTCAGACTAAATTCATAAACCTGTTGATCAAAGTTCGGATTGTTCTTTTGGAATCGTAAAAGCAGCTCAATATCAAACAACCATCGGGTTAGAAAAGGTTTTTCAAAAACCTGTCGGGCAACATCACGTGCAATTACTTTGGCGCCGCATTGGGTATCGTAAACCGGTGTTTTAAGAATACAACTACTAACAATAGTGGCGAAAACACGACCGAAATAATGACGATATTTATAACGAATGATGGTACTTCCCATTTTTTTAATCCGGCTTCCCATTATAAACCGGTATTGGGAATTTATTTCGGCAAACGACAGCATTTTAATAAGCTCTTCGATCGGAGTAGCGAGATCGGCATCCAAATAACCGATATAGTCGTATCGATTGATGTCGGATTTCAGAACTGCCGAACGAATGGCTTCTGCTTTACCCACATTACGATTCAGGATAAGTGCGTTGACATTGTCGTGTTCTTTCTCCAGATTCTGTAAAAGTGTAGCGGTTTTATCCGTACTGCCGTCATCAACCAATAAAAAATCGACGGTAGCGAAATGTTTAAAAGCAACGATAAAATCACCGATTGAAATCCGTTCACATTCGTTGTAAAATGGTATGATCAATAGTGATTTCGGCAACGTAGTCATAAGTGGCTAAAAGAATTAAACCGTACGTTGAACTACCTCAAATAAGGTTTTGTCTTCACATTTTAAAGTCTTGGAAGGATATTTCATCAATAAGGCATAGTCGTGAGTTGCCATTAAAATGGTTTTACCGTTTTGGTTGATTTTTTTCAAAACCTCCATTACTTCCATGCTGGTTTGCGGATCCAGATTTCCGGTTGGCTCATCGGCAAGAATCAACTCCGGGTCATTTAATAAAGCACGGGCAATAGCAATACGTTGTTGCTCACCTCCTGATAGTTGATGCGGCATTTTATGTACAAAATTACGCATACCCACTTTGTCCAGCACTTCCTCAATCTGTACCTGCATTTCCTCTTTTTCTGCCCATCCGGTTGCTTTTAAAACAAACTCAAGATTGTCGTGTACGTTACGATCCGGAAGCAATTTGAAATCCTGAAAAACAATACCTAATTTACGTCTCAAATACGGAATATCCTTTTCTTTTAACGCCTTTAAATCATAATCTACAATCGTTCCTTCGCCTTCTGTTAAAGGTAAATCAGCATATAGCGTTTTCATAAAACTACTTTTCCCGGAACCGGTTTTCCCAATGATGTAAATAAATTCACCGTTTTTTACTTCCAGATTGATATGGCTTAAAACAGCATTGTTTTCTTGATATATGGTTACGTCTGTAAGGGAAAGAATCGTTTGTGACATAATTTAGGAATGTTTATTTTGGTAAAAATAAGAAGTTAAGCGAGTTCGGCAAAATTTAATGTGAAAATTACGGCAATTTTGTTTTCGTAAGAAATTATTTGGTTTGGTTTTTGAGGGAAACCTTTGCAATAAACAAAACCGGACAAACGTTAATACCAGTATATTTTGATATATTTGGTTTTTTAAAAAAAGTAACAATGCGAAAATTAGATAGGCTATTATTTATTTCCTTAACGCTCGGTGCGATGAACCTGGCGGCACAACAATCGAACATCTATACGCACGATTTGGTGGATTATCAAAAAGCGTTGTCGCTATACAAAGACAAGCAGTATCAGGCTGCTCAAATTCTTTTTGACAAAGTAAAGAGTGCTAATAACAGCTCGGAAGTAAAAGCTGATTGCGCTTACTACAGTGCCAATTGTGCTATCCGACTGGAGCAATCGGGCGCTGATCAGATGATGGAGAATTTTGTCGAAAATTACCCGACCAGTACCAAGCAAAATCAGGCATATATCGAAGTAGCACATTATTACTTTGAACAGGCTAATTATGTTCAGGCGCTGAAATGGTTTGATAAAGTTGATGAAAATGCCATGACTTTGAGCGATAAGGAACGCTATAATTTTCAAAAAGGCTACTGTTACTTTACAGCTAAAAACAAAAAAGAAGCCGAAAAATACTTTAATAAAGTTGCTAATTCCAAAGAATACGGATCACAGGCGAAATACTATTTGGGGTATATGGCTTATGAAACCGATAACTATAAAGATGCAACGCAATATTTCGATCAGGTAGCGGATAAGGACAAATACAAAGAGAAAATGTCCTATTTCCAGGCGGATATGAATTTTAAACTGGGGAATTTCCAAAAGGCAATTGACTTAGGAATTCCGCAATTGTCAAAATCGGATGCCAATGAAAAATCGGAATTGTCCAAAATTATCGGGGAAAGTTATTTTAACCTGAAACAATACGACAAGGCTTTACCGTATCTGACAGAATACAAAGGAAAAAAAGGGAAGTGGAATAATACCGATTTTTATCAGTTGGGATATGCCTACTATAAGGCCGGAGATTATGAAAATGCAATCGCGCAGTTTAATAAAATCATTAACGGTCAGGATGCTGTAGCGCAGAATGCCTATTACCATTTGGCAGAAAGTTATCTGAAAACGGATAAAAAACAACAGGCTTTAAACGCATTTAAAAATGCATCGGAAATGGAATTTGATGCCAAAATTCAAGAAGATGCGTATCTGAATTATGCAAAATTAAGCTATGATATCGGAAACCCGTACCAAAGTGTACCGGAAGTGTTAATGGGATATCTGAACAAATATCCGAATACGTCCTATAAAGCAGAGATTGAATCGCTATTGATCAACTCGTATATCACCTCAAAAAATTATAAAGAAGCATTAGTTTTACTTGAAAAGAGTAAAACACCGGAAAATAAACTGGCCTATCAAAAAGTTACTTTTTACCGCGGACTGGAATTGTATACCGATGGTAATTACAACGAAGCACTAGCTCTTTTTAAAAAATCGATAGCAGAACAACGGGACGCTAAATTTACAACCCGTGCCATATTCTGGAAAGCAGAAACGGAATATGTTTTAGGACAGTTTGGTGATGCATTAATCAGCTTTAAACAATTCCTGGGGAATGCAGAAGCTAAGAATACTCCGGAATATAAAAATGCAAACTACGACCTGGCTTATACTTATTTTAAGCAGAAAGAATACGAACAGGCTGCAAAATACTTCCAGGAATACATCAATATCGCAAAAGATGACAAAGTGCGTTTGAATGATGCTTATCTCCGAATGGCTGATTGTTACTTTGTGACAACCAAATACTGGCCGGCGATGGAAGCTTATAATAAAGCCATCGAATTAAAAAGTGTAGATGCGGATTATGCGTATTTCCAAAAAGCAATTTCGTACGGATTTGTGTCGCGTAATGATAAAAAAGTGGAAGAGTTAAATGCTTTCCTGAAAGCATATCCGAAATCAAAATATGCGGATGATGCTTTGTATGAAATGGGGAATACATATGTAACGCTAAACAATACGGAAAAAGCATTACAGGCATATGATCGTCTGATCGCTGATTATAAAGACAGTTCCTATTCGGCAAAAGCCATTTTAAGACAAGGACTGATTTATTATAATGCGGAAAAAGATGAACAGGCATTGGCAAAACTAAAAAAAGTAGTAGCTGAATATCCGAGAAGTCAGGAAGCAATGGAAGCGGTTTCGACGGCACGTCTGATCTATGTGGATAGCGGAAAAGTAGACGAATATGCAAGCTGGGTAAGAACCCTTGATTTTGTTGATGTAACGGATGCTGATTTGGATAAGACTTCTTATGAAGCCGCTGAAAAACAATATTTGCAAAATAATCTGAAACAGGCGATTTCCGGATTTACAAGTTATCTGGCGAGCTTTCCGAACGGAATTTCAGCATTAAAAGCGAATTTCTACCTGGCTCAGGCTTATTTTGCTGAAGGTTTAGGAAGTAATGCTGTACCGAATTACGAATATGTGATCGGAAAATCGAGAAATGAATTTACAGAACAGTCTTTGGCGCGTTTGTCGGAGATTCATCTGAAGAAAAACGATTATGCAAAAGCGATTCCGGTTTTAAAACGATTGGAAACAGAAGCGGATTTCCCGCAAAATGTAACCTTTGCACAATCGAATCTGATGAAATCGTATTACGAGCAGAAAGACTATCCGAATGCGGTTATTTATGCAGATAAAGTACTCGCGAATACTAAAATTGAAGATCGTATTAAGAGTGATGCCCAGATTATCGTAGCCCGTTCGGCCATCAAGTCGAATGATGAGGTAAAAGCAAAAGCGGCCTACGCAAAATTACTCACTATAGCTAAAGGTGAGCTTGCCGCGGAAGCATTGTATTATGACGCATACTTTAAAAATAAAGACGGTAAGTTTGAAGCTTCCAATACTGCAGTTCAGAAATTAGCCAAAGATTATTCCGGATATAAATATTTCGGAGCTAAAGGATTGGTGATCATGGCGAAAAACTTTTACGGATTAAAAGATAGTTTTCAGGCCACTTATATTCTGGAAAGTGTGATTAAAAACTTTAGTAACTATCAGGATGTAGTGGAAGAAGCTAAAAAAGAATTAGACTTTATTAAATCGGAAGAAGCGAAACGTAACTCCTCTATCACAAATTAACAGGCGGAGTGCCCTTTTTCTTAATAGTAAATATGCAGCATATGACAAAGACCATTCAATATAAAATCGCACTACTTCTGCTTTTGGCAGGAAGCCAGACCTTATTCGCACAAAAGAAAGATGAAAATCTGGGAACGGAAGTAGTGAACGTAGTAAAACCGTATACGCCTACCATTTCGGATGCTTTTAAAGTGAAAGAAACGCCAACAATCGATGATGAGGATAATACGCAGAAAAAAGAAATTCAATACAATATTTTCTCGTTTCCGGTAGCTTCTACCTTTACACCGTCTAAAGGAAAAGCAGCGGGTGTAGACAAAGCGCAAAAGGAAAAATTATATAACAACTATGCCACTCTTGGATTTGGTAATTATGCCGCAGTTAACGGTGAACTTTTTATTACCAAAAATTTGAGTAATAATGAGTATGTGGCCGGAATGTTCCGACATATGTCATCGCAAGGCGGAATTAAAGATGTATTGCTGGATGATAAATATTCCAATACGTCTCTGGATCTTACTTACGGAAGTAAACAAAGAGATTTTGACTGGAATGCCGATTTAGGATACCAACACCAACTTTATAACTGGTATGGATTACCAACGGAATTCCTGACTTTTGACGATAATATGATAGCTGCCATCAATCCGCAGCAAACCTATCAAACGTTAAAATTAGGCGCCCGGTTGGGAATGAAAGATAGCTATTTCAATGAGGCATCATTGCAGTTTAAACGATTCTGGGATGCAAAAGGTAGTGCTGAAAACCGCTTTTTTGTGAAACCTTCAATTGATTTCGAATTTAAAGAAAACAAATTTAAAGCTGATTTTGTAGTAGATTATGTAGGCGGAAATTTTGAAAAAGATTACTTCAATCTGCCGGAAAGCGAAATGAAATATAGTTATCTGACTTTCGGAGTACAACCGAGTATCATCTTAAAAGAAGGCGATCTTTCGGTTCAGGCCGGAGCGGGACTTTTCTATAATATGGGAAAACTGAATAACGAAAGTGAAGGTAAATTTTATATCTATCCGCAGGTAAAAGCATCCTATAAAGTCGTGGGCGATGTTATGATTGCTTACGCCGGTGCTGAAGGTGGTTTAAAACAAAACACCTATGCTGATTTCGTAGGAGAAAACCAGTTTGTTGCTCCGAATCTGGTAATCGCGCCAACTAGCGAACAATATGATATTTATGTTGGGTTAAAAGGAAAATTAGCGAATAATGTTGCTTATAACGTAAGAGGTTCTTATAAAAGTGACGACGATAAAGCGTTCTTTAAAAGCAATGTTTACGATACGGCTAATACGAATACTGAAGGTTACATCTATGGAAATTCGTTTAGCGTAGTGTATGATAAGTTAAAAACAATCAGTTTCTTCGGAGAATTGAAAATGGATTTTTCCAAAAACGTAACATTCGGAATCAACGGTACATTTAACAGCTTTACTACTGATTTGGAACAGGCGTGGAATATGCCAACCGTAAAAGTAGGTGCTGATTTTGATTTTAATATCACGGAAAAATGGTACGCCGGAACCAATGTTTTCTTTGTCGGAGAACGAAAAGACCAGTTTATGTATACGGATATCGCTTTAACGGAACCGCAAATCAAAACGGTTACATTAGATAGTTATTTCGATCTGAATGCGCATGTCGGGTACAAACACAACGAGCGTCTTACAGCTTTCCTGAAAGCAAACAATCTGGCTAGCCAGAATTACCAACGCTGGCTTAATTATCCGGTGCAGGGATTCCAATTCCTGATCGGTGCCAGTTATAAATTTGACTTTTAATTAAAGTGTTCAAATAAAAAGGGAAAGCCTGCAAAGCATATTGTTTTTGCAGGCTTTTATTTTGTTTCTTTGTGGATTATTACGGAATAAAATGACATTTAAACAGAAAATCGTAGACCATCATATGGTACTGCTTCAGGATAAGATTGACGTATTTAAAGATATGATTTCCGGTTTAACGGAAGATGCTCAAAATGACGCTAAAGGATCGGCCGGTGATAAACACGAAACCGCTTTGTCGATGATGCATCTGGAACAGGAAAAACTAAGCACTAAACTGAAAGAAGCGATTCAGATGCGGTCGGTTCTGGAAAAAATTGATACGACTTTGGAAACTTCAAAAATTGCCGTTGGAAGTGTGATTAAAACCAATGGGATGTATCTGTTTATGAGTGCAGCTTTACCTAAAATCAGTATTGACGGAATCAATGTAATTGCACTTTCTCCTCAGTCACCGTTGGGGGTAAAACTAATGGGAGCCGGTGTTGGTGAAACTTTTGAAATCAATACTTCAAAATACACAATCGAAAATATAGAATAGATGAAAATAAAAAATACATTTTTGAGCGTTTGCTGTTTGGTAACGGCTTTTGTAAGCGCACAAAAAAAGCAGGAAGTCGATCTGATTGTTTCGGACGCTAAAATCTATACCGTCAACAAAGATTTTCAAACTGCGGAAGCCTTTGCTGTAAAAAACGGAAAAATTATCGGAATCGGAACAAAAGCGGATATTCAGAAAAAGTTTTCATCTAAAAAAAGCCTGATCGCCAAAGACAAATATATCTATCCCGGATTCTACGATGCGCACGCCCATTTTTATGGTTTGGGCATGAATATGCAGGCTGTTAACCTGAGAGGAACAAAAAGCTTTCAGGAGGTAATTGAACGAATACAAGCGTTTCAGAAAGTCAAAAAGCATACTTTTATAATCGGAAGAGGATGGGATCAGAATGACTGGAAAGACAAAGAATTTCCGGATAAAGAATTATTGGATCGCTATTTTCCGGATGTTCCGGTGGTATTAACCCGTATCGACGGTCATGCGATGCTCGTAAATAGTAAAGCATTGGACTTGGCGGGAATCACTATTAAAACCAAAACATCAGGCGGACAAATTGAAGTGAAAAACGGAAAATTAACCGGTATATTAGTCGATAATCCGATGGAATTGGTATCCGCTATTATTCCGAAGCCGTCCCGACAAACGCAGATTAATGCGTTGTTAGATGCGCAAAGGGAAATGTTTAAATACGGACTGACGACAATTAATGAAGCCGGTTTGGATCGGGATATTATCGATTTAATTGATAGCTTGCAACAGGAAAATAAACTGGATATTAATATTTACGCAATGGTGATGGCCACGCGCGAAAATGTAGATCATTACACACAACTCGGAATTTATAAAACGGACAAGTTGAATGTGCGATCGTTTAAATTTATGGGAGACGGCGCTTTGGGATCAAGAGGAGCGTGTTTGCATCAGGCTTATTCGGACAAACCGAAACAGTTCGGAGCCTTATTGTCACCGATTCCGACCATCCGGGAAATAGCACAACAGATTGCGGATTCCGATTATCAGATGAATTCGCATGCCATCGGAGATTCAACAAATACCGTGCTTTTGAAAATTTATAAAGAAGTGCTACAGGATAAGCCGGATCGGAGATGGAAGATTGAACATGCTCAGATTATGCGGGAAACGGATTTTGACTATTTTAAGTTAGGAATAATTCCGTCCGTTCAGCCAACACATGCTACTTCAGATATGTATTGGGCGGAAGATCGTCTGGGTAAAAAAAGATTACAATATTCGTATGCATATAAAACAATGTTGCAAAAAGCCGGGTTGATTGCATTAGGAACCGATTTTCCGATCGAAGAAGTGAATCCGATGTATACTTTTTATGCGGCTGTGGCACGAAAAGATCTTAAAAATTATCCGGAAAACGGATTTCAGATGGAGGATGCCTTAACACGGGAAGAAACGTTAAAAGGAATGACAATCTGGGCGGCTTATTCGGATTTTGAAGAAAATGAAAAAGGAAGTCTTGAAGTCGGAAAATGGGCTGATTTTGTAATCTTTGATGCCGATATCATGACGATGGATATTGATGGAATACCTTATACGGAACCGGTTAATACCTTTGTTAAAGGAACACAAGTAAAATAAAAACGATGATAACAATAGCAATACTGATTTTTGTTGCCGGACTTGTTTATGCGGTCATACGAATTACAACACCTAAAGCGTCTTCTAAAGCGCAGAATTATACGTTGGATGAACGGTATAATGCGGCTAAAGTCGAAAAACAAAAGGAAATTGATCGTATTTTGGAGAAAATAAATAAAAAAGGAATAGCATCCTTAAGTAGTCATGAAAAGGAACTATTGGATGACTATTCCCGAAAGTAAAAGACACTTTCATAAGTAGAAAGCCCGGAATTATCCGGGTTTTTTGTTTTTAAAAAGGAATGCGGATACGACCAACTTATAATTTTTAATTCAATTGCGGTAATCTGAATGGTTTAAATTACTAATTGATATTAAAAAGTTGTTTTATGTTTTAAAATGAAACTAAAATTAAGTTTTTTGTTTTTATTTAAAATTGATATAGGCAATTTTGTCACGTATTAATAACCATTTAAAGAAAAAGTTATGTGCGGGATATTAGCAGTTATAGGAAAAGGAGTTGATGCGGATTTGGTAAAACAATTATCAAAAAGAATGTCGCATCGCGGTCCGGATGAAAGTGATTTACATATCACCGAAAAAGGATATTTTTTAAGCCATGAGCGTTTGTCAATTGTAGATTTACAAACCGGAAAACAACCGATTCAGGGAACCGATTCGGCCTGGATGGTGCACAATGGTGAAATCTATAACCATCAAAAACTTCGTGATACCGTATTAAAACACCATACTTTTCGTACGACTTCCGATTCTGAAGTAATTGTTCATTTATATGAGGAATACGGTTATGAATTTTGTGATATGCTCGATGGGATTTTTGCTTTTGTTGTGATTGATGGCGATGATTTTATTGCAGGACGTGATCCGTTGGGTGTAAAGCCTTTGTATTACGGAATTGATGCACATGGAACCGTATATTTTGCTTCTGAAATGAAAGCATTGGCAGATCAATGTAAATCATTTGCTGCCTTTCCTCCGGGACATTATTACACGCCAAAAACAGGATTTGTAAAATATTACCAACCACAATGGGAAGATGCCGGAAAAGCAGTAGAAGAACTTGATTTGTCGGCTATCCGTGAAACGTTAACGGAAGCGGTACGCAAACGATTAATGAGTGATGTGCCAATCGGAGTGCTATTGTCGGGAGGACTGGATTCATCGTTAACATCGGCTATTGCTTCACGTCTGATGGCGAAAACGAAAGGACCGAAATTGCATTCGTTTTCGATCGGTTTGGACGATCAGGCGCCTGATGTGATTGCAGCTCGTGCTGTAGCGGATTATTTAGGAACTGAACATCATGAAGTGTATTTTACTGTGGAGGAAGGAATCAAAATTCTGGATAAACTGATCTGGCATTTGGAAACCTATGATGTAACGTCTGTAAGAGCCAGTACGCCAATGTATTTTCTGTCAAAAGCAATAACCGATTTAGGAATAAAAGTAGTGCTTTCCGGTGAGGGAGCAGATGAGATATTTGGGGGGTATCTTTATTTTAGAAATGCTCCGTCAGTAGATGAATTTCAGAAAGAAACCATTGAAAGAGTACAACGATTAGCAACCGCCGATTTGTTACGTGCGGATAAATCGACAATGGCACACGGATTAGAAGCCAGAGTTCCGTTTTTGGATAAAGCTTTTTTAAACCTGGCCATCAAAATCAAACCGGAAGAAAAACAACCGGCGACCTACGGCGGTGTCGAAAAATACATTTTGAGAAAAGCATTTGATACACCGGAAAAACCGTATTTGCCGGATAGTGTTTTGTGGCGTCAGAAGGAACAGTTTTCAGATGGTGTAGGTTACAACTGGATTGATAAATTGATAGAATACGGTACGGCTCAGGTAACGGATGAAGAATTGGAAAAAGCAGCGGAGTTATTCCCGCATAATACGCCAACAACCAAGGAAGCGTACTATTACAGATCTGTTTTTCATAAACATTTCCCACAGTCAAGTGCGGCTAAAACCGTGCGAAAATGGATTCCGAAATGGCAGGAAAATCAGGATCCGAGCGGAAGAGCGAACAAAGCACACGTTATGGCTGATACCAAAATTGCAACCCAAAAAGTAAAAGTATGATTTTTCATATATGATTAGTTTGTTTGTTTGAAAAGCACCGAAAATGTATCGGTGCTTTTTTATTTTCATAAGTGAGAGAAATAAATAAAAAGTAAGAAAATTAAGAAATAAATAAAAGTTTTTGTTGATAACTTACGGCTATTGCGGGTTATTTTTAGTGTATTATCCTTTGCGTTTTCATATATTTGCCTGTTAGACGAAAAAATACATTTTTTAGAATATAAATTATGAGCGAAGAAGTTAAGAAAAACAATTATTCGGCAGACAGTATTCAGGCGCTTGAAGGAATGGAGCACGTAAGAATGCGTCCTTCCATGTATATTGGAGATGTAGGAACAAGAGGTCTTCACCATTTGGTTTATGAGGTGGTAGATAACTCGATTGACGAAGCTCTTGCCGGACATTGTGATACTATATCGGTAACAATCAATGAGGATAATTCCATTACTGTTGAAGATAACGGGCGTGGTATTCCGGTTGATATTCATAAAAAAGAAGGTGTTTCTGCATTAGAGGTTGTAATGACCAAAATTGGTGCAGGAGGTAAATTTGATAAAGATTCCTATAAAGTATCCGGAGGTTTACACGGAGTTGGGGTATCGTGTGTGAATGCGTTATCCGATCACTTGAGAGCTACGGTTCACCGTGAAGGAAAAGTATACGAACAGGAATACGAAAGAGGTAAAGCAATTTACCCGGTAAAACAAATAGGTGAAACGGAAAAAAGAGGTACGATTGTAACCTTTAAACCGGATAGAACCATCTTTACACAAACTACGGAGTATTCTTATGATACATTAGCGGCGCGTATGCGTGAATTGTCGTTCCTGAATAAAGGAATTACAATTACGTTAACCGACCGTAGAGAAACGGATAAAGACGGAAATTTTGCAGGAGAAACATTTCATTCGAAAGAAGGATTGAAAGAGTTTGTTAAATTCCTGGATGGAAACCGCGAACCGATCATTGGTCACGTAATCAGTATGGAAACGGACAAAGGTGAGGTGCCGGTTGAAGTAGCGTTAATCTATAATAACAGTTATTCCGAAAATATCTTTTCATACGTAAATAATATCAATACGCATGAAGGAGGAACGCATCTTCAGGGATTCCGTAGCGGATTGACCCGAACACTTAAAAAATATGCGGATGCATCCGGTTTATTAGAGAAATTAAAATTCGAGATTTCCGGAGACGATTTCCGTGAAGGTTTGACAGCGATTGTTTCGGTAAAAGTATCGGAACCGCAATTCGAAGGGCAAACCAAAACGAAATTAGGTAACCGTGAAGTAGTGTCGCCGGTAAGTCAGGCAGTAGCTGAAATGCTGGAAAACTACCTGGAGGAAAATCCGAATGATGCTAAAATAATTGTACAAAAAGTAATTCTGGCTGCGCAGGCACGTCATGCTGCTAAAAAAGCGCGTGAAATGGTACAGCGTAAAACCGTTATGGGCGGTGGAGGATTACCGGGTAAACTATCCGATTGTTCGGAACAGGATCCGGCAAAATGTGAGGTATTCCTTGTCGAGGGGGATTCCGCGGGTGGAACGGCGAAACAAGGTCGTGACCGTGCATTCCAGGCAATTCTTCCGTTACGAGGTAAAATCCTGAACGTAGAAAAAGCAATGCATCATAAGGTATTTGAAAACGAAGAGATTCGAAATATCTTCACAGCATTGGGAGTTACTATCGGAACTGCGGAAGATAGTAAGGCGTTAAACCTTGAAAAACTACGTTATCATAAAGTGGTGATCATGTGTGATGCCGATGTGGACGGTAGCCACATCTCAACGCTGATCCTGACGTTCTTCTTCCGTTATATGAAAGAACTGATTGAAAACGGATATGTATATATTGCAACGCCACCTTTATATATGGTGAAGAAAGGAAATAAAAAAGAATATGCATGGACGGATGCACAACGTGATGCGATCTCTGAAAAAATGGGCGGTGGAACCGGTATCCAACGTTATAAAGGTCTTGGAGAGATGAACGCGGAACAGTTGTGGGAAACAACAATGAATCCGGAGTTCCGTACATTGCGTCAGGTTTCTATTGATAGCTTGGCAGAGGCAGATCGTATTTTCTCAATGTTAATGGGAGATGAGGTACCGCCGCGTAGAGAGTTTATTGAGAAGAATGCAGCATACGCTAAAATTGATGCGTAATTAACAGATAAAAAAAAGATGTCGAAAGGCATCTTTTTTTGTTTACCGGAAGTTTAAAAATGTGTGATTTTTTTTAGTCGTGTATTTTGCGTACATAAAATTTGTATATTGGGTAACTCAATAAAAAAATTAATTTAATACTTATTTACCAAATATTATGAAAGTAACAATAGTTGGCGCAGGAAATGTAGGAGCAACTTGTGCAGATGTGATCTCTTACAGAGGAATTGCAAGTGAAGTGGTATTATTGGATATCAAAGAAGGTTTTGCAGAAGGTAAGGCTATGGACATCATGCAGTGCGCAACAACAACAGGATTTAATACAAGAGTTTCAGGAAGTACAAATGATTATTCTAAAACAGCGGGAAGTGATGTAGTTGTAATTACTTCCGGTATTCCGAGAAAACCGGGAATGACGCGTGAAGAGTTAATCGGAATTAATGCCGGAATTGTAAAATCGGTAGCAGAGAATGTGTTGAAATATTCTCCGGACACTATTATAGTAGTGGTTTCTAACCCGATGGATACAATGACTTATCTGACGTTAAAAGCGACAGGTTTGCCGAAAAACAGAATTATAGGTATGGGAGGTGCATTGGATAGCTCTCGTTTTAAATATTATTTATCAAAAGCATTGGATAAACCGTCTAACGATGTTCAGGGAATGGTTATCGGAGGTCATGGTGATACAACGATGATTCCGTTAACACGTTTGGCATCTTATAACGGAAGTCCGGTTTCAAGTTTCCTGTCACAGGACGTTTTGGATAAAGTAGCGGCCGATACAATGGTTGGCGGAGCTACGTTAACCGGTTTATTAGGAACTTCAGCCTGGTATGCGCCGGGAGCATCTGTTGCTTTCCTTGTGGATAGTATCTTGAATGATCAAAAGCGAATGATTCCATGTTCGGTATATTTGGAAGGAGAATACGGGCAAAATGATATTTGTATCGGTGTGCCGTGTATTATCGGTAAAAACGGAATCGAAGAAATCGTAAATATTGATCTTAATGATGCGGAAAAAGCACTTTTTGCTAAGAGTGCCGATGCTGTCAGAGCAATGAACGGTGATTTGAAATCAGTTTTAGCATAATCAATTCAGAAGAAATAAAGGAAGGCTGCGCAGAGCAGTCTTTTTTTTTGATAATATTGGCAAATTAATTGGTTAATCTTTTGGTAAATTATATATTTGCTCGTTTTTGAAAAAAATGAATAATTAATATTTAGTAATAATGCAGAATAAAGGACTCATTAAATTTTTTGCAATACTTTTTGCACTGGTAAGTATTTACCAGCTATCCTTCACATTTGTTACCAATAATATAGAGCGTAAGGCGAAAGTCTTTGCAAATGGAGACTCTAAAAAAGAGTTGTCTTATTTGGACTCTATTGGTAAAGAAAAAGTTTTTTTAGGTCATACTTTTAATGAAGTAAGAGCTAAACAAATTAATAAAGGTCTTGACCTAGAAGGAGGAATCAACGTGATTCTTCAGATTTCGGTTAAAGACGTATTGAAAGGATTAGCGAATAATTCTAAAAATCCAGTTTTCAATAAAGCGCTTGCAGAAGCAACTAAAAACAGAGAAGGTAACCAAAGTTATTTGGACGCTTTCTTCATCGCTTTTGATAAAGAATCGAACGGAGGAACAAAATTGGCATCACCTGAAATTTTTGGAAACAGAAACTTAAGTGATGTTATCAAATTTGATATGTCCGATGCTCAGGTAAAAGCCGTTCTTAGAAAAAAAGTGGAAGAGTCTGTAGAAAGTGCATTCCGTGTATTAAGAGAGCGTATCGACAAATTCGGTGTAACTCAGCCAAACATTCAGAAATTAGGAGAGTCAGGAAGAATCTTAGTAGAGCTTCCGGGAGCGAAAGATGTAGATCGTATCACAAAATTATTACAAAGTACAGCTCAGTTAGAGTTCTGGGAAACTTATAAAGTAGACGAAATCGGAAACTTCCTTTTAGCAGCTAATGAAGTTTTAAAGAAAACAGAAAAAGCAACTGTTGAAACAAAAGAAGCTCCGAAAACATCTGAAATCGATTCATTGTTAACGAATAAAGCAACGGATTCTGCCGCTGCTAAAAAAGGAAACAATCCGTTATTGGATTTAGTAGTAGGTGGCGGACAACAAGGAAGTCCGGTATTGGCTTACTTTAATCCAAAAGATACTGCAAAAGTTAATGGATATTTAAAAAGAGACGATATCCGTTCTTTATTACCGGCAGAGCAACGTTATGTTCGTTTTGCATGGGGTAAATTAAATCCGAAATCACCGAACGTAGTAGAATTATATGCTTTAAAAGCAAACAGAGAAGGTATTCCGCCATTAAGCGGAGGTGTTATTACTGATGCAAGAGAATCATTCGACCAAATGGGACGTCCGTCTGTAACCATGCAGATGAACGCAACAGGAGCGAAGAAATGGGAAGAGTTAACAGGAAAAGCGTATACACAACAAAGCAATATTGCTATTGTATTAGATAACATTGTGTACTCCGCACCGGGAGTTTCTTCCGGACCAATTGCAGGAGGACGTTCTGAAATTTCAGGTGTATTTAACGTAGCAGAAACAAAAGACTTAGCAAACATCTTAAGAGCAGGTAAATTACCGGCATCTGCAGAAATTGTACAGTCAGAAGTTGTAGGTCCGTCATTAGGACAAGAAGCTATTGATAACGGTATCACATCATCATTAGTAGGTTTATTATTAGTATCATTATGGATGGTATTCTACTATGGTAAAGCAGGATGGTATGCAAACGTAGCTTTAGCAGTGAACTTATTATTCTTATTCGGAATCTTAGCTAGCTTAGGTGCTGTGTTAACATTACCGGGTATCGCGGGTATCGTATTGACAATGGGTACTGCGGTGGATGCGAATATCATTATCTACGAAAGAGCAAAAGAAGAATTGCGTTTAGGTAAATCACTAGACGAAGCAGTTCGATTCTCGTTTACATGGAGAGGTGCGATGTCATCGATTACCGATGCTAACGTAACACACGTATTAACCGGTTTGGTATTATTGATCTTCGGAACAGGACCAATTAAAGGTTTCGCAACAACATTATTGATCGGTATCTTTACTTCATTGTTTACATCAATCTTCATTACAAGAATGTTGTTAGACTGGAGTGTAAGCAGAGGAAATAAATTAGAATTCTCAACGGCAGTTACTAAAAACTGGTTTACAAACTTCCACTTTGACTTCTTAAAAATCAAAAAATGGACGTACTTATTCTCCGGATTAGTAGTAGTAGTAAGCTGTATTTCTTTTGCAATTAACGGATTAGATGAAGGAGTTGACTTCGTTGGAGGTAGAACTTTCCAGGTGAAATTCGAAAAAGCAATTGAACCATCTGAAATTGCAGATGCATTATCAAAAGAAGAAGTGTTCGGAAGTGCAGAAGCGAAAATATTCGGTGATGCTAACCAGTTGAAAATTACAACAAAATATAAAGTTCAGGAAACAAGTTCTGAAGTAGATAAAGAGGTAAATGAGAAGTTATACAATGCTTTAAAACCTTTCTACTCAAACAATATTACTTATGATAAGTTTATCAATACATTCGACGGTAAAAAAATCGGATTATTACAAGCTTCAAAAGTAAGTGCAGCTGTTTCTGACGATATCAAAACGAACTCGTACTGGGCTGTATTAGGATCTATGGCAATTGTATTCGTTTATTTAATGATCTCTTTCCGTAAATGGCAGTATTCATTAGGAGCGATTGCAGCGGTAGCACACGACGTAATCTTTGTATTGGGTATCTACTCACTTTGCTACAAGTTTATGCCGTTCCACATGGAAATGGATCAGCACTTTATCGCGGCTATCCTTACAGTAATCGGATACTCAATGAATGATACCGTAATTGTATTTGACAGAGTACGTGAATACCTTGCCGGTAATACAAAAGGTCATTTCAACGATATCGTAAATAAATCGATTAATACTACATTATCAAGAACAATCAATACATCATTAACATTATTATTAGTATTGTTAATCATGTTCATCTTCGGAGGTGAGTCAATCCGTGGATTTATCTTTGCGATGTTAGTAGGTATTACAGTGGGTACATATTCTTCATTATTTATCGCTACACCGGTACTTTGTGATACGGTTACGAAAAAAGAAAGAGAAGAAATTGAAGTACGTCACAATAAGACAGAAGAATAACATTTTTTTCAAAATAGAAGAGGCTCGCAATTAGCGGGCCTTTTTTTATGCGCTAAAATTTTTCAAAACAAAATACGCTTTCCGCCTAAATTTCGTTATTTATGGTATAGTAGTTGCTATTTTAAAAAGCAAATACTTATATTTAACCCAAATAAAAACGAATTTGTAGAACATGATTTTTAATTTTTTGTTGCAAGCTAACCCGGTTCCGGCAGAACCAGTTGTAAATGAACCAGTAGTGGCGAATACAGCGATAGAATCCGTTAATTTCTTCCAGTTGATCATGAAAGGTGGGGTAATGGTAATCCCGATTTTCATTTTATTCTTCCTGACATTATACATCATTATCGAACGTTATTTGTATATCAAAAAACAAACTAAATTGGATAATTCGCTGATCAATGAATTAAAATACCAGTTAAATTCCGGTAATATACAGTCGGCTGCGATGATTTGTGATAAAGCAAATACAGCTTACGGAGCGGTATTGCGCAACGGTGTGAATACAATCGGAAGACCTATCAATGAAATTGATTTGGCTTTGGAGAAAAGTGCCAATATTGAAATGGGGTTAATGGAGAAGAAACTAGGTTATTTAGGAATCGTAGCAGGTATTGCACCGATTTTAGGATTTATCGGGACAATTTCCGGGGTAATTAAAATTTTCTATACGATTTCGATAACGGAAAATATCAGTATCGGTAACATTTCCGGCGGTTTGTACGAAAAAATGATCAGTAGTGGTTTAGGACTAATTGTAGGGGTTATTGCCTATGCAGCGTACCACTTTTTCAATATGATGATCGACCATTTTTCACTGAATATTCAGCGTCAGGGATTGGAATTTATCAATGTAATTCAACAGCCTAATAACAAATAAGCCCAATGAGAATTAAAAGAAATAGACGTTTTCACGCCGAAGTAGCATCCTCTGCTTTGAGTGACATCATGTTCTTTTTATTGCTGTTTTTCCTGATTATATCAACATTGGCAAATCCGAATGTAATCAATTTGATGTTACCTAAGGCAGAAGCAAAGGAAACAACAAACAAACAATACATCAGTCTTTCCGTTACAGAAGATAAACACTATTTCGTTGATAAAAATGAAGTGCCTTTTGACGAATTGGAAGCGAAATTGCTGGAAAAATTAGGAACGCAAAAAGAACAAACGATAGTAGTGCGAATTCCGTATAACCTACAAGTGCAGGATTTAGTTGATCTGTTACAAATTGGTGTTCGGAATAAATTGAAATTTGTAATCGCAACAGCGAAAAGTTAACATAATAACAATAAAATAGAAGAAGTGGTTTTAGACCACTTTTTTTATGAACAGAAACGTCTGAAAAACATGAAACAACTTGTATTATGGCTTTTGTTGTTTGGAAGTATCCCGAACCCAAAAACACCATTTCAGGAAGTATTTGAAGAACGGTTTACAAATGCCCGTTTAAAGCATTGGAATCAGGTTAACGGGACTTGGGAAGTTAATCGGGATGAAAAGCTTGTAAAAGGGATTAAAAATAGTGATTGGGCTATTTTGACCGCAAAGAAAGAACTGCCGGCTAATTATGTGCTGACCTTTTCAACTTTAGTAACGCCTTCATCCAATCTGTTTGAGGTAATGCTGAATGTACAAAAGGAAAAATATCTGGGTATTTTATACAATCAACTTGAAAGCAGAGTGGCTATAGAAGATCGTTCGTTGTTTTCGAATCCGGAAAAAGAAAGAAGTTATATCCGAACAACCGGACATATCGGAAAATTACCTAAAGTGAAAATTCCGATGAAAGAAGAATGGCTCGACTGGAAAATACAAAAATCCGGAAATCAATTTTTTGTATGGATTAATAATGAAGAAATCATAAAATTTACAGATTCTGAAAGAATCGTTCAAAATAATGGAAAATTCGGTTTTGCTGTAAACGGAACGGCTCAGCTAAAAAAGGTCACTTTATATAAGATCAAAAAAGAAATTCCGATGGAACAATTCGTCGGGAAGCCTTATGAAAAGCCGTTTTTCCTGTTTTCGGAATAAAAAAATGCCCGGTGTAAACAACGGGCATTTTTAATGGGGGATGTTAATTTTTATTCGCAATCATTATATTCGTTAACAATATTAATTAGATTTTCTGAATTTTTCAAATCAAAAGCTCCTTTTTTTATTTCAGCGGCTAATTTTTTACAACCTGAAAGGTACTCGGCAAGTTGTACGGTCAGTTTTTCATTATTTCTTTTATCGATCATTTGACCTTCCGACTTGTTTTTTAATTTGATCACAAAACGATCGTCTTCAACCGGATCAACCAAAACACTATTGCCTTTGCTGTTATGGATTACTTCATAAAAATAAGCATTGTTAAACCCTAACGACATGGCGTTGGATAATTTTTTCATAGCGTCGCCTTTTACTTTCATGCCTTCGTAACCGGTTTCGCTTCCATCGCTGTTTTTAACAAAAAAGCGTACATTGTCTTTTGCTGATAGCGTTATTGTACGTTCCTTGCCTTTTTCATTTTTGTATTTAATCGAAACGTTTTTTCCGTAATTGTCAATTGCATCGACTACCTGAGTATCACCGGTCTGGTTGATATCCAGTTTTTCAAATTGAGCCGTGATAATTCCGTCATAACGCGTTCCTTTTTCATCAAAGGCATATCCGTTTACATTATAGATATTACGACTGCGTTCTTTTGCCAGTTTGATCTTTTCGTTCATCAGATTGCGGTTATAGCTTTTTGCCTGATGCCCTAAAGTAATATCGCGGTAAACCAATTCTTCGATAAGTTCTTTGACGAACGAACTGTTATCCGGACCGGCAAAACGTTTTTCGGCCGGGTATGTAAATTTACTGTCATTAAAAAGAGTAACCTCTACATCATTATTCATGTTACCTGTAGCTCTGGCTGTTGCCACCTGAACATTATCCAGATCATATACATTTACGGTATTATTATTCCCGAAAGCGGTATAAGTAGACGACATTGCTTTTCCTACGATATTCGTTCCCGCTGTACCGCCAAACATAATCGTACCGTCATTTTTAACAAACGGGCGGTAACGCGCTACTTTTTCCTGTTTATCTTTTTTAGAAGAAACAACTTCCATTTTGGTTTTTAAGGTTTTGTCGCTGATGCTTTCTCTTTGCGTATTAAAAAAAGCATCAATTTTTGACTGATTAAATCCGTTTTCATCAAACAATTCATATTTAGCTGAAAGTAAATGAAACATAATACGAGACGGACTTAATGAGTTGATCAAAACTTCATACGGGATTTCCGTTTTTTTGGACTCATCAGCGGAAGTCAGAAGTAACCATTGATTCAGGATAGTTTTGCCTTCCGACATTCCTTTGTATTCAACGGTAAATTGTTTGTTGCCTTTTAGATCAAATAACTGATATTGATCGCGAACGGGTTCTTTAAAAATAGCCACTTCTTTTTCGTCAATCAGGATACGATCCTTTTTGGTTTTTAATTTTTGCGAGAATGCAAGAAAGGGGAGAAGTAAAAGGATTAGAGTAAATTTTTTCATAAAATTGTTAAATTGATTGGTTGTTTGTTGGTTTGTTTTCAAATATAATAGAAAAAATGTAATATATTGGGTTTTAAATGTTAAGCAAAAAAGTATTTTCTACTACGTCATTCGAAACGGTTCTCGTTGGGATTTGGATAATAAAAAAAGGCTGCCTGATTTAGGCAACCTTTCAAATATATTGTGCGTATGGATTATTACGAAACAGCGTTTACAATTGCAGCAAAATCAGCTGCTTTTAGAGCTGCACCGCCAATTAAACCACCGTCGACATCCGGTTTGGAAAAAATTTCCTGAGCATTATCCGGTTTTACACTTCCGCCATATAAAATGGAAACATTTTCAGCAACTTCAAGACCGTATTTGTCTTCTACAATCTGACGAATAAAACGGTGCATTTCCTGCGCCTGATCCGGAGTGGCGGTTTCGCCGGTTCCGATTGCCCAAACCGGTTCGTAAGCTAATACGATATTTTCCCAGGCTTTGGCATCCAGGTGAAATAATCCGTCTTTTAGTTGGTTTTCCACAACGTTAAAATGCTGTTTGTCCTGACGGTCTTTTAGTTCTTCTCCAAAACAGAAGATAACACGCATTTCGTGCTTTAAAGCGGTATCTACTTTATTTGCTAACAACGCGTCGGTTTCGTGAAAATAGGAACGTCTTTCCGAATGTCCCAGAATCACGATATCTACTCCGATGTTTTTTAGCATATCGGCAGAGATTTCACCCGTAAAAGCACCGCTTTCAGCCTGATGCATGTTTTGTGCCGCTACACCGATATTGGTAAATTCCAAATGTTGTACCGCAGAAGACAGATTTACAAACGTAGGTGCTACAATAATTTCCACTTCTTTATCAGATGGTAATTTCTCGATCAGTTCGTTTAATAAATCTTCGGTTTCATATGCATTTTTATGCATTTTCCAGTTTCCTGCAACAATACTGTGTCTCATTATTTTAAAGTTTTTAAAGTCGTAATCAGATTTTCATCGTCGGCTTCAATGGCTTTGAACAAGGCAATTTTTCCCTTTTTATCTACAACCATGTAGCGCGGAATCCAATCCAGTTTTATTGATTTTCCGAACGCTCCTTTCATACCGTCGGTAAGTAGGTAATGTTCTCCTTTTACATTGTATTTTTCGATCCCTTTTTTCCAGGCTTCCGGTGTTTTGTCGGCCGAAATAAATAGATATACCACATCGGTAAACTGTTGTTGCAGGTTAACTACTTTCGGCATTCCTTTGATACAATCCGGACACCATGATGCCCAAACATCAATTACAACGGTTTTTCCTTTGTATTTTTTCAGCACGTCTTTAAAGGTGATTTCCTGACCTTCCAGGCTTACCATTTTATAATCCAGACTTTCTTTTGCGAATTCTTTCGGCGTTTGAGCATTTGTACAGGCGATCGACAAGAACAGCATCAATGCCATGGCTAC
Organism: Flavobacterium cerinum; assembly: GCF_024496085.1. NCBI lineage: Bacteria > Pseudomonadati > Bacteroidota > Flavobacteriia > Flavobacteriales > Flavobacteriaceae > Flavobacterium > Flavobacterium cerinum. The sequence continues at coordinate 3,907,120 of NZ_CP101751.1, read as the reverse complement.
TATGTTTTTCATATCAATTTTTTTTAGTTTAATCGGTTATAAAAGTATAAAATCTTCTGTGAAGAAAATGTTATTGTAATTTGATTTTAGGATCCAGATAGGCATAAATAATATCCACCAGAATATTGATCACGACAAAAGTAGTCGCAATCACTAAAACAGCTCCCATAATTACGGGCAGATCCAAGGTGTTTAAGGCGTCCACAATTTCTTTTCCGAGTCCGTTCCATCCGAAGATATATTCCACGAAAACGGCACCGGCCAACATGGAGGCAAACCATCCGGAAACAGCTGTTACTACGGGATTTAATGCGTTTTTTAGAGCGTGACGTTTAATTACCTGAATTTCGCTTAATCCTTTGGCTCTGGCCGTTCGGATATAATCCTGGCTCATTACTTCCAATAAGGAGTTTCGCATTAATTGGATTACAACACCTAACGGACGAATACCTAAAACAACCGCCGGCAGTATAATATTTTTCCATTGGATATAGGTTCCGTTTCCGAAATCATCGACTTCGTATAAGCTTCCGGTCATATTCAAATGGGTGTAACGATGTAAAAGGAAACCGAAAAACCAGGCAAAAAGTATGGCGCTGAAAAAGGAGGGAATACTCATTCCCAGCGTACTTACCAATGCAATTACGCGATCCAGCCAGGTGTCTTTATAAACAGCGGATACTATTCCTAATACAATTCCGATTAAAATAGCGATTACAATGGCAAAAAAGGCAAGAATCACGGTATTCGGTAGCGTATCACCAATGACCTGAGTTACTTTTTTTCCGCTTTTCTGGAAGCTTTCTCTAAGGTAAGGCGATTTTAAAACCACTTGCGTATTTCCGACAGAAAACAGTTGTAATGCATTGTATTTACCTTCTGATAAAAAGGTATAATCGGCACTGTTTTTACTGTGAAATGAGATAGGTGACAAGTCGTTTAAGTAATATAAATATTGTGTCCCGATCGGTTTATCGAAACCGTATTTCTTTTTAACCAGAGCAAGTTGTTCGGAGTTTTCATTTTGATCAAGCATCATTCTGGCCGGATCCCCCGGAAGTACATTAAATAAAAAGAAAATCACTGTTATCACTCCGAAAAGTGTTAACAGTGCATATCCGGTTTTATGGATCAGGTAACGTATCATCGAACGGCGATCGCTTATTTTAGAACGACATCATCAATATCATTCCAGTGTGCTTTCTGTACTATAGTTCCTTTTTCCAGTACTACAATACTCGGGTTGGCTCTTTCGATGGTTTTTAAAGTAGTTCCGTCACAGAAATAATAATCAAATGTTAGTTTGTTTTCGGCTTTTACTTTTTTGATAACCTCCTCATTTGAAGCGGTCATTCCAATTACTTTATAACCTTTGGCACTTGCTTTTTTATAGAATTCCTCTACTTTTTCTAAGCCTTTTTTGTTGGCTTTATTCATATCATAGGAAATAAACATGATCAGTTTCGGTTCATTTAGCATCGCTTCTGTAAAGCTTTCTCCGTCTTTTTCGATTGTAAAATCATGGATAGGCGGTTCGTACCCTTTTGTGATTAGTTTATCATCACGACGAACAAATTCGGCACCTTCCGGTAGATTCATCAGTTGTTTTTCGTTGAAATTCTCTTCTTTTCCGTTTACTTTATACACGAAATTCATTTCATATACGGAACGCGGAGCTCCTTCCGGAATTTCCATTCCCTTTTGAATGTTGGTTCCTACTTTATACGCTCTGAAATCTTTTAACGGTAAGTGATTCAAAACATAATAGCCCATAAAAAGACATAGTGAATAGCTTACAAATACAGTCAGTGCGCTTACGGTACTGTTGAATAATGGTTGTATCAACTTCTGATTAAAGAACAGAATCAGGATAAAAAACAAGAGTACGATATCTTTGGTAAACGATTCCCACGGTGTTAGTTTTAAGGCGTCACCAAAGCAACCGCAATCAGTAACTTTATTGAAATAAGCCGAATAGAACGTAAGGAACGTAAAGAAAACGATCATTAGTAAAAGACTCCACATTGTAAATTTCGGTTTAAAACCGATAAGGAGTGCAACACCCAGTACGACTTCAAAAACAACTACAAAAACAGCAATTATCAGTGCGTAGGGAATAAAAAAAGGAAGATTTAAAACGTTTTCGGCAAAATATTCTTCCAGTTTAAACGAAAATCCCATCGGGTCGTTTAGTTTGATTAAGCCGGATATAATGAATAATACACCTACAAATAGGCGGGAAAAATGAACTAAAAATTTCTTCATAACGGTAACTACTTTTTTCGGTTTCGTAAATATAGGTAAGAACCTTTGGGGTTGACTGTTAATATTTCTTAATTAACAGGATTATACGGCTTTTCCCAAATGGATAAGGGCAAAAACGGCATAATTCAACATGTCCTGATAATTCGCATCAATACCTTCTGAAACCAGGGTTTTTCCTTTATTGTCCTCAATTTGTTTAACGCGCAATATTTTCTGTAAAATCAGATCGGTCAGTGAACTTACGCGTAAATCCCGCCAGGCTTCTCCGTAATCGTGATTTTTGGCTTCCATCAGGTCTTTGCAGATTTTTACTTTCGCATCATATAAGGCTACGGCTTTCTCCACATCCAAATCCGGTTGATCCGCAACACCAAGATCCAACTGAATCAGCGCCATAATCGCATAATTGATGATGCCGATAAATTCGCCGGTTTCATCTTCGTCAATTTTACGAACTTCATTTTCCTGTAAACTACGGATACGTTGGGCTTTGATAAAAATCTGATCGGTTAGTGATGGTAAACGCAAAATACGCCATGCACTTCCGTAATCTCTCATTTTATTGCTGTAAAGGCTGCGGCAAATGGAAATAACCTTGTCAAATTCCTGGGAGGTATTGCTCATTTTCTATGTATCTTTGTGTGATAATTTTTTCAAAAGTAAGGAATTTTCCGGACAAAAGGGGAAAGACCTGCCGACCTCCGGATTTCTCCCCGGATTTCAAAACAGAATCAGATGACAATCAATTGCAAAGGAAAGCTAATCGCTCTGGACACTCCAAAATGTATGGGGATTTTAAATGTAACTCCGGATTCATTTTACGATGGCGGAAAATATAAAAGCGATGCCTCATTTTTAAATCAAACGGAGAGAATGCTGACGGAAGGAGCAACTTTTATAGATATCGGGGCTTATTCGTCACGACCAAATGCTGAATTTGTAACCGAACAGGAAGAAATCGATCGTATTGTTCCTGTGATTCGTTTGATTGCCGATCGGTTTCCGGAAGCAATCTTGTCGGTGGATACATTTCGGGCTAAAGTTGCGTCAGAAGCAATCGGTGCCGGAGCAGCGATAATAAATGATATTGCAGCCGGATTACTGGATGAAAATATGCTGCCGACCGTAGGGGAATTAAAAGTGCCTTATATTATGATGCATATGCGAGGAACGCCGCAAACGATGGCTACTTTAACGGACTATAATGATATTGTAAAGGAGATGCTGTATTATTTCTCCGAAAGGGCTCGGGCGGCACGTAGTTATGGTATTCAGGATATCATTATCGATCCGGGATTTGGATTTGCAAAAACAACGGAACAAAATTATGAAGTACTACAAAAACTGGAATTATTTCAGATTTTAGAACTACCTTTATTGTCGGCCGTATCCCGAAAGTCTATGATTTATAAAGTGCTGGAAAATACTCCGGCGGAAGCTTTAAACGGAACGACGGTACTTAATACGCTTTCCTTACTTAAAGGCGCTTCTATTCTTAGAGTACACGATGTAAAAGAAGCCATGGAGTGTATTCGGCTGGTAACAAAAACACAAGGATTATGATACGATACAGCATTGTTATAGCAGTCTTTCTATTAGTAAGCTGTGGTAAAGACAAAGAAATACTATTGCCAAAATCAAACAAAACCATTGTAAAAGACGTAGCGGATATTTCCCCGATTTATTTTTTATTTCAGGAGAAAGATAAAGATACTCTGGTTGAAGTGGATAAGCAAACGATAATTTCCACAACAAACTGGATTTTTAATATTGACAAGCGATTCCCGATGCGAAAAATAGTACCGGAAATAATCCGACTTCAAAACCGAAAAGGAAGTCATAAAGGAGAAGCTCAGGTTGAAAATTACTATTCTTATGCAGATAGTATCGGGAAAAATATGGCATTCGTACCGTTTACGAATGTCGTGTATACTTTAGGAAAACAAAAAGATTTTGCCGATCAGGGAAAAGTTTCATTGGTGTTAAAGCTGGATAAACATAACAAAGTAACTGCTAATGGAGTCCCGATGACATTAGCGCAATTCCCGGAAGCGGTGACGAATTTGTATCCGGATCAGCCGGTTGTGGTTTTTCTGCATTTTGATCAGAATTTGTTGTACCAGGATTATGTTGCGGCAAAAATTGTCATTTCCGGATGGAAACTGAAAAATGTTGAATTTTCAAATAAAGAATATACTTACTGATGGTGATACGGTTCGTTTCTCAGAATCGTAAAACCGCGGTATAACTGCTCAATAAAGAACAAACGTACCATTTGGTGCGAGAATGTCATCAGGGATAAAGAAATTTTTCCCTGTGCTTTTTTATAGACCGTTTCCGAAAAACCATAAGGGCCGCCAATCACAAATACGAGTGTTTTAACACCGGAATTCATCTTCTTTTGCAATTCGTCTGAAAAACCGACACTGGAAAATGTTTTTCCGTTTTCATCCAATAAGATTAACTGATCAGTTGCGGTTAGTTTAGACAGAATTAATTCGCCTTCTTTTTCTTTTTGCTGACTTTCCGATAAGTTTTTTACATTTTTGATATCCGGAATGATTTCCAGATCGAATTTGATGTAAAAAGATAAACGCTTGGTATAATCGTCGATTAAAGATTGTAAAGCCTTGTTATCGGTTTTGCCTATTGCCAGGAGTTTAATGTTCATGGACGGAAATTTTTTGCAAAAGTAAGCAGTACAGATGAAATATCCGTAGTGTTAGTCAACCAGTAATCGTTTTACCCGTAAAATAAGTTCTTTCGGGTTAAAAGGTTTGGCAATAAAATCATCGGCACCCAACTTAAAGCCGTTGGCTACTGTATTTTCTTCTTCTCCCAATGCAGAAAGGATAATTACCGGCGTTTTTTTATAGTTTTCTTTAACGAAGTTGGTGACTTCCAATCCTGATTTAAAAGGCATCATTACATCTGTAATAACTAAATCGGGAAGAAAAGAGGTTATTTTTTCAATAGCTTCAGAACCGTCCTTAGCAATTGTTAACGCATAGCCTTCTTTCTTTAAGATAAACTCAAGAATATTAATCGTAAGGTTGTCGTCTTCAACAATAAGAATTTTTTTTCCGGAACTCATGATAATCGGTTAAAAATAAGTTTTGTTTACTTTTTGCAAAAATAAGGTTAATTCAAGTGAATGTAGTACTTTTTATGTTAATTAACATAATATAAAAGGACTAAAAACGATATTGTAAGCTAAAATTAATTTCAGTTTCGTTTTGTTTTTGGCCGGGTAAATATTCCTGGTTGTTGTAGTTAACCTGGATACCAGCCAGATAGTTTTGCCATAGGACGCGATAGTATCCGGCACCGATTCGGTAGGAATCCATCGCAATTCGTTGTTCCAACTGACCCAATACGGATCTTTCGTCCGGAGATGTTCCGTAACCCAACATAAGTGTTGCATAATCGAAACGGGAATCGAAATAGTAACGGGTCGTTAAAGTAAAAGCAGGATACACTTTACTGTTTTGATTCTGAAGGAAAGTACGCAGGTTAATCCAGTATGAGCCCAGGTATTTTCCGATTCCTACAACTGCCGCCGTAAGATCTTCGTCTACCGTTTTGGTATAACGGACGCCTAAATCAGCTTCCCAGCCGTTATTAAAATTGTAATAAAAGGAATACCCTAATCGCCATTTCGGAAAAACAATATCATCACTATAAGCTACACCGGCATAAGAATAAGCTTTTTTTCCGGTAAAGAAATACGATTCGGCTTCATACTGAAGTCCATCGGCAATCGATGTTTTAAAAGACAAACGATTGGCATAATTCACACGCCCGATCAGCGAACCCCATTTACGTTCGCGGATATATTGAGCACTTCCCAGATTCCACGGGCCTACGCCATTTCTGTCGAAAAAGGTAATGCTATAGTTTAAACCCACACGGTCGTTGTTGTTTTTTCGTTCCAAAAGAAACAAACGCTGTTTGATATCCGTATCATTCGGAAATTGCTTATCCATCGATTTCAGATAATCATATGCTATATCATCCTCCTTTTGCAATTCGTAAATCGCCAGTTTTCTAAAATAAAATGATTTGTTTTGCGGAAATTGCGCAATTGCCTGATCGGTTACACGCGTTGCTTCCGGGTAATTTTTAGCATTGGTTTCCAATTGAGACCAATAGGTATAAGCGTCTTCGTATTTCGGATTTTTTTCAACTACGATTTTATAATGATAACGCGCACTGTCGATACTCTCTGTTAATTGATAAGCACGTCCTAAAAACAAATGGAAATCCAGATAATCCGGTGCGGCTTTAATCCCCATTTGCGCTTTTTTAATGGCTTCCGGGTAGTTTTTATGAACATTGATGTCCTTAATAACTTCCGTAAGTAAACTATCCGTATTGATTTTTTGCGCCAATAAAGACGGCGTAGCAAATAACATAACGGAATAGAAGAATATTTTGATAAAATTAAGCTGCTTCATTATTTTTTTTGTTTTCACTGTTGAAACCCAATCGGGGCATTTCTCCCCATTTCTGTTCTTTTTGTCTGAAGAATTGCCAGTATCCTTTCAGGGAGGCGTATATATTGACCGGATGATACGCAAAGGGTTCGATAAAGGCCATACCGGTAAGGATCAGGATCTCTTTCAGATTTGCATAATTACGATATAAAATCTCGTCCAAAAATATCGAAACGAGCGTTAAAATCAGATAGAATAAATATACAAATAAAGAAACGTAAAACAGGAATATGTAGTCAATATCCAGAATATAAAAACCGATTAAAAGCGAGAAGATACCGAGTAATTCCAGAATCGGAACCATGAACTCAAACGTAAAGAAATAAGGAAGAACCAAAAAAGCGGTCCGACCGTATTTCGGGTTAAAAAACATGGTACGATGTAAATATAAGGTTTGGATCAATCCGCGTGCCCATCGGCTTCGTTGGCGTATCAATACGTCGGCATTGGCCGGAACTTCTGTCCAGCATAACGATTCCGGGATATATTTAATGGAGAACTTCTGTTTGGTATCATACATGTATTTTCGCATCCGCGTGATCAGTTCCATGTCTTCACCTAATGATTTGTGCCAATAACCGCCGGCAGCAATGGCGACTTCTTTATCAAACATTCCTAATCCGCCGGAAACAAGCAGTAAACCGTTGATTTGACTCCAGGCCATTCGTCCGAAAAGAAAAGCCCGTACGTATTCCAATTCCTGGAAACGCGCAAACCAATTAGTAGGAAAGTGGACTTTAACCAGAAAACCGTCTTTTACTTCGCACGAATTAGAGATACGAATTCCGGCACCGGTAGCGATTACTTTTCGTTTGCTTTCCATAAAAGGCTTGGCCAACTTGATAATCGTATCTTTCTTTAAAATACAATCCACATCCGTACAAAGGAACAACGGATGCTTGGCCGAATTAATACCGGCATTGGACGCATCGGCTTTACTTTTACCGTTGTTTTTGTCGACTACCAGTAATTTAGCATAAATCGGATTCGTGGATTTATAATGTCCGCGTACTTTTTGAGTCTTTATTTTCTCTTTATAGTAAAAGTCAACTTTAACTAATTGAAACTCCCGGATCAGCTTTTCAAGAGTATCGTCCGTACTTCCGTCGTTGACAATGATAACCTCAAAATTCGGATAAGTCAGCGAAAGCAAAGATTTTACGTTCGATACAATCGTAGCGCCTTCGTTATATGCCGGAGCAACAACCGAAACACCGATCATGTTATTGGATTTAACCAACAAATCATCGTGGATAAAATACTTAGCGTTCAGGTGTTTTTTAATAGCCAGATAGGACAAAACTGCCAGGAACAGGTAAAATAAAATATAACTGGAAGAGAAAACCGCCACAAAGGTTTCGTAGAACTTTTCGAAAGCTTCCAAATAGTATCTCGAAATCATAAGTAAGCGTTTTTAACGTGTTTTTTTATTTTAATAATTTCAAAATTCTCTTTGAAATTGGATTTTAGATAATTGGAATCCAGAGTGTCCAGTGTTCGAACGGCTTCCAGTTTAGTAGCCGGATTTACGGAACGATGCAGGTAATCATCAATAAACACAATCGATTTTTGACTTCCGATAACCGCCAGTGTTTGTAAAATCGCAATCTTATTCTCGATTTCTTCAGAAGCGAATATGTCGATCAGTACCGGTTCGGCTTCAAAAAGGAATAATTCCCGTAAGGCAATAATAACTTCCCTGCGAATCATATTATTGTCCGCCTTTAAAAGCTTTAGTAAAGTGTCTTTTTCGACAGTATAATTATAGTATACCATAAAACGAATACCCAGTTTTACTATTGACGGGTTTTGCGCCGTAATCCAGTCTTTGATATTCTTAGGAATCGGGAACTTTTTATGATAAAGTAAATCCATTACTTTCAGCTCGTCGATTAGCGATATTTCATAAGGATAGTCACTTAAAAAATCCAGCTTTTTTGATGTTAGTGAAATAAATGCAATAAAAGCATTGGAACGTAATACCGGATTTTTATGATCCATATATTTTTTTACCAGACTTTCTCCTTCTTCATATTCAAGTACCTGAAAATGAAAAATCCCTTTACATTTAATATACCAACGACGGTTGCGAATAAGTTTTTCACTAAAATGTTGCAGACCGAAACTTTTGTAAATATCCAGAATCGGAGCGGTAACTTCACCTTTAATATTTTGTTTCAGTTCGATAATACAACTGGTAACCATACTTTTACACCACATGCTCCCATATGGGATTTGTTTTTTAAAATCGCTGATTCGGTTTTCGTAATCTTCAGCATCGGTAAAAAGCAATTCGGTCAGGAAAGCGGTAATCTTTTGGCGTATCGACAAGCGGTATTGCTTGTTATATTCATACATAATACGATCGCTTATTGTGACAACAATGACAACAATAAGGATTATGACCAAAGAAGGCACGATAAAGTTGATTAAATAGTACTTAAATACTTCCAAACTAATACTTTAGGGTGAGCTGCAAAGGTAGTAAATTTATAGGGGTTAGACGTTAAATTTTTCTAAAACCGTCGCAAAATGCCTGTTAATTCACTGGTTTATAGTAGGCTACAAAGCCTTTTTTTATTGGTAAAATGACCTTAATATGGCTTTTTTTGACTTTGTTTTTATAAAGATGTGGCTTTATGATGCTAGTACTATATTGATAGCGAGATAAGAATAACCCTAAAATGAGACATGTTAAGTTTATATTGACTTTATATTGGCTTTAATATGGAGTAGTAAAAAAGCGTATACCTGATGACTTTTTAAATCTGTTAGGTGTAAAACGCAGTATTATTTCCGGTCGAGTAGTTTTTCCAGTAAGTTGTTTTTTTCTTTCTCGGATTCAAGCAAGCGTTCGTAAAGTTTTTTGTTTTCGTCATATGATTCGATCAACTTATCAATAGGGTTGAAAGTACATTGATGATTTATTGCATTCATAGTAGAGGTGTCATTACTATTGAATGTACTTGATATAATATTCAGAGTGGAATCATCATCAAAATTTTCGATGGCAGCAACAGGTATATTTAAAATGATGGCTACTTTTTGAAGTATGTCGTTTTCAATGGTTTCTTTTTGTTCGAGTAACGATATTTTTTGTTGGTTCCAGTCGCTACCCATTTCATAGGCGAGTATATCCTGTTTGATACCTAACATTTCGCGAAAACGTTTTACATTACGTCCCTGGTGTATTTTATTGGTTTTGGTTGCATTCATCATGGCGTAAATTTAAATTATTATTTATTAGGTCACAAAAATAAAGGTACGTAAAATATTAGTTAATTACCGGTGATATGCTGTAATTTAAACGGGAATGATGTAGGTTATTGATTGCGATTTCCGGTGCTTTACCGAGTTAAAATATTGTTTATGAAAGCCAATACTATACTACACACCCATCGGAATAGTCGAACATTAAAGGTTTATTCTAAATATTTTCAACGCCGATATGGTAAACATGTAAACCTTTCTTATATACGTCTCACCGGACGTTGGTTAGAAGAAAGTGGCTTTAAGATTGGAGAATATGTCCGGGTAGCGAATGAATCAAATCGGATTATTATTACAAAAGTAAAACGAGTATAAGTCAGGTTTTAAGACCTGTCTGACATAGCGGAATCAAGGTGTATACTTTTATTTTCGAAGTATATCTGGATTATATAAATTATTCTTTTCCTCCAAAGTAAGATTCTTGATATCATATTTCATTTCCATCATCTCACTCGGATGTATATAACAGAAGAAAGTAATTTCATTGTTTTCTGTTTTTTTAAAATAGACTTTAAAATCGAGATTTGGCTCGATACCAGCTACTTCTTTAGAGGACTCATCCAAAATTGCTTTCATACGAACGGCCGCTTGTTCGATTACAAGATCGTTTAACTGATTATCAAAAATGTAAATCTTTTCAACTAACCGGCTATATTCTTTTACTTTACGATAGATATAACCCTTTTCGATAAGTTCATCCATCATTCTGTTTTTGGATTCCTGTTCTTTTTGATCAACTGTTTCATCATCAGCTAATGCTAATTCCAACATGATTTTTTGGGTCATATCATGGTACAAAAAACCGGAGATAATATTAATCTCTTTTTGACAATTGGTACAAGTACTTCTGTTCAGCTTCCCCAAGAGCACTTCTCTCTTTAACTCGGGATTAAGGGTAACATTTACCGATTGATAATAGTTTAGTTCCTGTTCGGAGTCGCAGTGCGGACAGTTTTGACGGGTTTTATGATTAAGACTCATAATAATAAAGCTTGCAGTTTTGTTATCGTGCGATACAAATATATTTATTTCGTACAATGAAGTTGTTTATTTTTCCCGATTATGAGAAAATAAAAATAAAGATAGTGCCGATAGTTTCTGTTCGCGCGGATTTGTAATTCGTGTGGTCTAATTAAAGCTTAACGACAATTTTTTCGTAATTCCTGGATTGGTTTTTTAGCAGTATAATAGCCTTGATCAAGCCATTTATCCATTCCGGCCGGATCACTTGTATAGAGTGTATATACTGTTGAATTAATTAGATTTTCCTTTAGCTTTTTATTTCTTTTTTGAGACTGATGAATGGTTTTGCGTACTGTAATCAGGTCTTTATGTAAGGCGTCTAAATAGTCATTATTGGAAAAATAAAGATTGGAATATTTGGAAGAATACAATTTTACGATTTCTGCCAGCGATGCGTAACTTAAATTAGTAGTACCATCTATAATCACACAACGGTTTTTCGGTAACGAATCCAAAAAAGAGAGGAGTTCGGGATTATCGTCAAAAGCACCGCTAATACTACCCCAGAATTTATATTCTAAGGGAACCTCGGAAATTTTTCGGATTGGTAAACCGGTAAAATAAGGTCGGTAAGAGTGGTCTAAAACCGTAATTCCGGCTGAGTCTTTAACAATCGAATAAGCGAAATCGAAAAAAGCTGTAATCTTTTTTAGTTCAGGCTGATATCGTGAAGAATCTAACATCGGATTAGTGATGATCATTTTATGAGAAATACCATTTTGCCCGAAATATTGAATTGTAAAACCGCCTCCGTCCATAGCATTCTCTCCTTTTTGAATAGTTGATTTCGGTATTACGACGTTTAATTCTGATTTGAGTTTTTGGAATGTGGCGTCATTAAAGGTATAGGTATTGTGAAAGAGCGTGTCTTTTATTGCTTTTATACCTAACATAATACAGGTTAGTTGCCTGTTTTTATAGTCGACTTTATAAGAAGTATCCCGATATTTAAATTGCTGAAATTCCAAAATGACCGTTTCGATCGTATCGTTTTGAGCATAACAATGATGGGATAAAACCGAGACAAAAAGAATGTATAGGAATCGAAACATAAGGTTATACAGGATTTATAGTACCTATAAAAACGGATAAAAAATCACATTATTATATAAGAAAAAACTGATTGTATGGATTTTTGATCAGATCACACGGATTACAAATCCGCGCGATCTGAATAATATCTGGAAACACGTAATTCAATTGTTTTTTCTTGCAATACATTCGTGATTCACATTAAAATAAATGATATGTCAAATTTTAAAAAGAATGATATGTACTATGAAGAGGAGTACATATGGAGAAGAGATAAGGGTGATGGTCCTTATACAGGAAAAATAGATAGAGATAGATTGGACAGAGATGAAGGATATGAAGTCTTGGATTTTGCTAATGCTTGGCTATCGGATTCTGTTCCGGTTAGTAGTCTGCATAAGTTTGAAAAAATGCTAAGAAATGATGTGCCAAGTCATGAGGTTATGAAAACAAAAATCATTGCTTTTATAAGAGATAACTGGTAATGAAAAAATATTAGATCACGCGGATTTGCAATCCGTGTGGTCTGATATTAAAACAGAAAATCTGAGGAAATACGTAATATAATTGTTATCCAGATGACGCAGATTTTAAATGCGTATTAGCATGAAATCACTTAAACCCTTCAAAAACGCCCAATCCAAATAGCGCAAAGTCATATTTTACCGGATCATTCGGATCCATAAGACGAAGGTTGGTATCCAGTTCGGCAAGTGCTTTACCGTCGTTTTGTTTACGGGTTAAAAGTCCGAGTCTACGCGCTACATTTCCGGAATGTACATCCAGCGGACAAGATAAAGTCGCCGGTGAAATGGAGTTCCAGATACCTAAGTCGACACCTTTATTGTCGTTACGCGCCATCCAACGGAGGAACATGTTAATTCGTTTTGCAGCCGATCCATTGGCCGGATCTGAAATATGTTTTTGCGTCCGACTTTGATGTTCGATTTCAAAAAATACGCGTTTAAATTCCGAAATACTCTTTTGCATCGAATCCGGTTGCTGATGTTGTGCGAACACCGCTTCCAGTCCGTTATGGTGGCGATAGATGTTTTGCAGACTTTTGATAAAGAAAATCATGTCGGTACCGTTAAACGTACGGTGCACAAAATTTTCCATACGTTCCAGTTGCGTATCGGTATGCGACATCACGAAATCATAAGGAGAATTACCCATTAATTCCATCATTCGCTGCGCATTTCTGATAATCATTTTACGGTTTCCCCAGGCAATTGTAGCACTTAGGAATCCGGCAATTTCGATATCTTCTTTTTGCGAATACAAATGCGGAATCTGTATCGGATCGCTTTCAATAAAATCAGGATGGTTATATAGCGCGACTTTTTCGTTTAAAAACGATTGTAATTCTTCGATATTCAATTCCGGATGTGCGATAAGCGTCATTATAAAGTTTATTTACTGATTTGACCGTCGACCATAATCAGTTTTCGGTCGGCCATATTAGCCAATTCTTCATTATGGGTTACGATGACAAATGTTTGTCCGAATTCATCCCGAAGTTTAAAAAACAGTTGGTGTAAGTTTTCAGCCGAATGGGTATCCAGATTCCCGGAAGGTTCGTCGGCAAAAATCACGGCCGGTTTGTTTATCAATGATCGTGCTACAGCTACACGTTGTTGCTCTCCGCCGGAAAGTTCACCCGGTTTATGATGCATACGATGGTATAAGCCCAGATAGTTCAGTAATTTGATCGCTTCATCTTCCACATCCTTTTTCTCTTTTCCGGCAATGTAAGCAGGAATACAAACATTCTCAAGTGCTGTAAATTCAGGTAAAAGTTGGTGAAACTGGAAAATAAAACCCAATTGACGATTACGGAATTTCGATAAAGCTTTATCATTCATTTTCAGGATATCTTCATTGTTAATGAGCAATGAAGTGCCACTTTCGACTGTTGGTTTGTCCAATGTGCCGAGAATTTGAAGTAAAGTCGTTTTTCCGGCACCGGAAGCACCTACAATCGAAACGATTTCTCCTTTTTTTATATGTAGATCAACGCCTTTTAAAACGTGAAGTTTGTCGTAATATTTATGAATATTCTTGGCCTGTATCATGATAACGAATTTCTACAAAGAAACGAAGATTTTAAGTAAAATGAAATCCATAGTCTATATAATTCCGTATAGATATAAAGTTTCGTTAACAACGAATAATCGATTTCAGAGTTTGATTAATTTTGATAAAAACTAAAGATATGAAAAGTATTTTTGTATTACTGTTATCACTCGGAGCCATATCCTGTCAGTCGAATGACAAAAAAGTGTCTGCCGAAAAAAATAAAGCGATAAATACGATGAACGAACAAAAAGGTTTAGAAGTGGCTACAGTGGCCGGAGGTTGTTTTTGGTGTACCGAAGCCCTGTTTTTAGAATTAAAAGGCGTTAAAAAAGTAGTGTCCGGGTATACGGGTGGAACCGTGAAAAATCCGACCTATAAGGAAGTGTGTACCGGAACAACCGGTCACGCGGAAGCAATCGAGATTACATTTGATCCGAAAGAAATCTCATATGAGGATATTTTGGAAGTGTTTTTTGCCACCCACGATCCGACGACTTTAAACCGTCAGGGTGCAGACGTAGGAACGCAATATCGCAGTGAGATCTTCTATCATGACGAGGCGCAACATAAAGCGGCAACGAATTTTATCAAACTTCTGAATGATCAGAATATTTACGGTAAAAATGTCGTAACTAAAGTATCGCCGGCAGTGACGTTTTATCCGGCGGAAGATTACCATCAGGATTATTACAATCAGAACAAATCGCAACCGTATTGTATGGCGGTGATCAATCCGAAGTTGGAAAAGCTGCGTAAAAACTACAAATCCAAGCTAAAGTAATTTTGGCACTGAATTTGCGTTTATATAGGATAAAAATAAAATAGAAATGACTGAAATTCAGGTGAAAGCCGCCGCGGCAGAAAAACAGCGGAAATTGATGTTAAGCATTCTGTTTGACCTTATCGGATGTATGACATATCTCATCCCGTTTTTGGGAGAGTTTTTGGATATTGCCTGGGCTCCTATAGCCGGTTTTATTCTGGCGCGAATGTATAAAGGTACGATTGGTACAGTAGGTGGTATTTTTGCTTTTGTGGAAGAACTAATGCCGGGACTGGATTTTATTCCGACATTTACACTCACATGGGTGTATACCTATATGATTAAGAAACAAGACTAAAGAAACAAGAGAAAAGAGTAGGGGTGAACGGATAAAAAAAAAGGGGCTGTCTCAAAAGTGAGGCAGCCTCAATTTTTTTATACAAATAAGGGAGCCCAAGAGCTCCCTATATTTTGCAAGTTTGTTAACTTGCGGTGTGTATAATAAATCAAAAGTAGTCTTTAAAGATTACAATCCCAAGCAAAATTTTCTACTTCCTCCGAGTTTAGAGGAGCTGATAGAACTCAACCATCCAGTAAGAACCGTTTCCGATGTGATTGACGGTCTTGATTTGGAATGCCTTATTAAGAATTACAAACCAGGCGGCACTTCCAGTTACCATCCCCGCATGCTTCTTAAAGTGTTGGTTTATGGTTATTTGTGCAATATTTTTTCCAGCCGCAGGCTTGAGGAAGCCTTGAAGCAGAATATCCATTTTATGTGGTTAAGCGGTATGAGCCGTCCTGACCATAATACTATAAACCGCTTTAGGAGTGAACGCCTTAAAGATGAGGTACGCAGCATCTTTACCCAGGTTGTATTGCTTTTAGAATCCCAGGGACATGTGAGCCTTAAAACTGTTTTTACCGATGGTACAAAAATAGAAGCCAATGCCAACCGGTACACTTTTGTATGGGGCAGATCCATCGAAAGGAATAAAAGGCGCATAGAAGAGCAGCTTCAGGACTTATGGGAGTATACGCAGCAAGTTGCCGCTACTGAATCTAAAGACAAGACAGAAGTTGAGTTTAAGGCTATTGACAAGGAAGCTGTTGAAAAGACTATTAAGAAGATTGACACCGCCCTTAAAGGCAAAAAGATATGCCCTAAAGTACGGCAGAAGCTTAACTATGCCCGTAAGAACTGGCCTGCAAACCTTGAGAAGTATGCTAAGCAAGAAGATATAATGGGTAAGCGAAACAGCTTTTGTAAGACCGATACTGATGCTACTTTTATGCGGATGAAAGAAGACCACATGAAGAACGGACAGTTAAAACCGGGATATAACTTACAGATAAGCACACACAACCAGTTCATTGTAAATTACTCTTTACACCCTAATCCCAATGATACAAGGACGCTACCCGAACATATAAAAATTTTTAAAGAACACTACAATAGACTACCTGAAGAACTTGTGGCTGATGCAGGTTATGGTTCGCAGGAAAACTACACATTACTTGATAATGAAGGTGTTGAAGCATATGTAAAATATAATCATTTTGACAAAGACACCAGAACAGGAATACCAAGTATCTCTTTATCTAATCCCGAAGTAGCCCAGTTAAGAACAAAAGCTTATAACCTGCTCGTAACCGACAGGGGAAAGGAACTCAGAAAGCAACGCTGTCATGATGTAGAAACCGTGTTTGCCCAGATAAAAAACAACAAAGGCTTCCGCAGGTATAATCTGCGTAGCAAAGCCAAGGCCGAAGTGGAAACGGCATTACTTGCTATGGCTCATAACCTCAAAAAATGCCCTGTTAGGACATCATAAAAGGGATAATTTTCTCTTTTTTGAAAAGTAGATGCTTTTACTGGCTAAAAGAGACATCAAAATAGCTAAATCAGAAAAAATAAATCAGAAGATTGTCGGCAATAAAAAAGGGGATGTCCTTTTGAGACAGCCCCTTTTTTTATACCTGACAGGTTTCTAAAACCTGTCAGGTATAAAGGTGTATATTATTCTTCTTTTTCTTTCTTTTTAACCAGAAATCCCAATCCCATATGTCGAAGCATTTTCTTTACAAAATTCCAGAAAAAGGTAAATTGTCCGAAAATAGTACCGATAATTACCAGTAAAACTTTATAAACCGGTAGGATAATAATAAGTCGAAGTGGCCAGTAAAGCCAAGGTGTCAGGTTGTCTTTGGTGATTCCCAGCCATTCCACAAGCGGCTTGGACAGATACGAAGCTGTCGATCCGGTAATGGCAAAAACGGTAAAAATGATGACCAATTGGAAGTTGGAAGAGACGCCCCAACGTCGTTTTAATTTTTCCATTGCTTTTGAAATAGGCTCAAAAATACAACTTTTATGGTCGCGGAGCAAAGCCTCCGAGGCGAATATTGTTTTTTAATTGGAAATAGACTAAATAATTATAGAGCATATAATTGACTTCATAACCATAATCTGTAGTAGCATTATAATCGATCATCATGGTGAATAAATTTTCACCGCCGGGTCGCTGACTAACCACGTGCGTATTCCATTGGGTGACCCATTGAATATTCCGGGCTTCCAGATATTTCTGATCGTAAAAACCTCTGGGTTTGGCTCTTCCGATTAACCAGGAATTAAAACCGGGATCAATAATAATGATTTCATATTCCAGTTCATCGTTGGCAATTCGAATAGTATCATTAGCTGAAGCTGCCAATGCACTTTCATTTTTGTCGGTTGTAGTAACTGATTTGGGAGTGGTACAACTCCAAACCAGTATCAGGCAAAAAATAATTCCGAAGTAAAACAGCTTTTTCATAGGGTTATTTTCGTATAAAGATACTAAAAATGAGCCATATGGCTGTTGTTTTTAATGAAAAAGCCGGGTATAATACCCGGCTTTTCTATCTGATTTTTGCTATTCTGCTTACTTGCCGAACAAGCGACCAAACAATCCGCCGATGCCTCCTTTTTTAGAAACAGCGGCCATAGCATCGCTCATATCCACTTTGCCGTCATTGTTCTGATCCAGTCCGAATTGTCCTCCGTATTTTGAAATAGCATCCATTAATCCGGAACTTCCGTTTCCTCCTGAAATAGCCGAAACAATATCGGAAATGTTAAAACCGGGTTGGTTCGGATCTTTTGCTTTGTTGATCAGTGATCCCAGTACATTAGGAATTAAACTTCCTGCTACACCGGATGCTGTTTCCGTGCTTAATCCGAATTTTTGTCCCAAATCACCTGTTAGCTGCTCGGATAATTTTTGTACAACAGGATTGGATCCCGTAGCTGCATTGTCACCCTGAAATAAACCGGCTAACTGATCAATATTTCCTTCGGATGCGATTTTCTGTAATCCGGTCAGGATTGAACTCCCGGCCTGTTGCACGACCTCCTGATTTAATTCGTTCGGGATAGCCTCGTTTTTCACAATGGCCTCACCACCGTATTGCTGTACTAATTGCGTTAATTGCTCGAGCATAGTGTTTGATTTAGAGTTGGTTATCAAATGTAAGCAAAAAAACGATTGCTATTATTATGCATTGGTTTTTAATAAACTGATAATTTGTTCTGCCAACTCTGTTCCGATTCGTTCCTGAGCCTCTAATGTGGCTGCACCGATATGAGGTGTAAGGGAAACTTTCGGATTCATTAAAACCTGAATAGCAGGTGTCGGTTCTTCTTCAAAAACATCCAGTCCGGCAAACAATACTTTTTCTTCATCTAAAGCATCGATTAAGGCTACTTCGTCAATTACACCGCCACGGGCACAATTGATAATACCGACATCCTGTTTCATCAAATCAAATTCGGCTTTACCAATGATATAATCATCCTGAGCCGGAACATGTAAGCTGATAAAATCGGAATGGCGAAGTACGTCTTCAATCGGTTCGGTTTCAATCGCAACATTAATAAACTGACCGTTATAAAAATCCACTTTAATAGTTGCTTCGTCTACATATTTATCGGTGGCAATCACTTTCATTCCTAATCCCAAAGCCATACGAGCCACTTCACGGCCAATACGTCCGAAACCGATAATTCCGATTGTTTTTCCTCGCAATTCAATTCCGTTGGAATAGGCTTTTTTCAGGTTGTTAAACTGAGTATCGCCATCTAAAGGCATGTTTCTGTTGGAATCATGTAGGAATCGCGCTCCGGAAAATAAGTGAGCAAAAACAAGTTCGGCTACTGATTCGGATGATGAAGCCGGCGTATTGATAACATGCAATCCTTTTTCGCGGGCATAAGCGACGTCGATGTTGTCCATTCCTACACCGCCACGACCGATTACTTTTAATGTCGGACAATTATCGATAATGTCCTGACGTACTTTAGTAGCACTGCGTACTAATAATACGTCGATTTGATGTTTGTTGATATAATTAGCAACCTGTTCCTGGGCTACTTTTGTTGTGATTACTTCAAAACCGCCTTGTTCCAAAGCTTTAATACCGCTTTGAGATAAGCCGTCATTGGCTAATACTTTCATAGTGTGTGTCATTAAATTAATTAAGCGATTCTTTCTAATTCCCGCATGGCTTTAACCAAAACCTCTACGCTTTCCAATGGTAGTGCATTGTACATCGAAGCTCTGTAACCGCCAACAGAACGATGTCCGTTAAGACCGGATACTCCGGCTTCTTTCCATAAATTATCGAAAAGAGTTTTATGCGCTTCATTTTCCAGTAGAAAAGTTGCATTCATTTTGGAACGATCTTCTTTTGCTGCAGTTCCTTTAAACAACGGGTTGCGGTCAACCTCGTTATATAAAAGTGCGGCCTTGGCCTCGTTGTTTTTTTCGATAGCGGTGATTCCGCCAAGATTTTTAAGCCATTGTAAGGTTAATAAAGAAGTGTAAACCGCAAAAACCGGAGGCGTGTTATACATGCTTTCTTTATCGATATGCTGCTGATAATTCAGTATATTAGGAATCGATCTTCCGGTCTGATTTAGTAAACCTTCTTTGATTACCACCAGTGTTGTTCCGGCCGGCCCCATGTTTTTCTGAGCTCCTGCATAAATCAGATCAAATTTTGAAAAATCCAGAGATCGGGAAAAAATATCGGAACTCATATCGCAAACGATCGGAATATTGGTTTCCGGGAACTGATTCATTTGTGTTCCGTAAATCGTGTTATTACTCGTACAGTGAAAATAATTCGCATCAGTCGGAATCTCGAATGCTTTAGGGATATACGTATAATTATCTGCTTTGGAAGAAGCGACAACTACGGTTTCTCCGAAAGCTTTTGCTTCTTTAATCGCTCCGGATGCCCAGGTTCCGGTATCAAGATAAGCCGCTTTTCCATCGACTTTCATCAGGTTATAAGGAACACGAAGGAATTCCATACTGGCACCGCCTTGTAAAAACAGGGCATGATAACCTTTCCCGGTGAGTCCGAGAAGTTCTAAGGCTAGTGCACGGGCTTCTTCCATAACTGCAACAAATTCTTTACTGCGATGGGAGATTTCCAGTATTGATAAACCGGTATCGTTAAAATTTAAAATGGCTGCTGAGGCTTTTTGAAATACTTCTTGAGGTAATATGCAGGGACCTGCGCTAAAATTGTGTTTTTTCATTTTGGAATTAATCTTTGAAAACCTGAATTACAACTTCTTTTTCTACAAGGTCGGTAAATTTACCGTTGTAGCGAGTTGCCTTAACTAAATGATTGTCGATCCAATGGTAATTACCACCGCGCGGTTTACCCATCAGGATACTGTGATATTTGAAACCGTGTTTTTGGAGCCATCGCTCGGTAACATCCCGATGTATCTCGGTTCTCGAAGTAAAAAAACAAATTATATGGCCTTCGTCATACCATTTGTTAATAGTTTCGAGCGCATCGGGGAAAGGAAGACAGGTTTCCATTCTTTCCGGTTCTTCATTTGGAATATCATCGGTAATTGTACCGTCGATATCAATGAGGTAGTTTTTAATCCCGTCTTTTAAAACAGGACTAACATTGTTTTTGTGTTCTAGTTGCATTGTAGTGTGTTTAAGTATGTAAATTTCTTAAAAAAAATGCTCTTAATCACAAAAGAAATGCAATAAGTTAGATTTTTATCAGAAAATCCAGTGTATCCACGTTGTCAGCATAATCCCAAAGCTCCGGATGTTGTGTTTTTCCGAACGGAATACTGTCGGTGATTACAGCATTTGAAACAATACATTGTAATTGGTCTTTGTCGGCTTCCAGACGGGTTTTCAGAGTGTCGGCCGAATCGTAATATTCGTAGAAAACTGATGAAATAGGAGATGCATAACTCGTATCTTCTTTAAGTGTCATAAATTCATTGTCGAGTAATTCAAATCGACTCATCAGGAACACGGCTTTATTATAATCGTAGTTGTTGGCGTATTTTTCATAATGAATGATGTCGCCATATTCGTACATCGCTTCGAAAAACAATTTAAAATCATAGTCTTTCGGAAGGAATAATTTTGAAACATTTCGGCACCCTAAACCAAAATAGCGGAAAATATCTTCGCCTAAATTAACCAGATCTTCTTTGGTTTCTTTACCGTTAAGTACGGCCACGGAATTTCTGTTTTTACGGATGATACTCGGTTTATCCTTGAAATAATATTCAAAGTAACGGGCTGTATTGTTGCTTCCGGTAGCGATTACGGCATCAAAATTTTCAAGTTTACCATCGGTGAAAGTGATGTAGGATGCGATTTCCGGAGTAACGGAAATCAGGTATTCTGCTAAAAACGGTAATAATTTCTGATCGTTGGAAGAGGTTTTAACCAACACTTTATGACCGGAGATCAGTACCGATAAAAAATCGTGAAAACCGACCAACGGAATGTTTCCGGCCAGAATTAGCCCAACGGTTTTAGAAGTAATATTGGTGAAATCATATCGGGATAACCATTGATCGAGATTGCTTTCGGTTAGTGCTTCTGCCCAGGATTGTACGGAAAAATAAACCTGTTCCGGGGTAAACCATCCATTGTGAGATTGAGACAATTCGATCAGGGATACAAAATTATCAAAGAACCGGTCGTTGTTTTTTACCTCCGGATTCAGGTGATTCCCTTTTTCGGAAAACTGGCTTAAAAACTTTCCTAATTCAATAAAACTTGCTTTTTTATCGCTTTGTCGCATGTGTAATTTGTTTATGAATGGTTTTGATTGTAATTTTGTACAAAAATAATAAAATTAGCTATGGCAATCATTATAACAGACGAATGTATCAATTGCGGAGCCTGCGAACCGGAATGCCCGAATACGGCTATCTATGAAGGAGCCGATGATTGGCGCTATAAAGACGGAACAAAATTAACCGGTACTATTGTGCTTCCGGACGGAACGGAAATGGATGCGGATGCCGCACAAACTCCGATTTCAGATGATATTTATTATATCGTTCCCGGAAAGTGTACGGAGTGTAAAGGATTTCACGAAGAGCCACAGTGTGCAGCTGTTTGCCCGGTTGACTGTTGTGTGCCGGACGATAATCATGTGGAAAGCGAAGAATTGCTTTTACAACGACAGTCGTTTCTGCATAACGAATAAAAAAAAGCAAAACCCCTGGAATTCCAGGGGTTTTGCTTTTTTTGAGTGTTATTAATTCCGAATAATTGAGGCTTTTTCAATAATCATTGTGTCAGTTTTCGGATCGTATGTTTCCATAATCAGGTTGCCGTTTCCGTCAAAATAACCCGCAGAAATTTTATTTTTTGCTTTTAGGATATAATGATTCGTCATGGAAGTTTCTCTTAAAATACCCAATTGTTTTTTAGTGTCGGGGTTCATAATAGTGTAACCAACTTTGTCAAGCATTACCTGATATCTTTGGCCGTTGTAAGTGTAATAAGCAGAACGGTCTACATCTACATAACGGGTAACTCCGTCTACAGTAACCTGAACTTTAGACATTACCTGAGTAGGGCCTAATTGCATTTCTTTGTTAAGCGATTTAGAATTAGCATCTTTTAATTCAACATCCTGAACTTTGTCCAGCTCTTCTGTTTTAACAATCTTGCGTTCACCGTCAGAATCTTTTACGGTACGAACCGTAGTTTTTACTTCCGATTGCACATTGGTATTCTGAGCGTATAAGCACGCAGAGAAAGCTAGTAATATCAAACTTAAAATCGATTTTTTCATAATATTTTTTATTTTAAGGTTACTATTTAACAAATATAAGCTATTGTGTTGTGAAAATTAAATAAACTGTATTAAAAATTTTATAAAAATTCAAAATAATGATAGCTAAATGTTAAGATGGAATACAGTTGACTTTTACTTAATAATCAATATATTTGCAGACTTTTAAAAACGCACATTATGAAAGCCGGAATTGTAGGATTACCCAATGTAGGAAAATCAACCTTGTTCAATTGTTTGTCAAATGCCAAAGCGCAAAGTGCTAACTTTCCGTTTTGTACGATCGAACCTAATATTGGGGTGGTAAATGTACCGGATCCGAGATTGGAAAAATTAGAAGAGCTGGTTAACCCGGAGCGTGTTCAGCCGGCTACTGTTGATATCGTGGACATTGCAGGTCTGGTAAAAGGAGCTAGTAAAGGAGAGGGATTAGGAAACCAGTTTTTAGGGAATATCCGCGAGTGTAATGCGATTATCCATGTATTGCGTTGTTTTGATAATGATAATATTGTTCACGTAGACGGAAGCGTAAACCCGATCCGTGATAAAGAAACGATTGATATCGAGTTGCAGCTAAAAGATCTTGAAACAGTTGAAAAAAGACTGGAAAAAGTGAAAAAAGCGGCTAAAACAGGAAATAAAGAAGCGCAGGTTGAGGAAGGTTTGTTAAATCGAATCCGTGAAGCGTTATTAGCTGCGAAATCGGCTCGTACTGTTGTTCCGCAAACAAATGATGAGGAAGTTTTAATGGAAGGGTTTCAATTGATCACTGCTAAACCGGTATTGTATGTTTGTAATGTAGACGAAGGAGCGGCTGCAACCGGAAATGCTTATGTAGATCAGGTACGCGAACTGGTAAAAGATGAAAATGCAGAAGTAATCGTATTGGCAGTTGGAACGGAAGCTGATATTACGGAACTGGAAACCTATGAAGAACGTAAAATGTTCCTGGAAGATTTAGGTTTAAAAGAACCGGGATCTTCAGTATTGATTCGTGCAGCTTATAAATTGTTAAATCAGCAAACGTATTTTACAGCCGGTGTAAAAGAAGTACGTGCCTGGACAATTAATATCGGAGATACAGCGCCAAAAGCTGCCGGAGTTATTCATACCGATTTCGAAAAAGGATTTATCCGTGCTGAGGTTATCGCTTATGATGATTATGTGAGCTATGGTTCGGAATCAAAAGTAAAAGAAGCTGGTAAATTAAGAGTAGAAGGAAAAGAATATATCGTAAAAGACGGTGATGTAATGCACTTCCGTTTTAACGTGTAAGTTGATAAAACCGATAAAAATACAAAAGGTGGAGTTTTTACTTCACCTTTTTTTGTGGACCTGTGGCTTTATTGCTAATTTTAGCACTTGTACCAAAAAAGATAACCTATGAAAATTATTGCTTTCGGCGGGAGTAACAGCCATAGCTCCATTAATAAAAAATTAGCAACTTACGTATCAGGTTTATTTGAAAACGCGGATGTTGAAGTGCTGGATCTGAATGATTATGCTTTGCCTGTTTTTAGTGTAGATCTGGAAAAAGAAATCGGACATCCTAAGCAGGCTGTGGACTTTTTAGAAAAACTGGAAAGTGCGCAGTTACTGGTTGTTTCGTTAGCCGAAAATAACGGTAATTATTCGGTGGCATTTAAAAATATTTTCGATTGGTGTTCCCGTAAGCATAAAGATGTATTTCAGCAAAAACCGTTACTGTTAATGGCGACATCACCGGGCGCAAGAGGCGGAGCAAGTGTGTTGGAAATTGCAAAAAATAACCTGCCGCGTTATGGCGCCAATATCATTGCAACATTTTCATTGCCTACATTTTATGAAAATTTTGATGTAGATAAAGGTTTGATATCGAATACTTTGCTGGATAATCAGATAAAAGATATTGTAAAGGAATTCGCATTCTGATAAAATGGTCTCTAATTTGATGCGATCTTTAAAAACGTAATTTATAGCATCAGATGATAATCGTTAAAAAAAGCCTTCGGATAGTACTCAGAATTCTGTTAGGAGTATTTGCATTTCTTGTGTTTTATGTGTTGATGGTACTGTTACTGTCGCGTATTCCGGTTAATACGGATAACGAACAGCAGAAAGCGGAAATTCCGATCTATATTTTGTCAAACGGAGTACATACGGATATTGTTGTTCCGGTAAAAAACGAAATTACCGATTGGACAAAGGAAATTCGTTTTGAAACGACTAAGGCCAAAGATAGTCAGGCTGATTATATCGCTTTCGGATGGGGAGATAAAGGGTTTTATCTTCATACGCCGGAATGGTCCGATTTAACAGCAGGTACGGCATTTAAAGCGGTTTCAGGACTAGGATCATCAGCGATGCATATTACGTTTTACAAGAAGTTGAAAGAAAGCGAGAATTGTAAAAAAATAATGATTTCCAAAGCAGAATACCGACAATTGGTTGATTTTGTAAACAGTAGTTTTGCGCGGGATGCAACCGGAAAAATACAGTCGATTTCGGGTTACAACTATGGGGAAAACGATGCTTTTTATGAAGCTAAAGGAGCGTATAATCTGTTTTATACCTGTAATACCTGGGCAAATAATGCATTAAAATCGGCTCACCAGAAAGCGTGTTTGTGGACGGTTTATGACAAAGGAATATTCTATCATTACGAAAAAAAATAAAAATGAAACTAAAGAAAAATACATTATACCTGTTATTGCTCCTTGTAGCTAGTTTTCTGGCTCTTTTTATCGGAAAAGATTTTCAGTTGGATCCGCAATATAACTGGGTGTATACCGGAATGAAATATCTGGCATTTGCCTTGTTGTTTATGGCAGTATTTGCTTCGGTATCCAATACCCGTGAAATGATAAAATCAACAGAATTAAAACCGAAAGCATTGTGGATTATATTGTCCATGCTTCCGATTTTGTTTTGTCTGGTGGTTTTTATATTGTCTTCGACGGTTTATAAACTGAAACTTTTTTGATTGTCAGTAAATCAAAAAGTTAGCAGAATCGTTTGATAACTTTATCCCGGCGTACTTTCATTTTTTCGGCAGAAATGTTATATTAGCAGAAAATCCGAAATTTCTTTATGCTAGAGCAAAATCAGTACACCGAAGACAACATACGTTCACTCGATTGGAAAGAACATATCCGTATGCGTCCCGGGATGTATATCGGAAAACTGGGAGACGGTTCCTCACCGGATGACGGTATTTATATCCTACTAAAAGAAGTACTGGACAACTGTATCGATGAGTTTGTTATGGGGGCCGGAAAAAATATCGAAGTTACCGTAAAAGATAAAATGGTAACCGTTCGGGATTATGGCCGTGGTATTCCGTTGGGAAAAGTGGTAGACGTAGTGTCTAAAATGAATACCGGAGGTAAATACGACTCAAAAGCATTTAAGAAATCGGTAGGTTTGAACGGTGTCGGTACCAAGGCAGTAAATGCCTTGTCTACCTATTTTCGTGTGGAATCAGTCCGCGATAATCAGCAAAAAGCAGCTGAATTTTCCGCCGGAAATCTGACACTGGAAGAAGAGGTAATTGAAACTACAAAACGCAAAGGAACGAAAGTGACCTTTGTTGCTGATGAAACCATTTTTAAGCACTATAAATACCGAAACGAGTATATCGTTAAGATGCTTAAAAACTATTGCTATCTGAATACAGGACTTACTATCCTCTACAATGGCGAAAAATTCTATTCCGATAACGGATTAAAAGATCTATTGGAAGAAAACATCGCTGAAGAAGATATGATTTATCCGATCATTCATCTGAAAGGTGATGATATTGAAGTAGCGATTACACATAGTAAAACACAATACTCCGAAGAATATTATTCGTTTGTTAACGGACAAAATACAACGCAGGGAGGAACACATCTCGGTGCTTTCCGTGAAGCGATTGTAAGAACGATAAAGGAGTTTTATAATAAAAACTTCGAAGCGTCTGATGTACGTAAATCGATCGTTTCGGCTATTTCACTTAAAGTCGAAGAACCGGTTTTCGAATCGCAGACCAAAACCAAACTGGGATCAACCGATATGGGGCCAAACCAGCCAACGGTACGAACGTATGTAAACGATTTTGTTAAAACGAAATTAGATAATTTCCTTCATAAAAACCCGGAAACTGCCGATGCGTTACTCCGTAAAATCTTACAGGCAGAACGCGAACGTAAAGAATTATCCGGTATCCGTAAACTGGCTAAGGAACGAGCTAAAAAAGCAAGTTTACACAACCGAAAACTTAGAGATTGCCGGGTGCATCTAACCGATATTAAAAACCCGCGTTACCTTGAAAGTACGCTGTTTATTACCGAGGGAGACTCGGCTTCCGGTTCGATCACCAAATCCAGAGATGTGAATACACAAGCTGTATTTAGTTTACGGGGAAAACCGTTGAATTCGTATGGAATGACCAAAAAGATCGTATACGAAAACGAAGAGTTTAACTTGTTACAGGCGGCTTTGAATATTGAAGAAGATATGGGCGATTTGCGTTACAATAATATTGTAATTGCTACCGATGCCGATGTCGACGGAATGCACATCCGTTTATTGTTAATCACTTTCTTTTTGCAATTTTTCCCGGAACTGATTAAGGAAGGGCATTTGTATATACTGCAAACCCCTTTATTCAGGGTGCGTAACAAAAAAGAAACCATCTATTGTTATAGCGAAGATGAAAGGGTGGCAGCAATCGAAAAATTAAAACCAAAACCCGAAATAACCCGATTCAAAGGATTAGGAGAGATTTCGCCGGATGAGTTCAAACACTTTATCGGAGAAGATATCCGTTTGGATCCGGTAATGCTGGATAAAGCCACATCGATTGAACGATTACTCGAATTTTATATGGGTAAAAATACACCCGACCGACAGGAATTTATTATCAAAAACCTGAAAGTAGAATTAGATGTGGTAGAAAATAAATAAAGTGAATTTCAAACTTCAATTGCGGAATAGAAAATAAATGGACGAAGAAAATTTAGATCCTATAGAAGAAGGTCAGTTTCAGAAAGAACATTTTTACGAAAATCAGGAGTCGGCAGACAGTAATGATACGATTACAAAAGTTACCGGTATGTATAAAGACTGGTTTCTGGACTATGCGTCGTATGTAATCCTGGAACGTGCGGTTCCGGCTATTGAAGACGGTTTTAAACCCGTACAACGCCGTATCATGCACTCGATGAAAGAACTGGATGACGGACGTTACAATAAAGTTGCGAACGTGGTAGGACATACCATGCAATACCACCCGCACGGTGATGCCAGTATTGGTGATGCCATGGTTCAGATCGGGCAAAAAGACCTGTTAATTGATACGCAGGGAAACTGGGGGAATATCCTTACCGGTGACGGTGCGGCGGCTTCGCGTTATATTGAGGCTCGTTTGAGTAAGTTTGCGTTAGAAGTTTTATACTCGCCTAAAATTACCAACTGGCAATTGTCGTATGACGGTAGACGTAATGAACCGATCAATTTACCGGTTAAATTCCCGTTACTTCTCGCTCAGGGTGGAGAAGGAATTGCCGTAGGTCTTTCAACAAAAGTATTACCGCACAATTTCAATGAATTAATCGATGCGTCGATCAAAATATTAAGAGGAAAACCGTTTACCATTTATCCGGATTTCCCAACCGCCGGTATTGCTGATATTTCAGGATATAACGACGGAAAGCGTGGCGGACGTGTACGCGTGCGCGCAAAAGTTGCACAACTGGATAAACAGACACTGGTAATTACGCAAATCCCATTCTCAACCAATACAACTACGTTGATCGATAGTATATTGAAAGCGAATGATAAAGGGAAAATAAAAATTAAAAAGATCGAGGATAATACCGCTGCTGAAGTTGAAATTCTGATTCATTTACCACCGGGTGTGTCACCGGATAAAACAATTGATGCTTTATATGCTTTTACAGGATGTGAAACGTCATTGGCGCCTTTAGGATGTGTAATTGAGGATAATAAGCCGTTGTTTACCGGTGTTTCCGATATGCTGCGGGTTTCAACCAAACGGACAGTTGAGCTGTTGAAAAAAGAGCTCGAAATCCAATTGGATGAATTAGAAGAAAACTGGCATTTTGCTTCCTTAGAGCGAATCTTTATTGAAAACCGAATTTACCGATTGATCGAGGAAGAAGAAACCTGGGAAGGCGTAATCGAAGCGATCGGAAAAGGATTGGCGCCACACGTAACCCATTTAAAACGTGCCGTTACCGAAGAAGATATTGTTCGCTTAACGGAAATCCGAATCAAACGGATCTCGAAATTCGATATTGATAAAGCACAGGAAAAAATTGAAGCTTTAGAAGGGGAGATTGCACAAGTGAAATACGATTTGGAACACCTGATCGATTTTGCGATTGCTTATTTTACCCGATTAAAAGAAAAATACGGAAAAGGAAGAGAGCGTCAAACGGAGTTAAGAAGTTTTGATACGATTGAAGCAACTAAAGTAGTTTTACGTAACACAAAATTGTACGTGAACCGCGAGGAAGGTTTTATCGGAACCGGACTTAAAAAGGACGAATATGTGGGCGACTGCTCCGATATTGATGACGTAATTGTATTCCTTCGTGATGGAAATATGATGATTGTTAAGGTAGACGATAAAAAGTTTGTCGGAAAAGATATCATCCATATTTCTGTTTTCGATAAGAATGATAAACGTACCATTTACAATATGATTTACCGGGATGGAAAATCCGGGCCGTCTTATGTAAAACGATTTAATGTTTCCGGGGTTACGCGTGATAAACTGTATGATCTGACCAACGGAACAAAAGGTTCGCAGGTATTATATTTTTCACCTAATCCAAACGGAGAAGCGGAAGTAGTAACGGTATTGCTGCGTCAGGTTGGGAGTGTCAAAAAACTTAAATTTGATTTGGACTTTGCGACACTGGCGATCAAAGGAAGAGGAAGTAAAGGAAATACGGTTACAAAATACCCGATTAAAAAGATCGAACTGAAAGAAAAAGGAATCTCAACTTTAAAACCGCGCCGTATCTGGTTTGACGATACTGTACAACGTTTAAATGTGGATGGAAGAGGAGAGTTACTGGGTGAATTCCGACCAAATGACAGGTTATTGATCATTAATCAGTCCGGAAAGCTTAAAACCATTGTGCCGGAATTAACGACTCATTTTGAGGAAGATATGATGGTGTTGGAAAAATGGGTGCCTAAAAAACCGATTTCGGCAATTTATTTTGACGGAGAAAAAGAACGCTACTACATCAAACGTTTTCTGATTGAAAATGAAAATAAGGAGGAAGTGTTTATTTCCGAGCATCCGAACTCACAACTGGAAATTGTTTCTACGGATTACCGACCGGTAGCTGAAATTATCTTTGCAAAGGTTAAAGGTGTTCAAAAAGAAAATCAAACGATTGATCTGGAGCAATTTATAGCGGTTAAAGGGATTAAAGCGCTTGGGAATCAGTTAACGACCGATAAGCTAAAACAAGTGAATCTACTGGAATCCTTGCCTTATGAACCGCCGGTTGAAGAAATACCGGAAGAAATTGAAGTAAAAGGAGAAGAAAATATATCGGATGAAGATGTTAATGTGCAACTGGACGACGACGGACAAATTACATTGACTTTAGACTAGACTGGAATGACCTGACAGGTTTTTAAAACCAGTTAGGTGTATCGAAAAAAAAGCCCTCATTGGGGGCTTTTTCTATTATTTTCTTTTTCGGATTTTCATATTGATAAATTCTACTCCGAGTGAGAATGCAATCGCAAAATAGAGATAGCCTTTCGGAACAGCACCGATATGTTGTCCGGCTAATGTTGCTTCCGATAAATGCATACTTTCCGTGATCAGCATAAAACCGATCAGGATTAAGAACGCCAGACCTAAAATCTGAATCGAAGGATTGGCATTTACAAAATTACCTACCGGAACGGCAAATAACATCATAACACCTACCGAGATTACTACTGCTGTAATCATAATAGTTAAAGCACCCGTAATGCCGTTTGTCATTCCAACAGCCGTCAGAATACTGTCAACAGAGAAAATAAGGTCAATTAAAAGAATCTGCATAATAACGCTACCGAACGATTTGGCAGCTGCTTTTTGGACATTGTGTTCTTCTTCTCCCTTATGATCTACTTTTTCATGGATCTCTTTCGTACTCTTATAAATCAGGAACAAACCGCCCAGGAATAAAATTAAAGCCTGTCCGGTAAAATGCCCTTGAAACCATCCCCAGTCGACACTGAATAAAGGCGCTTTCATCGCAATTAATAAGGTAATACCGAATAACAGTCCGATTCGCATAAACATAGCAAGGAATAAACCGATTCGAGTGGCTTTTTTTCGTTTTTCTTCCGGTAATTTACCGGTAACGATAGAGATAAAGATGATGTTGTCGATACCCAGTACGATTTCGAGAAACGTTAGTGTTAACAAAGCGACCCATGCATCCGGGTTTAAGAATACTTCCATTAGTAGTTTTTATTTATTGTTTTGGTTTAAATTCTGCTATTAAACGTAAACTAATCGATTTTTGTTACAGTTCCTTTCTGTTTTTTTGTGTCGCCAACAAAAGAATATTCAAAAGTATAACCTTTCGTGTTGGTAGTCAGTATTTTCATGCTGATCGCCTTTTTGTCCTGCATGTTTTTCGGATGTATTTTCTGTAGAACAAATTCACAGTCATTGATCCATCGAATAGAAGCCGTATCGGTTTTGCCGTCAAAAGTTTCAACTTGCCTATTTTCGGTACGCTCGAAAACAGATTTCATCGGTTTCCCGTTGATTTCCTGAGTGAATTCAAATTTACCGGTTTTATAATCGTTACAGTTGCGTTCCTGATTGTAGCAAGAAACCAGTAGGAAAGGCAATAAGGCTAAAGCAGTTTTTTTCATTGTAATCGTTTTAATTCGTCATCGGTAAAATTCCGAATGGTTTTATCTTTCGAAAATTTATCAGCGTTATATTCGTTGGATTTATTTTTTGGAATGGATAAACTGTTCCACTCTCCGTTTTTGAGTAATTTTGCGTAGAACACAATCTGTCCCACATGATACGGATAATGCGCTAATTGTCTGTTGATTGCTTTCGTTACCGTATGACCTTCATTTCGGATGTAAATAACATTCGAAAGTTGGTCAGTTGTAAGATTATTTAAGGCATCAAAAAGACAGTTCCAACCTTTTTCCCAGATAACAAGTAAGGCTTCTTTTTCGATAACGGTTTCTTCGAATTCTTCGTCACGGTTTCGCCATTCTTTCTCACCGTCAGATGTTAGAAAATCGGTCCACCTGGAAAGCATGTTACCCGATAGATGCTTTATAATGTTAGCAATAGAATTGGTATTTTCGTTTAAAGAAACCGAAAGTTGTTCCGGTTCCAACTGCGCCATGGCTTTATCGGCTATGGTTTTATAATACAGAAATTGTTTTTTGACACTTTCCAGATATTGGGCATTGATTTCCATACGTAATTATTTATCAAAAATACTGTTGGTTACCGTTTTAAGACCCAAAAACATAAACCACATTGCGGTAAGACATACCAAAATACCAAAACCTAAAACCGGATAAAATAACGGATTGCTTTGGTTTTTAAACGAGCTGTGGATGATGACCGGACCCAGAAATAACATAGGAAGCGCCATAGCTAAATAGCGAATCCCTCTGTTTAATACTTTTTTATTGGCCATAATTATTTGGTTTTAGAATTATGATAACTTTCGATGGCTTTGCGGACATTCTTATGTTCTTCAAGTAGTTGTTGTGCTACTTCATAAGAAACATTGATCTCATTAATAATCATGCGAACACCGCGATCGACCAGTTTGTGATTGCTCAGCTGCATATCGACCATTTTGTTCCCTTTTACTTTTCCTAATTGGATCATGGTCGCAGTCGACAACATATTCAGAACCAATTTTTGAGCCGTTCCGGCTTTCATTCGGGAGCTACCGGTTACAAATTCCGGACCTACAACTACTTCAATCGGAAAACGAGCCGTTTCTGCTAACGGACTTCCCTGATTACAGGTGATGCATCCGGTTGCAATATTGTTTTCATTACATTTTTCCAAACCGCCTATTACATAAGGAGTCGTACCCGAAGCAGCAATACCGACAACAATATCATTAGAGCTGACATCCCATTCCGATAGGTCTTTCCAGGCTTGTTCGCGATCGTCTTCCGCAAATTCAACGGCCTTGCGAATCGCAGTGTCACCACCGGCAATCAGACCGATAACCTGATCAAAAGGAACCCCAAAAGTAGGAGGACATTCTGAAGCATCAACGATGCCTAACCGACCGGATGTTCCGGCTCCGATATAAAATAATCGGCCGCCGTTTTTCATTCGGGAAACAATTTCAGTTACCAGAACTTCGATTTGCGGCAATGCCTTTTCAACAGCCAGCGGTACGGTCTTATCTTCGTTATTGATGTTGACTAATAGCTCCGAAACCGGCATTTGTTCCAGATGATCGTATTTTGAAGCCTGTTCGGTAGTACGTGTAAATGACATCGAAACCTGTTTTTAATATAAAATGTGAATACGTAAAGTTACATAAAATACGCCAGAATGATACCCAAAACAATAGCGGTAAGCTTTGCCAGGTTAAATTTATGGCCTTCGCTACTTTCAAAAATGATAGTAGAAGAAATATGAAATAAAATACCAATTACGATTGCCGAAATTTCGGTATAATAATCCTGAACAAAGGGCAAATATTCAGACAATATGGTTCCCAGTGGCGTCATACAGGCAAATACCATCATAAAAATAAAAATAGCTGTACGATTTAAATGGGAATTGATAAAAAAGGTAGTAAGGATAATCGCAATCGGGAAATGATGAATGGCAATTCCCCAGGCCATATCATGATGCTGACTTACCGGAAGACCTTCCAGTAAAGCATGTAAACATAAGCTGATAAATAACGACCAGGGAATATGATGCATGGTTTCGTGACCGTGTACATGGCCGTGTTCTGCGCCTTTGGAAAAATATTCTAAAATGATCTGAAATACAATTCCGACCATGATAAACAAGCCTACAGGACTATGGGCATGATCGTGTCCGCCATGGCTATGACTCTCACTGTGATAAACTTCCGGTAATAAATGCGATACGGTTAATGCCAGTAAAAACGAACCGCTGAAAGCCAGTAAAAGCTTCAGATTCCGTTTGTTTTTCGGACTAAAGAAAGTTGCAGCTCCGTAACCCAGGATTACAGAAAGCAACGGAATAAGATAGACCATCATATTATTTAAAGATCATTATCAATCGTTCTGAATCATTTTTTAAGAATTTACGGAGTTTATAGTCACCGAAAACATCCAGTAAAAAGATACCGGCTTCTTCCATCATCGACTCAAAATCCTGTAATGTCAGGGCTTTTACTTTTTCGGTAAAGTGGAAATGTTCCCCGTTATCGTCAAACTCGATTTCCTTGAAAATATGATTGTCTTTTACATATCGTTTAATATGGAAATCGATACCGTCTACGGTTTTAACCTCCTCCGGAACCAGATTTTGGATCACATGGTTGGCATTCATAAAATCAATTACTGCGAAACCATATTCATTTAAACTTTCCTTGATAGCTTTTAAAGTGGTCAGATTGTCTTCATCACTTTCGAAATAACCGAAACTTGTAAAAAGGTTAAAAATAGCGTCGAATTTCTGTTCAAACGGAATTCGCATATCGTGTACCTGAAAATGAAGTTTTTCATTGGCCTGTTCCGATGCTTTTTTAATACTGTTTTCCGATAAGTCTGCTCCGGTCACATCATAACCCAATTGATTCAGATAAACCGAATGACGGCCTTTTCCGCAAGCCAGATCCAGAATTTTTGCATCTTCAGGTAAATTCAGATAATGGGTTAAATTATCCATGAATAACTGAGCTTCTGTATAATCGCGGTCTTTATATAAAATATGGTAATAAGGCGTGTCAAACCAGGATGCATACCAGGTTGTAGTATCTTTTTGCATTTCTTTAAATTTCAAAATAGTTTAATTATAGGACCAATTAAAAATAATATTTATTTGAGTATGGTCAACGAAAGTAAGTCAACTTTTACTTAAGCCAACAAATTTAATGTATTTTTGCGGATGTAATTCCAAAATTGCATTGCAAGGACAGGAAATTATGATATGTTTATAGGAATTTTAGTATCAAATGAAAGACTTTAAAATGGTAGCCAAAACTTTTTTTGGCTTCGAAGAAATATTAGCCAAAGAATTACAGGTATTGGGCGCTCAAAAAGTAGAGCAGGGAACCCGTATGGTCAGTTTTGTAGGAGATAAAGGATTTATGTATAAAGCCAATCTGGCATTGCGGACTGCCTTAAAAATTTTAAAACCCATTTATCATTTTAGAGCCGTTAACGAACAAAGTCTGTATAAAGGGATTCAGGGTATCGATTGGTCGCAATATCTTTCGGTACATCAGGCTTTTGTCGTGGATGTTACTTTGCATTCCGATTATTTCAGTCATTCCCAGTTTGTAGCGTTAAAAACGAAAGATGCTATTGTGGATCAATTTCGTGACCGATTTGGAAAACGACCGAATATCAACAAGGATTTTCCTGATTTAAGAATTAATATTCATATTCAAAATGATCAATGTTCTGTATCATTAGACAGTTCCGGTGAATCATTGCATCACAGAGGTTATAAAACCGCAACGAATATAGCACCGATTAACGAGGTATTGGCAGCGGGAATGTTATTATTGTCCGGATGGGACGGTCAGGGCGATTTTCTGGATCCGATGTGCGGTAGCGGAACTTTAGTTGCTGAAGCAGCTATGATTGCCTGCAATATTCCGGCTAACATCAACCGAAAAGAGTTTGCTTTCGAACGTTGGAACGATTGGGACAACGAACTATTTGATCAGATTATGAATTCACTGATGAAAAAAACCAGAGAATTTCATTATACTATAAAAGGATATGATAAGGCACCATCGGCTGTGATGAAAGCCAAAGACAATATTCGTAATGCCAATCTGGATGATTATGTAACGATTTCGCAGGCTAACTTCTTCGAAACTGAAAAAGAAACACGCGGTCCGCTACATATGGTTTTTAATCCGCCATACGGAGAAAGATTGGATATTGAAATGGAACGTTTTTACCGTGAAATTGGAGATACGCTAAAGCAACATTACCCGGGAACGAATGCCTGGTTTATTACAGCCAATATCGAAGCTTTAAAATTCGTCGGTTTAAAGCCGTCGCGTAAGATTAAGCTGTTTAACGGTAAGTTGGAAACCCGTTTTGTGAAATACGAAATGTATGAAGGTAGCAAGCGTACCAAATTTCAAAATAACGATAACAATTAAAGAATAGTAATATGGCAATGGCACCTAAAACGAAAGCGTTTGTATTCCAGTTAACCGGATTTGCAGTATTGTTTATCCTGTTTCGTTACCTTGTAGGAACGTATACCCATTTACAGGGATATTGGATTCCGGTAACGGCATTTGTTGTGGCGACAATATTAGCGCCTAAATTTCAGGCCGTGAAAACGAATGAAGGAGAACGACTTTTTATGAAGTGGCTCTTTATTAAAGGTATTAAAGAAATAAAATAATTAAGTCCCGGTTTTACACCGGGATTTTTTTTGCCTTATTTGACCTTTCTTGTCCTTTTTTAAGTAGATGAAATTGAAAGTAAATGAACTAATTTACAGTTACAATAAAACAGATCAACCTATGTGATTTTTTGGTGTGTCTTTTCCCCTAAAATAAACTCTCCCGCTTAATCTTTAAATTTTAGTTATCATGGCGTTTGGAGTACGTTTAGTAAAGGGAGTAACCTTTGTGTTTATTATGGAATAGTAGGAGGTGCGGTTTGGCAGGCAAGGTTAGATTATCCGGAAGTAACAGAAAATACTTGCGCTTTAAGAGTTTCTATTGCTTTAATAAAGTGTAATGTCGTTATACCCAATATTCCGGGACAAACCATAGAAGGTGGGGGAGATTTTGAAGGCAAATACTTTTTTGTAAATGCAAGAGCACTTAACAGTTGGATGCGGAAAACATTCGGGACGAATACAGGAGAAGGGAATACACCTTATAATCCAAAACATGAATTCTTTAGTACTGAGCAAGGAGGTTTACATGGGCAAAATTTCCCAATATTATTAAAAAATAAAAGAGGGATATATTCATTGATTACACCAGCTAACTCGGCTGGAACAGTATCGGGACATGCGGATGTTTTTAACGGCTATGGGAATGATATTATTTGCTCGATTGGATGTCATTTTAATTTGATTTCATTAGAACGAATCGATATATGGATTTTAGATTGAAGTAAAATGAGTAAAATAAAAATTATTATCGTTATACTGTTATTTTCGGCCTGTAATTCGTATAGATCGTTAGATAAATATTATGGATTTACATATAAAATACAAGCTGAAGATTGGATTGAAGGGTTTAAAAATCAGGTTTTTTTCTCTTGTATTGAAGAAGGTTATAAAAATGATAGCATTCTTTTAATAACGACTTCTGAAAAATCTTCAAATCCATATAATGATATGCGATATAAGGATATTTTAAAAGCAAAGGAGATTGGTAAAGAAGCTTATAAAAAAGCACCTAAACGACTGTATTTTATAGGTCTTGATGATACTCCTTTGAAACGGCATATTGCCACAGCCTGCCTTAAATATTATGTAAGCCGTGAATTAGATTCTATAGCTAAGGATGAATTTGAAATTTATTTTAAAGAATTGATAAATAGGAAAGAATGGGATGGAAGGGGGATTAATATGAAGGTTAAAATTGTTTATTAGAATTTTAATAATAAAACACTGTAACAATTTTTATTAAGGAGTACTAGAAGAACACCATGGTAATAAAATTATAACAAAACAGATTTATATAAACGGCTATAATGATGTCAGAAATAAAGATTCGATTATCAAGATTTTTTTAAAAAAAAGAAGACGGTTCATTTTTTTTAAATGCAAAAAAATATAGAAAAGGAAAAGTGGTAGATCAATATGATTTTTAGGAAAGCTTTATCAAATTGATTACGGTATCGAAAATTATACTGTTATCGCGGTGCTCTTTGATCTTCCGGAATGTTTATAACACCGGATCCTTCAACTTTTGACTGACTCCCGTCTGATACGACTTTTAGAATAACCTGAAAATCTTCCGAATCGTTTGAAGATACGGTTACAAAACCGGTAACGGAATCAATAGCTTGTATGACATAATTTTTATCAGGATAATCTTGTGCATCTAAAATAGGATCAAAACCCAAACCCAATTCCGGATCGTCTTTACGGGCATTATCCATCAATTCTTTATATCGGTTTTTAAAATCAGCGGTAAGCATTCCGTTATTCGCTATCCATTGAATTGTAGTGTTCTCATCTTTGTTTTTTTCAAGAGTAGTAACATAATCAGAAATAAACTTTACAGCTACAGTATAGTCAACAGTCGCTTTTTGTTCTTTACTATTATCAGTATTGTCTTTTTTGGGTTGACAAGAAACAAAACTAATGATAAAGAAAAGAATAGCTATTTTTTTCATTTGAAATAGAATTAACGGATGATAATCTAAAAATAAACAAAAAAAGCAACGTTTCCGTTGCTTTTAAATTATTTCTTTTGAGTTGATTCTGTTTTTTTTGCCGTTTTATAAAGCGGTATAAAATAAGAAAGAGAATAATTAAAACCGACACCGAAGTTTCCTTCATAGGTTCGGTTAAAACCGGGGATATAAAGATTGTCAAAACCTTCAGGCTTCTTATTCGAAACCAGATAATTCATTCGTACGCTAAAACCTAAAAACAGATTGCTGAAAAGCTCAGCTTTTACACCCGCAACAAATTCTACCCAATGTGCCGTTAATCCGTCAAATTTCTGATTGGGAGTTAGTATATCCTGACCAAAATACGGATTGGTATTATAAATCGCATAGGAATTTAATTGCTGACTAAAAGAACTGACTCCGTATCGCATTCCGGCATAAATCATATTTTCCATATCCAGCCAGTTTTCATAAGCATTGAAATCGAATCCGGCTTTAAAATAACTTCCTTTAGTTGTAAAACTTAATTGCGCTTCGTTCTCGGTAAGATCTTCATTCCCGATTTCGCCAGCAATAAATATTTTTTTAGAAAGTCGGTAATCACCCACGATTTCGAAACCGCGATAATCCTTCTCATAAAAAGAACGTGCTAAACGACTCAAATCGGCGCCCACACGAATACCATAGCGCTCCGTTTTCTTTGGAATAGAATCCTGAGCGGCTAGATTCAGAGATAACCCTAAAAGGACAAAACTAAAAATAGATTTTAAGGTGTGTCGCATTTTCATTTTGAATATTTGATTGTTGGATTATTCTTGATCCGATCCATGGATTGGTATCTGTTGCTGACAATACCGGATTGTCAGCATCTAATTGAAAAACGGTTTTATAACCACATGCTCTGGAAACGTATTCATCTGTTCGCGAATAGTTAAAACTAAGCGTGTCTTCGTTAATCTCAGAAGGGTTGGTGCTGTTAGCATTTAAAATAAAACGATAAGTTGTATTGTCCTGTGTTGTTCGCAACGGAATTTTTATCTTATTCCCGTTGGTCAGATATTTTGCATCGTTTTGTGCTGACGGATTAAAAATAATTCCGTCAGTCATTCCCTCGGCAATCACTTTAAGATTGGTCACATTTTTTAAAACGGTAGGGTTCTCTATATCGTAAAACTCAATCACAACACTAGGTGTAGTAGGTGTACCATCGGCACAAATATCATCTTTCTCACAGCTCCAAAAAGAATGAGCCAGGATAAAAGCGACAACTAAAGTTTTTATTTTTCTCATCAGGATCATTAACGTTTTTCCAAAAGTACAACATTTTCCACGTGATGCGTTTGCGGGAACATATCAACCGGGCGTACACGGGTAACTTTATACATTTCGTCCATTAAAGCAAGGTCGCGGGCCTGAGTAGCCGAATTACAGCTAACATATACCACACGTTCCGGTGCAATTTTCAGAATCTGATCCACAACATCTTTATGCATTCCGTCACGAGGCGGATCGGTAATAATAACATCCGGTTTTCCGTGAGTGGCAATAAAAGCTTCATTAAATACAACTTTCATATCTCCCACAAAGAAATCACAGTTTGTAATGGAATTGCGTTTTGCATTTTCTTTCGCATCGGCAATAGCTTCGGGAACGGCTTCTACTCCAATTACTTTACGCGCCTTTTTAGAGACAAATTGAGCAATGGTTCCGGTTCCGGTATATAAATCGTAAACCAGTTCGTTTCCGGTTAATCCGGCGAAGTCACGGGTGATTTTATATAATTCGTAAGCCTGATCGGAATTGGTCTGGTAAAATGATTTGGCATTAATACTAAAATGCAAACCTTCCATTTCTTCCAGGATATAATCTCTACCTTTATATAGTATAATATTCTGATCGTATAATGTATCGTTAGCTTTACTGTTGATTACGTATTGTAACGAGGTGATTTCAGGAAAACGTTCAGCAAGGAAGTTTAACAATAATTCGCGTTGCTCCTTGTTTTCTTCATAAAACTGAACCAATACCATGATTTCGCCGGTTGAAGCCGTACGGATCATTAAGGTACGTAATAAACCTTCGTGGTTTCTCGGATTGAAAAACGGAAGGTTATGCGCATTAGCAAAACGTCTAATCTCATTACGGATCGCATTAGAAGGATCTTCCTGTAAATGACATTTACTAATGTCCAGAATTTTATCCCACATTCTTGGGATATGGAAACCTAATGCATTCTGGTTGCTGTAATCTTCTTCGCTCTGAATTTCCTTTTCGGTTAACCATCGGGCATTCGAAAAAGAAAATTCCATTTTATTACGGTAGAAAAATTGCTTTTCAGAACCAAGAATAGGCTCAAAGTCCGGTAATTCAATTTTTCCGATTCGTTTTAAATTATTATAAACCTCCTGATTTTTGTAAAATAACTGGCGATCGTAATTCATATTCTGCCATTTACAGCCTCCGCAGGCACCAAAATGATCACAAACAGGAGCTACCCGGTACTCTGAAAATTCATGAAAATGTACAGCCTTTCCTTCGTAATAAGACTTGCGTTTCTTAAAGGTTTGTACATCAACTACATCACCCGGCACCACATTCGGAATAAAAATTACTTTTCCATCCGGAGCTTTGGCAACCGATACGCCTTTTGCACCTGCATCAAGGACTTTTACTGTATCAAAAACGATTTTATCTGTTCTTTTTCTTCCCATGTGGCAAAAATAAGGATTGTTGTGTTTGTAAAATGCGAAAACATACTTTTTTTATTTGACGGTGCAAATTGTACAAGCATAATATTTATATTTGATACAATTAATGAAGTAATTGCCCCAGAAATTATGAAATTATATACATGGTTGTCCCATATACCTTTTTTAAGAAAAAGTTATGTGCTTAAGTTCCTTTTCATAGCTTTTTTAGGGATTCATATCCCGCTAATCGGTATTGTGGTGTACATCCTTTTTCATCCGAATAGTATTTCTCCGCCTACACTTTTTGCTCTTACCCTGGTACTGACATTATTGGCAACCGGAGTTACATTATGGATATTGCGAAAATTAGTCCGACCAATGGAAATCGCTTCCGAAGCCTTAATTAAATATAGTGAAAGAGGGATTATCCCGTCACTTCCAACCCGGTATACGGATGAAGTCGGAACATTGCTGACGAATTTACAGATGAGGATTAATGAAAATGAAGACCTGTTAAGCGAAAAAAAAGACCTTATTTCATTGTTGTCGCATGACCTGAAAAATTTTGCTTCGACTCCTCAGTTTTTAGCTCGTTTTATTTTGGAGGAAGAGCCTTCAGATAAAGTGAAAAATTATGCCGAATTAATAATGGAATCCACGACATATCAGCTGGAATTTTTAGAAAGCTTTATAGAATTGTTACGCGAGGAAGAAATCTTTTCCAGATCGGCTACAGAAAATCAGGAATACCGCTTGGATGAAATTATCGAATTGATTGAAAAAGTCTCTCATCAAAAGCTACAGCATAAAAATCTAAAATTACAGGTCGTAAAAGAAGTGGAAAAAATTGATGTGGTGATGAAAGAGGAATACCTGCAACGGGTTTTGATGAATCTGGTCGATAATGCAATCAAGTTTTCATATGCAGATTCGGAAATCACCTTATATATTATGGAAGAAAACGACAGTATTGTTTTTATTGTGGCGGATAAAGGAATGGGATTTGAAAATGAGACAAAAGAAGAACTGTTTCAGAAATTCACTAAGTATTCCCGTTTGGGAACCAATAAAGAACCGTCAACGGGAATTGGATTATATTTGTGCCGTAAAATAGTAGAACGAAGCAACGGAAAGATATTGGCCGAAAGCGATGGAGCCGACAAAGGAGCTAAGTTTACGGTAATCTTAAAAAAACGCAACAATTATGCACACACACCTGGTGTTGTTAAGAGGAATTAATGTTTCGGGACAGAAGATCATTAAAATGGAAGACCTTCGGAACTTGTTAACCGAAGCCGGATTCGAAAATGTACAGACCTATATCCAAAGCGGAAATATTTTTGTCGATACTCCGGAAGCGAATCCGGAAAAAATCGAACAACAGATCACAGCATTGTTATTGGAGAAATATAATTTTCAAGTACCGGTTGTGGCTGTTTCGGAAGAAAGTCTGTTACAAATCTTTCATAATAATCCGTATTTAAATGAATTTGCAATGCCGGTAAAACAACTCTATGTAGCTTTTCTGGCTACAGAACCGTTGCCGGAAAATGAAAGTAAGCTTGATCCGAATTTTGTCCAGCCGGATACATTCCGATTTTCGGAAGACCGCCGGGCCTTATATCTGTGTTATGAAAACCCGGCCGGTAATTCCAAAATGAATAATAATTGGATTGAGAACAAACTAAAAGTAACGGCAACTTCCCGAAACTGGAATACGGTTACAAAATTGATCGGTTTGTTTGAAGCGCGAAAAAATTAATATAAAGTCGTTTTCGGGCTATCTAATGTTTTAATAAATAAAATAAGATCGCTGATTTCGGTTTGATTCAGACCTAATTCATCCGGTGGAAGGGTTTGATTGTCGACCGAAATTCCTATGCCGGCACCTCCGCCACGATTATAAAAATCTATTACGGCCTCCAGCGATTGATAAACACCATTATGCATATACGGATAAGTAATGGCACTGTTGCGTACCGTTGGGGTTTTAAAAGCATATTTTTTTAAAGGTGCTTTTGTAATCAGATATTCGCCCAAATCGGAATCAATTATAGCATTTTGAATAACCGGACGTGACGGAACACCTAATACTTCGCTTTCGGTTTCATTATAAAAAGGAGGCACACTACCGTTAAACAACGGGAAAAAATGGCAAGTGGCGCATTTGGCTTTACCCATAAATAAATTAAAACCGTTTTTCTCACGAACAGTCAGCTGATTTTTACCGCGTAAATAAGCATCAAACTTAGAATCCATTTTGGAAAGTGACCGTACAAATGAAGCTAATGATTTTAAAAGGGCTTCCTCTGTAACCGTATTGTCTTTAAATACCTTTTTAAATGCCGACTGGTAAGCCGAATTGCTTTGAACTTTCCGTAAAGCTTCTGCAAAACTACCGTGCATCTCGTCTTTGTTATTAATTACATTTTTAGCCTGATCTTCCAAATAGGCAACCCGACCGTCTAAAAACTGTACATTCTGATAAGCCGATGCTAATAAGGTAGGCGTATTTCGGGATAAGGTACTTCCGTTTACTGCTTTTGTTTTGTGATCGGCATAAGCAGCTTCGGGAATATGACAAGTGGCACAAGATACTTTATTATTACCGCTTAATAACGGATCAAAAAAGAGTTGCTTCCCGAGAGCAATTTGTCCGGGTGACGGTTTTTTGTTAGAAGCCGGAGCAAAAAAATCAGGATTAAAAGCCCCTTCTTCAAAAACTGTTGCTTTGCTAAAATCAATTGCAGTGGGTATCGGATTATTAGGAATCTTTAAATCGAATTGTATTTGATGAATAGCTTTTGAAATAGGAATGCAATAATCCACGATAAAATCGGCGCGGTTAAAGTTGTTGAAATCCGGATGTTGTTCAATATAAGCAGTACTCTTTGCGATAAGAGTATCCAATTTAGTGTTATCGGAAAAAAGGGAAACAACAGAATGAATACTTTTTAATGTCGTAATGG
Source organism: Flavobacterium cerinum (assembly GCF_024496085.1). NCBI lineage: Bacteria > Pseudomonadati > Bacteroidota > Flavobacteriia > Flavobacteriales > Flavobacteriaceae > Flavobacterium > Flavobacterium cerinum. The sequence goes on along the minus strand of NZ_CP101751.1, from coordinate 3,862,857 downwards.
CTTCCGGTAGAGAATGGAAGGCTACAGGGGAGTCAAAACCGGAAATGCCGAGACTCATCATTCGCAGCATTTGTAATTTCTGCGCTTCAAAAATATTGCTGTCGGTTAGTTCCAATAGCGCAAAGTCGTCGCGAAGCGATTGTACAAGTCCGTTTAAAATACCGGTTTGTTTACGTAGTTCATCACGATCCGGGTTTTCGGTAAACAAGCTTTCTTCAATTTTTTGAAAACCGGTGGCTTCTTCAATTTTCCGACTCGTTTCGTGTACGTCGTTTTTATCGATAGCCGCACCGTTAATCGTTTTCGAGGCTTCGGGATAATAAAACGTAACGAGACTTTCTACATTTTTATAACCGAGCCGGGCTTTTTTAAATTGCTTTTGAAGTGATTCGACGGGTGTATTTTGTAGCGTAAGATCATAAAGCGTTTTTACCTCATCGGCAAAAGCAATATAGTTGTCCTTTAAGAAATAGTGTGTTTTTTGAACCGGGTTTAATTTTTCCGGTTGCTTGTTTTGGCAAGAGGTGAAGAGTAAAAGGCAAGAAAAGGTAATAAGAAGTAATCTCATATAATATATATTGAAAAATAGGAATGCAGTGGGTACCGCATTCCTAATAGTTTTGATAATAGATGATGACGTATTAACGTTGTAATCCTTTGATTAAAATAACCTGGCTACCTTGTTTCTCATTCGGGCGTACACTACCACCGTCTACACCTTGGAAGCGATCTTTTTTCCAGGAGTGCGTCTGAATGCTCAACATAAATGTATCCGGAATACCGATGATGTCGGAAACATCGATAAGTGCTCCGTATTCCCATGATCCTAAAGCAGATGTAGCACTCATATATTTATCGCCCGGTTCATTGCGTTTGTGATCCAGTTCAAAAACGACTTTTAAATCACCGGTAGCAATATTATATTGATAGATATAAGCATCGTGCGTTTCGTTTCCGTATCCGTTAGAATCTTCCTGTAAATAGACAAAGTTTCGCGTTACACAGATGTTGTCGATATTTTGGAATTTACCGGCTTTCCCCGTACGGTTATCTCCGTCCAGAACCAAAGTAAGTTGTCCGGAAAGCGGATTGTTGGCATCTAAAACCAATTTATACATACGTCCGTATTTAGAACGGGAATAGTCAGCATTAGATCCGGTATTGTCTTGTCCGGTTACATTAAAATAAACTTCACGTTCTTTTCCGGCATCTTTTCGGTAGTCGATATCTTCAACACGTCCGAACGGAATAGCTTTTAAAGTTTGAGAAAGAATGTTGTTCTGGTCTCCGGTATTCGTTTTAGCATTCGGAATTTCCACAAACTGAACCGGATATGTATTACCTTCTGTCATACTGCGTTCCGCCATGTTTTCGTCTGTTCTTTTCATAACATATACTTTACCGTTGTTCAGATCTCCGGTAGTACTTTTATATAGTACAAACTGACCGCCGTAAGTTCCGGAATCATCATCACCGATCAGGATTACGGTTTGCCCGGAATAAGCCGTTTTAGGTAACGGAACCGCATTTTCAGAACTCCATCTTCCTAAAGCAGATAACGGACGCGGCGTACTGTTGTTTGCTTTTGTGTCGAAAGGCGTCAATCCGATAATCTGAGATTCCGGTCCGCTTTCTCCCGCTGTTAAAAATAAAGGTCCGAATCCGTGGATTTCAGGAGTAGCCAAAGAAGCAGAACAAAGTCGGTTTCCGGATCCGTCAGAATTTAAAACATATTCTCCGGCTACCGGTTTGAAATGGGAATCAAAAGTGATCTTGGATACCGCAAAATTGTCCTCGTTGTTAACAAGGAAAGTAAAAGAACCGTCATTATTTCTGAATAAACCGGAACCATCAGCAGAACCGCCGAAAACATATTCCGGAGTGTTGATAAAAGTATCCTCACTTGAAAAAAGAGAATACGTTTCCAATGACGTAAAACCGGGCATTGTTTTAATAAGAGCCGGAGTAATGGAGTAATTTTTTAACTCGATCGGCGAATTGTTGTTTCCTGATGTGTTGTTAGTGTCGTCATCAGAATTACACGACAACAGGGTCGACAAGGCCACAAGACCTAAAATACCTTTGTTAATTTTCATTGTGTTTGTTTTAGTTAGACCCGGCAAACTTATAAAGGTAGTGTTAGTAAAAAATAATGTTAATATTCTTAAAAAGTTATGATTGTGGTGTTTTTTTATCTTAAAAATGATCACAATGTTAATTCTGGTAATAACCGGAAAAGGAATGCTAAAAATAAAATTTGAACTGGTCTTCGTTTGTCTTATTTTTGACCGCTAAATAGTATAACCATGAACCGATTTGACCGAATTACGGCTATATTGATCCAGTTACAGTCTAAAAGAGTGGTGAAAGCTCAGGATTTGGCCGACCGGTTTAATATTAGTCTCCGAACCGTGTATCGCGATATACGAACGCTTGAAGAAGCCGGAGTACCGCTTTATGGAGAAGCCGGTATCGGATATTCAATTGTAGAAGGTTATCGTTTACCTCCGGTTATGTTTACTCAGGATGAAGCTATGGCTTTTATAACAGCTGAAAAACTGATGGAAAAATTATCGGATACCGCAATTCAGAATAATTTCAGTTCTGCTATGTATAAGGTGAAATCGGTTTTACGAGGTACGGAAAAAGATCTGGTAGCCGGATTGGAAGATCATATCCATGTTCGTAAAAGAAAAAAAAACACTTCGGCTCCTAATAATAGTCTGGACGTGCTTTTAAAAGCGATTTCAGAAAAACGTATCGTTAAAATGACATATCGGGCTTTTGGTAACGAACAGGATACGGAACGTTTAATTGAGCCGATCGGGATATACTACGAAAATGAATATTGGTATACGGTGGGCTATTGTCATTACCGACAAGCATATCGGCACTTCCGGGCGGATAGAATGGTGGCTATTTTACTCACTATGGAGCCTTTCCGCAAAGAACATGCTTCCCTTGAGAAATATCAGGAAGAAAAAAAACAGGATTTGCATTTTAAACGCGAAAAAGCGGTTATCCGTGTGGATAAAACAATTGGGCTTTACTTACAGGAACGGAAACATTTTTATGGTTTCGTAAGTGAACGGATAATCGGAAATGAAATTGAAATGACATTTTTAACCGAATCACTTAATGAAGGATTTGCCCGATGGTATATTATGTTTGCGGATTATGCTGAAATCATTGAGCCGGTCGCATTAAAACTACGGATAAAAGAACTGGCTGAAAAAATTTTAAAAAAAGAATAAAGTTTAAAAATCTACTGACACACGGTTGTCACTAGCCGGTCGTTCCTTTGTATTGTTAAACAAAAAAACGATACATCTATGAAACTAATCACATTGTTACAAGACGAAATGATTAAAGAAGCAGCAGTAACCCGAAAAATGCTGTCTTGCGTGCCGACGGATAAATTAGACTGGCAACCGCATCCGAAAAGTATGAAAATGAAAGTACTGGCTTCTCATGTTGCAGAATTGCCTACCTGGGTAGAAATGGCTTTAACCACCAGTGAACTTGATTTTGCGAATAATCCATACGTGTCAAAAGACGTAAAAGATACGGCTGAGTTGTTAACCTTTTTTGAAGAATCGCTGGAAAAAGGTAAAAAAGCATTGGAAAATAACGATGAAGAAGAGTTTTGGGAAGAATGGACATTGCGTAACGGGGATCAGATTTACAGCACATCCTCTAAATATGAAGTGATTCGTATGAGCTATTGCCAGATCGTACATCACCGTGCTCAGTTGGGCGTATATCTTCGTTTATTAAACATCCCGATTCCGGGAAGCTACGGACCAAGTGCCGATGAGGTAATGATGTAAGCCGAGTTTAGACTACAGTTATAAAATGATAAAAAGCACCTTTTCAGGTGCTTTTTTTGAAAAATACCGTTTCCGGTAATAGAAAGAAATAGTTGGGATAGCTTATAAATGATGAATCATTATTTTTTTTACGATTCGGGAGCCGTCGGATGTTTCCAGTACAATAAAATAAATGCCGGATTTCAGATCGGAAATAGTTACACGGGTTTGATGTTCTATGGGAAATTGTTTTACTACCTGTCCGTTGAAATCGACAAGACTACCTGCTTTGATTTGCGAATTTTCAACCGTTATAACAAAATTGTCAGTTACCGGGTTTGGAGCTATTGTTATTGTTTCATCATTGCTTTGGTCTTCCTCTTCCTGTAAATCTGCTGTATTAAACGTTTTGTTGGGATGTAAACGGGCTGAATCTAGTATCGGTAATCGCGTTCCGTCTGCTCCGACAGCAAGTATGTTCACCGCATTTTCCGGAAACAATACTGTTGTAGTTTGTTTGCTGAGGTCACCGGTAGCGTAGGTAGTGATAAATAATACTTCGTTATTGCTGTCAATTGTTTCGAAAGCCACTGCGTTTTGCCATACGTCGTGTGTTATTTTATAATAGATTTTTCCGGGAACAGTAATACTGTCTATTGTAAATCCGGAGTTTTGAATACCTTCCGGGGATAAATTGTTTTGGTACATATGCATATTTTGAGCCGTTATATAATGGATAACCGGCGATTGCGGTTTCGGATAACCTTTGGAAGTAATATAGGCCTTTGCTGCTTCAATGTCGGCTTCAGTTACAGTAATTCTTGCCGGGGTATAATCATTAACAATAGCATCAAGCGGAGTGTAAAAACCGGCTTTGGTGAAAAATTCCGTTAAGTCCTGTTGTACGGCATCGCTGACATATTTCGTGAAATTCATCATTTGTTGACCGTTAGGGATATTAGTTGTTGTTTGGTTACGAATAGTTTGTGCAGTAATCCCAAGCCAATTGGCATAATCCGTATTGCCGGTTATATTTTTATTTGCCATTACCTGTTCTAAAGTCGGCGCTTCAATACCGGCACCGGCAATAGCATAAAAGAGTTGTAATTGCCAGAAAGGAATTAAGCGTTCAAAAACATTTGGCCGACTCATAATATTTTGTTGTTTTCGACCGGTCTCGTTGTAATAGATGTTGTATAGATTGCCGGTTAATCGTGTGTCTTGGTACAAATCATTAGCCGTTTCTAAACGTGTTAGCTTGGATTTGTTGAAGAGGTAGCTTGTATAAGCCGAGTAAATATTATTGGTTACTTCGGTAGTTCCGGTCCATTTTAAACCGTTTAAGATTTGATTCTGATGTCCGAATTCATGTGAAATTCCCCATATTCCTAAATTATCCGCAGATGTCATGGCCTGTTCACCCCATGTAAGATCAAAATGAGCGTAGTTGTTTACGGCATAATAACCGCTTTTTGATTCAACCCAGGCAAACATTTTATTTTGAGGAACAAGGTCATATTTTACCAGTCCCATTTGATGAAATTGTATTTTAACGATTGAATCCCATTTTTGAAGGACTTCTTTTCCGTTAAACAATGCGTTCTGAAGTAAAGGACGCTTTAAGATATTTATCCCGACATGATTGCCAATCAAATCGATTTTAGGATAAACACTACTGCTTACTCTTTCGCGCCAGTTTTCAACAGTGTCTTCATAAGATAAATAACCGTTTACGGATCCGCTTGCAATATTTATTTTGACTTTTGGTAAGTCGGGAACCATACTGTAATAGTCAATATAGCCCAGACCACCATTGGAAAGTGTGAATTTATTTAGCCCGGGTTTTAGTATATAAGCGCTTTCCTGACCTGAAGTTTCATCGGCAAAATTTCTCACCTTTAAAGAAATTAACCCTAAATCCGTATTATATTGATCAACAAATATAATAGCAGTACTGTTGTTTTCAAATACAATTCCGGTCGGATTTTGATAACGACTATATTCAAATGCAAGGTTAAGTTTTTCTCTTGTTTTTGAAGGTGACGGAATAGCGGAATAGCTTTGAATTCTGAATTTTTTATCGTAATTCCCTTTTAACAGATCCTGAGCCAGTTTTTTAAAAAAAAGAGCAGAAATGGTGTCAATGCTTTGTTGTGTAATACCCTGTCGTAATTCACTGTATAAACGATTGGCGAAAATAGTTTGGTAATCGTTTTTTAAAGTTCCTTTTTGATAGAACTCGATTTCAGCAGCACTCGCAAAGTTGTTGTAACCGCTTAGAATCGTAATCCGAACTTGTGCCGGATTAGCAAATCCGGAGGGAAAACGGATCAGTGAAGGTGTGTTTTTAAATTCGCAATCGAATGCTTCAATTAAGGTTTGATAAGATGAGGTTTTGGTTCGGGCTTCTACTTTAATACGGCCAAACAGCCCGTTTTTATTCCCTCTTCGAGGATGATACACAATGTAATCTAATTGATCAATATTTGTAAAATCATATTCCAGTGCAATGGGGAATGTTCTTTTGGAGTGGTTGGAATGGTACAATGTACTTTGATTTCCGTCAAAAGACCGTTCAATTGTACTGCCGGGTTGGTAATTAGAAGCAGTACCGTTTTGTACCGGTATTTTAATATCGCCCAGATTGGCAACAAGACTGCTGTCAACCTCAAAAACATGTGGAGTATTAATATGTTGTGGAAAGGGCGAATAAAATGCCATTTCAGCAATGCTGGAGTTGTTCCCGTATGCCGATTTTACGACAAACCGTATAGCAGAAGGGTGCTTGATGCCGGTTCCGGGGAGTTTTAGAGTTTTGACGTCTTTTGTCTCTTGCCAGTTGACAGTGGTGATGAGTTGGAAATTTGGCGAATAGGCTGAAGTGGCCCATATCTCGACATTGCCCCATCGACCGTTTGGAGAATGATCCTGTCTGGGAGTATACGTAAGCGAATCAATGTTGCGAACATTGGTGAAATAATAATCTAAAGTATCGGGGATTCGGTTAGTATTCCAGATAGAATGATAGAGTGTGTTGTTGTTGCCGTCATAGCTTTTTTCAGGTCCCTGACCGTTTTGTGATCGTCCTTTGGAAATAGCGGTAAAAGGTTTGACGGAAAACGTTTGCGCTTTTGCGCTTTTGATGTTTCCGCTGAGTAAAAAAACGGCACACAGTAATGAAAGTAAATGTTTGTTCATAAAATGATTATTTGTTTGGAAGTAAAACTAGGTCGATATTGCGTGCGAAGGCGAATTGTGTCCAATAGTGACCGAGTTAGTTCCGACATGACTTAATTAAATGATTAAATATTTACGGAATGTCAATGTAGGTTTTATAACATATTGTAGTGAAAATAACAAATGTTTTGAAAAGTGATTTTGGGACTGTTTTTGTTATGGAAAACCGTTAAAGATTCGTTTTTCGAATATAATTTTCAAATAGAATTAGTAAATTGCACGGCATATACAGGATGATTTCTCTCCTTAAAAGAAGGAATATCAGATCACTAAACCAACTAATATTTTAGCATGTCAGTTTTAGAAAAAATCAGTTCAGCCGAAGCAATTGCTTTGGAAGATAAATACGGAGCACACAATTATCATCCGCTTCCTGTAGTATTAAATAAGGGGGAAGGAGTTTTTGTATGGGATGTGGAAGGTAAAAAGTATTATGACTTTTTATCGGCTTATTCTGCCGTAAATCAAGGACATTGTCATCCGAAAATCGTCAATGCGATGATGGAGCAGGCGCAAACGTTAACTTTGACTTCAAGAGCATTTTATAATGATAAACTTGGAGCTTATGAGAAATTCGTAACGGACTATTTTGGATTTGATAAGGTGTTACCGATGAATACCGGAGCGGAAGCCGTTGAAACCGCATTGAAATTATGCCGCAAATGGGCTTACGAAAAAAGAGGTATCCCGGAAAATCAGGCGCAAATCATCGTTTGTGAAAATAATTTCCACGGAAGAACGACTACAATCATCTCTTTTTCGAATGATGAAAACGCGCGAAAGAATTTCGGGCCGTATACGGAAGGATTTATCCGAATTCCTTATGATGATATCAACGCGCTGGAAAATGCGCTTAAATCGAATAAAAACGTAGCAGGATTCCTTGTTGAACCTATTCAGGGGGAAGCAGGTGTGTATGTGCCGTCTGAAGGGTATTTAGCAAAGGCAAAAGAATTGTGTGAAGCACATAATACACTTTTCATTGCGGATGAGGTTCAAACGGGTATTGCCCGTACCGGAAAACTATTGGCAGTACAACATGAAAATGTAACACCGGACATCCTGATTTTAGGAAAAGCACTTTCTGGCGGGGCTTATCCGGTATCGGCTGTTTTGGCAAATGACGGTGTTATGAATGTGATTAAACCGGGACAACACGGATCTACTTTCGGAGGTAATCCGGTAGCGGCTGCTGTAGCAATTGCAGCTTTGCAAGTTGTAGAAGAAGAACAGTTGGCTGTCAATGCTGAAAAATTAGGGGAACTGTTCCGGGCAAAAATAAACGAGTATATAGCCGGTAGTACGATCTGTACTTTGGTTCGCGGAAAAGGACTTTTAAATGCAATTGTGATCAACGATACGGAAGAAAGTGATACGGCCTGGAACATCTGTTTGGCATTGCGTGACAATGGTCTTTTAGCTAAGCCGACACATGGAAATATCATTCGTTTTGCACCGCCGTTGGTGATGAATGAAGAACAGCTTTTAGATTGTGTTCGTATCATTACAACAACCTTACAGCAGTTCGAGAAGTAAAAAATAATTAGAATATTGTTTGTGAATATTAAGCAGCCTTCGGGCTGCTTTTTTATTTTTAAAAATTGAAAAACCAGGACTGAAAAATGAAAAATAGAACGGAAGCGAAAGTTTATTAAATTTGATCAAAATAAAAAGCAAGTTATGAAGACGATTTATATAGTGTTGTTTTTTGGAATGGGAGCGTGGGCATTATACGAACAGACGCAACCCAATCCGAACATTTGGGTACAGATAGTAGCGGTTGTTATTTTCTTTTACGGGATGATGAAATTGATGGAGAAGGTTCCGGGTAAAAATCAGGAAGAGGAGGAAAGGGATGTTTAGTGTAGGTGATCATGTTGCAGCGTTAGATGAGGATATCAGCGGTGTGGTTAAAGAAGTGAAAAAAGATCAGGTTTTAGTGGAAACTAAGGATGGTTTTTTGATGACATTTTTTGTCAACGAATTAATTAAAATGGATAAATCCAGCAAGTTAGACGTGTTTAATTCAGGAATGACTTTAGATGCCGTTTTGAAAGAGAAAGAGCTGCCTAAAAAGCGCTCTTTTGTAAAAGAAAAGCGTTCCCGAAAGGATGATTTTGTACTGGAAATCGATTTGCATATCGAAAAATTAGTGCCTTCTAAAAGAGGAATGTCGAACTATGATATCCTTACTTTGCAAATGGAAACGGCACAACGACAGATCGAATTTGCATTGAAAAACAGGATTCCGAGAATCGTTTTTATTCACGGAATCGGAGAAGGAATTTTAAAAGCGGAGTTGGATTTTCTACTTGGACGTTATGATAATATCGTCTTTCAGGATGCCGATTATCAGAAATACGGACTGGGCGCAACGGCGGTTTATTTTAAACAGAATCCTAATCGCTAGTCAATAAAAAAGGCCGGATAATTAATCCGGCCTTTTTATTTTATTTAGAATATTGTTATGTTAGTTGGTGATGTAGTCACCGAATGTAAATTCCGGATGCGTGAAGGATTGTGTTCCTTTTTTATACTTGATATTTTGGAATTTGATGTTGTGTTTGTAGCCGATAACTGTAGTGTTTGTCGGGTCAAAAATTTCGGTTGTAACGATGGTAGCAACACCTTCATCGGCAACCCATTCTTCGCTTAAAACAAACGGAGAAGGTGTGGTTGTAGAACAGGCTAATGAAGCCGGAAAATCCACGCTGGTTGTTGTGCTGGTAAACATTCTGTAAGTGGCTTTGGCGGTATCGCCTAAGTTGATCGTTTGCGTTCCGACCTGATTCGGATAGGAACCTGCCGGTAGATCTAACAGTAAAAACTGACCACCGTTTTTTAAGAATATTTTATTGTAGGAACAAGTTTGTATTTCAGCATTCGGAAACGAAAAACTCAGTACGTTATTAGCCGAAGTGTAGGTTCCGAATAAATATTCCGGGAACGAAATAGTAGCAGCATTATTAACGAATTGTACGTTTTTAAATTTGATCAAATGGCTATAAGTGATTCGGGTGGATAACGATGTTGCATCTACAGTCGGAATCATGGTGGTGGTAACCTGCACGGTTCCTCCCGGACTTACATTGTATTCGTCGACTACAGAAGGAGTAGAAGGCGGAATTGTTGCGCAAATGGAACTATTGGTTACAGCACCGGTATACGAACGGTAAATGATATCTGAAGAATTGAGAATAGTATAGGTTTGAACTCCTTCCGTATTTTTAAAATACTCCGGACCGATATTTAAAAGCATCAACTGGTTGCCGCTGGTTTTAAGTAAGATATCGTTGTTGGAACACTTTTGAACGGCGGCAGTGCCAAAGTCAAACGTTTCTACAACAATGTCCCCATCGTCGCAACTATTCAGAAGGAATAAGCATATAAATGCACTAAAAACTTTTTTCATTTGATTATAGAATTTCCAACAAAAGTAACTTTTTTTGTATTTACTCCGGGCGGATCGAATGAAATTCAACTTAATTGCTATATTTGAAACGCATAACTAACCTAAATCAACTTCCTGTACTTATGGATGTATCGTCAACGAAGACAAATTACCCGGCACTGTACACACTAATCAACGTGTTTTTTTTCTGGGGATTTATTGCTGCCGGAAATAGTATTTTTATTCCTTTCTGTAAACATTATTTCGAACTCGACCAATTTCAGTCACAGCTTATCGATTTTGCTTTTTATACGGCCTATTATATGGGAGCTTTGCTGTTGTTTATCTTCGGTACGCTAAAAGGGAGTGATGTTGTCGGTAAATGGGGATACAAGAAAAGTATCGTATACGGTCTTTTGTTTTCTGCATTGGGTGCCGGAGCGATGATCGTGGCCGTGAAAAGTAATGTCTATCTCGGTATGCTGATCGGATTGTTTATTGTGGCTCTGGGGTTTTCGTTACAGCAAACTGCGGCTAACCCGTTTGCGATTTCATTGGGCGATCCGAAAACAGGAGCCAGTAGGGTAAATCTTGGCGGTGGAATTAATTCATTCGGAACGACTATCGGACCGATTATGGTAGGGCTTGCTTTGTTTGGTTCTACAGCATCCGTAACAGACGAACAGATTAAACATCTGGAATTGGATAAAGTGATTTGGCTGTATATTGGCGTTGGTTTGTTATTTCTGGGAGCAGCGGCGATGTTTTATTTTTCGAAAAAAGTACCGGCCGGTGTTTCGGATGAACCGATGGAAAAAGCGGGAAAAGCAATGCGCTTTCTGATTGTAATGACAGTATTGCTGGCGTTGATTTTTACGCAGGTATTTAATAGTTATAAAAGCGAAGCTGCGAAAAAAATTGAAGGACTCGAAATAAAGATTGAAACTTTAAAAAAGAATATCTCGGTTAATGAGGATCATGTGCAGATTGATAATAAAGTAAAAACGATTCAAGCTGAGATTAAAGAACTGAAGAAACCATTGGAAAAGGAGAGGATGTATTGGTTATCCGGTGCATTAGTCGTGATCATCGGCGGATTGTTATTTGTGAAGCAAAGCGCCTTAAAACGAAGTGAAGGTTGGGGTGCCATGCAGTATCCGCAATTGGTTCTGGGAATGTTAGCGATCTTTACCTATGTGGGAGTGGAAGTGGCTATCGGGAGTAATCTTGGTGAGTTGTTAAAACTACCGGAATTCGGCGGATATCAATCTTCTGAAATCGCTCCGTATATTTCGATGTATTGGGGGAGTCTTATGATCGGGCGTTGGGCCGGAGCTATAAGTGTTTTTAATCTGAGTAAAACAAAAAGAATGATAGCCTTAATTGTGGTGCCGTTAATCGCCTTTTTGGTAGTTTTAAGGTTGAATCGCCTGGTTGGACAGGATGTAACGCCGCTTTACTATTATGTAATTTGCGTATTGGCTCAGATCGGAGCCTTTTTCCTGAGTCAGGATAAACCGGCAAGAACGCTGATGGTTTTCGGTTGTTTAGGATTGGCAGCGATGATAACCGGACTTTTAACGGAAGGAATGGTTGCTGTTTATGCTTTCCTTGCCGGTGGATTGGCTTGTAGTATCATGTGGCCGGCTATTTTTAGTCTTTCGTTAATGGGATTAGGAAAATATACAGCACAGGGATCGGCATTTTTAGTAATGATGATTCTGGGTGGTGGTATTATTCCTCCGATTCAAGGAAAACTGGCTGATATAATCGGAATTCACAATTCCTATGTGATTCCGGTGCTGTGTTTCGCTTACCTGACATTCTTCGCTATTATCGTAAAATCGATATTAGCCCGACAAAAAATTGATGTTGATGTTATTGAAGTCAAAAGCGGACATTAATTATAATTAAGAAAAACCTAAAATAGAATTCGGAGCAAGGGAAATCGTTACCTTTGTTCCGAATTTTATTTTCTGATGAAAGCAACAAAATACTACCTGGCTGCTTTTGTAGCCTTTTTGATCTGGGGATTTTTCAGTTTAGGACTAAAACCCATTCATCATTATCCTTCGCTCGATATTTTATTTTACCGCGTTTTTTTGGGCGTTATCCTTATGTCGTTGATCAACGTTTTGTTCCGTGGTCAGATTATCAAAAAAGATATTGCTGCTTTTAAAAATATGCTGCCGAATCACAAACGACAAATTCTGTTTCTGACTTTCGGCGGTGCTTTACTGTTAATGGCAAACTGGTTCTTTTTTATCTATGTGATGAATCATGTGAGTGTCAAAGCGGCTTCGTTTGCTTATATGGTCTGTCCGATATTGACTACGGTTTTTGCCTATTTTATTCTTCGGGAAAAATTGAGTATCTGGCAATGGACGGCTGTAGGAATTAGTGTTTTTAGCTGTGTATTGTTGTCCTATAATCATTTTATGGATATCTTCTATAGTTTGATTGTGGCGGCTACGTATGCCTTATATTTAGTTAGCCAACGAAAGAACAGTGAAATGGATAAGTTCCTGCTGTTAAATGTTCAGTTGTTGATCGCCGGATTATTTATGCTGCCGTTTTATCCGGTGTATAGCGGAGCATTGCCAACGGAAGGTTTGTTTTATATTTGTTTATTCGTAATCGTTGTGTTGTTTACGATAATCCCCTTATTTTTGAATTTGTACGCGCTCAAAGGAGTCAGTTCGGCAACGGTGGGAATCATGATCTATATCAATCCGATCATTAATTTCCTGTTAGCTGTTTTCTATTTTAAAGAACCGGTAACGGGATTGCAGTTATTGGCCTATTCGCTGATCTTGCTTTCAATAGTGGTTTTTAACGAAAAATTACTATTTAAGCGTACTAAAAAACAATTGGAAGTATAATTATGAAAAAAGTATATCTTGATAATGCGGCTACGACTGCTATTCGGCCGGAAGTCGCTCAGGAAATGATGAAAGTACTGACGGAAGAATACGGAAATCCGTCTTCTACGCATAGTTTCGGACGTAGTGCTAAAGTATTATTGGAAACGGCTCGAAAGTCCATAGCAAAGCATTTAAATGCGACTGCGCAGGAGATTATATTCACTTCGTGCGGTACGGAAGCGGATAACTGGATATTGCGATCGGCTGTAAAAGATTTGGGCGTAATCCGTATCATTACATCGAAAGTGGAACATCATGCGGTTTTGCATACGGTTGAAGCACTTCAAAAAGAATATGCTATTCAGGTCGATTATGTAAAGCTAAATGCCGACGGAACGGTCGATTTTACGCATTTAAGCGAACTATTGGATCAGGAATTGAAAACCATAGTGAGTCTGATTCATGTGAATAACGAAACCGGAACAATCCTGGATTTGGAAAGAACCGGACGGATCTGTAAGCAATACGGAGCCTATTTTCATTCGGATACCGTACAGTCAATAGGGAAAATGGAAATGGATTTGCAGGCATTACCGGTTGATTTTATCGTGGCAAGTGCGCATAAATTTCACGGTCCGAAAGGAGTCGGTTTTGCTTTTGTCCGAAAAAATACAGGATTACAACCGTTATTATACGGAGGTGAACAGGAAAAGGGATTGCGTGCCGGAACGGAAGGAATACATCAGATTGTCGGTATGGCAAAAGCGTTGGAATTAGCATATCTGAATTTAGAATCCGAACGCAATCACGTGACATCGTTAAAACAATATTTGACAGATAAACTGAAAACGACATTTCCGGGCGCAATGATTAACGGAGGTGAAAACGGTTTTTATAATATTGTAAATGTATTATTGCCTTTTTCGGATGATAAAACAGCTATGATCTTGTTTCATCTGGATATGAAAGGAATTGCAGTGTCGAGAGGAAGTGCTTGTCAGTCGGGAAGTGTTAAGCCGTCGCATGTATTGGCTGAAATATTATCAGAAGCAGATGTTAAAAAACCGAGCCTGCGGATTTCATTAAGCCACTACAATACAAATGAAGATATCGATTTGTTGCTAACAGCTTTAAAAGCGGTTTAATTTTATACGGAAATAATTGTAAAAGGGATGTTGGATTAATGACATCCCTTTTTGTTTTTATAGCTTACGGAAAATATCCGGCTGGTGGATTTCCATCCATTTTTCCGGACTGGCTATCGGTTGCCATCCGTATTTTTTATATAATTCGTGTGCATCGGCCGTAAGCAAAATCCAACGGCGTAAATTTTGTAATTCCGGATGTGACATGATGGTTTCCATCAGTTGTTTGGATAATCCTTGGCCGCGATAGCTTTCCAGTATAAAAACATCACCCAGATAAGCCATAGTGGAGAAATCGGAAACAACTTTGGCATACCCAATTTGTTGATCATTGTGATAAACTCCGAAACACAAAGCGTTTTCTATGGATTTCTGAATACGTTCTATCGGGATGTCTTTGCTCCAGTACGATTCACCGGATAAATAGCGATGAATAACGTTGATGTCGAGCTTGGATTTGTCGGTGGTAATGGTAAAGGCGTCGAATGTACGGGTGTGGATTTTCATTTTATAACATATTGGATTTTAAATAGCCCATTTCGACCAGTTCCAGTTTGTTTCGGATCGGATAGGCTTGTCCGTTTTTTAACAGATATATTTTAGTCGCTATTTTAAAAATACTTTCATAATGGTGATCGGTAATGATAAAACCTTTTTGGGCTGTCTTTTCTTCAATTTGCCGGTTGATGTCATCGGTTAAAAGCGGCGACAGACTTGAATAAGGTTCATCCAGCAAAACAAAATGAGATTCAAGATGTAAAACCAGTTTCACCTCAAGATAACGCAGTTCTCCGGCTGATAAATCCCGGATTTTTTTACTGCGAATGCTCCGAATAACTGAATCTTCATATAATGAAATGCCGATCGCTGATGGTAAAAATAAGGAAATAGCTTTTTCGACACTAAAATATCCGGGGATAAAATGATTTTGAGGTAAAAAAGCAAACAGGTTCTTTTGTTGGTAAGGTGTTTCGTAAACCGTATTGTTAATCCGGATTGACTTGTTTTCGGCTTCCATTGTACCGAAAAGTATTTTTAGCAAAGTCGATTTGCCGGTACCGTTCCGTCCTAAAATACCGATAATATCATTCGTTTCGCATTTCAGGTAAATATCGGTCAGTAGCGGATCATCACCATAGGATTTGATGATGCTGTCTGCTTCAAGGCAATAGTTCATAGCTCAGGATTTTAATAACAATAGAAAGAATAATATTGAGAATAAAACAGAACATAAAAAGAGTAGTCCGGCTAATACTGTTATTATGGTAAAAATAGTATTCGTTTTTCCGGTAATATTCTTTAAAAAGAAACGCGGCAATAAGCCCGAAAGTACAAAAAGATATAAAAAAGGTACCCAGACTGTAAAACAACCAGATAAAGGAGATAAAGAGGTTTACAGCTAGTGTACTTTTGTAAAATTCAAAGTAGAGTCGTATTTTTTGAGTATGCCACATAACTAAAACTGTTAGCGGTTAATCCTTATAAAGTTACTTAATTTATCGACTCGTATGCTGTAAATTGTGAAAGAATTTTAGGCATAAATTTTTAAATAAATAGGGGATGTTATTGTAGCGTTAATAAAGGTTTAAAGTCAATAGAAATTTTTAAATCTTCAAATGAATCGCTATTTTAGCATCTCAATAGAAAACAGATGATTTCAGAAGCACAATTTCAGCACGAACTGGATTTGATAATCGCCAATGCTATTAGAGAAGATGTAGGAGATGGTGATCATAGTTCGTTAGCCTGTATACCGGAATCGGCTACCGGAAAAGCAAAGTTATTGGTAAAAGACGAAGGAATACTGGCCGGAGTTGAATTTGCCCGTAAGGTATTTCAATATGTAGATCCGGGATTGCAGATGGATGTTTTTATAACAGACGGAACGCCTGTGAAATACGGTGATGTCGCTTTTCATGTTTCCGGAAGTTCGCAATCGATCTTAAAAGCAGAACGATTGGTTTTGAATGCGATGCAACGGATGAGTGCTATTGCAACGAAAACCAAAGTTTTTGTGGATCTTTTGGAAGGAACCGGAACAAAAATATTAGATACCCGAAAAACAACACCCGGAATCAGAACGATCGAAAAATGGGCCGTTAAAATAGCCGGTGGCGAAAATCACCGTTTTGCTTTATATGACATGATTATGCTAAAAGATAATCATATCGATTTTGCAGGCGGAATCACAAAAGCCATCGGAAAGACAAATGATTATCTGAAAACGAATAATCTGGATCTGAAAATTATTGTGGAAGCCAGAAATCTGGAAGAGGTTCGCGAAATTCTTGAAAGCGAAGGCGTATATCGTATACTATTGGATAACTTTGATTATGAGGATACCCGAAAAGCAGTTGAAATGATTAACGGAAAGTGTCTTACGGAATCATCCGGCGGAATCAACGAAGGAACCGTTCGTCACTATGCGGAATGCGGGGTGAACTATGTGTCGTCCGGAGCGTTGACGCATTCGATTTATAATCTGGATCTGAGCCTGAAGGCGATTTAATTTGTATATTACATTAGATAAAAACCAACACAAAACCTAAAACAGCTGCTGTAAGTGTCAAAAGAAATCGAAGATCAAATTGAAAAAATTCCGGTACTAAACAAACTTATGGCTTTTATCAAAACGATAAAAGTGCCGGGTCTGGAAGGCTTGTCCTTGTACGATCTGTTAGAGTTATACGGAATCGGAATTGCAAAAGGGGCTTTCTCTTATCGGGCGGGAGCTATTGCTTTTAGTTTCTTTATGGCGCTTTTCCCGTTTGCTCTTTTTATACTGAACCTGATACCGTATATTCCGTTGGAAGGTTTTCAGGAAGACTTTCTGCGGTTTGTTTCAGATAGTGTGCCGCCTAATACTTACGGTGCTATCGAAGCTATTCTGATGGATATTATGAATAATAGTTACAAAAGCCTCCTTTCTTCGGGATTCTTTTTGTCAATTTTTTTAATGTCTAACGGATTGAATGCTGTTCTGGGCGGATTTGAATCGTCTTATCACATCACGATTACCAGAGGTTATTTCAGGCAATATGCAGTTGCAATTGGTTTGTCTGTTATTTTTTCATTCTTTTTAATCATCACCGTATCAGCGATTGTCGTATCGGAAGTGGTAATTCAGATGCTATCTAACCGATTGTTGTTAGATGATGTCCTTTTTATTCAACTAGCACGATATGCCTTTATCTTGATTATGTTATTTGTATCGGCATCATTCCTGTTTAAATTCGGAACAAGAGAAACCAAGCAGATTCCTTTTTTTAATGCCGGAGCGATTTTTACAACCGTTTTAGTTGTAATCAGTTCGTATGTATTTGGAATCTATGTGGTTCGTTTTGCGCGATATAACGAATTATACGGATCAATTGGTACGCTTCTTGTATTGATGTTCTATATATGGATAAACTGCATGATCCTGTTGTTAGGATTTGAATTAAACGCGACTATTAACAAATTAAAAAGAAAAAATTTATATATTTAACAAAACGAAAAAACTAATAATTATGAAAAAACAACTTTTGACGGTATTCTTTGTTGCATTTTTAGGACTGTTTACAACTCAGGCACAAAGTGTGGTAGGGAAATGGAAAACGGTTGACGATGAAACCGGTGAAGCCAAATCAATTGTGGAAATTACAGAATCCGGAGGAAAAATTTACGGGAAAGTGGTTGAGATTTTAAATCCGGCCAAAAAGAATGCGAAATGTAAAGATTGTACCGGAGAAGATAAAGATAAACCGATTTTAGGATTAACAATTATCAAAGGATTGAAAAAATCCGGGGATGAATATACAGATGGTAAAATCCTGGATCCGAATAAAGGAAAATTATATAAATGTACCGTTAAATTGGACGGTAGCGATAAATTAAATGTTAGAGGTTATGTAGGAATTTCGTTAATCGGAAGAACACAAACCTGGTCAAGAGTAAAATAAGCTTACCTTATATATAATGTAAAAAAACACTTCGTAAAGGAAGTGTTTTTTTATGGTCACCTTTTATCTTTGTATTTTAAAATCAACCAATGTCATATTTTGTAGAAGTTGTCTTACCGTTAGCGCTGGATAAAACCTTTACGTATCAGGTTTCAGAAGCCGAATATACATTCCTTAAAAAAGGAATGCGTGTGGCGGTGCCTTTTGGTAAAAATAAAATTTACACGGCGCTGGCAATTGATTTGCATCAGAATGAACCGCTTTTGTATCAGGCAAAGGAAATTCATCAGATATTAGATGAGGTTCCGGTTGTAAATGAGTACCAGATTGAACATTGGAAATGGGTTGCCGATTATTATATGTGTGCGATCGGAGATGTATTTAAAATGGCACTTCCGTCCGGTTTTTTACTGGAAAGTGAAACGATCATTGCTTCTCCGCAGGATGCTGATGTGAATAGTAAAGCGTTGGAAGATGATGAATTTTTGATCTGGGAGGCGTTGCAGCAACAATCGTCTTTAAAGGTGGAAGATATAATGGCAATTCTGGGGAAAAAGAACGTTTTTCCGGTTTTAAACAGAATGCTTTCTAAAAATGTATTGACATTACAGGAAGAAGTTGTCGAGAAATACAAACCGAAGCAAACGCGTTATATTCGTTTGCAATCGGAGTTTTTGCAACAGGAGCAATTGTCTGAATTAATGGAATTGTTATCCCGTGCTCCTAAGCAAAAGGAATTGGTGTTGCACTATTTTCAATTGCAGGCGGTCGAAAAGAAACCGGTTTCAGTTAAAAAATTAATCGACGCTTCCGGTTCGACAAGTGCTGTCGTTAAATCGTTAATCGATAAAGGGATATTTGAAGCGTATTTTCTGACGGAAGACAGGGTGCGTTTTGAAAAAGCGGAGGATGCCGGCTTTGAATTAAGCGGAGCACAACAAAAAGCCTTGGATGAAATCGGGGAAAGCTTTACTAAACAAACGGTTTCGTTATTACACGGTGTTACGGCTTCCGGAAAAACGGAAGTATACATTAAGTTAATCGAACAATATATCGCGGAAGGCAAACAGGTCTTGTATCTTTTGCCGGAAATTGCACTAACGGTACAGTTGGTTAGTCGGCTAACGGCTTATTTCGGAAACCAGGTAGCGGTTTATCATTCGAAATATACCAATAATGAAAGGATAGAGGTTTGGCAACAGGTATTGCATAGCTCGGAAAAGGCTAAAATTGTAATCGGAGCACGTTCGGCTTTGTTTTTACCGTTTTCCAATCTGGGACTTATTGTGATTGATGAAGAGCACGAGCAAACCTTTAAGCAGTTTGATCCGGCACCGCGTTATCATGCAAGAGATGCGGCTATCGTTCTGGCAGCAGCACATCGGTCTAAAGTGCTTTTGGGATCCGCAACGCCAAGTCTGGAAACCTATTATAATGTACAATCCGGAAAATACGGATTGGTAAATCTGACGGAGCGCTACGGAAAAGTATTGCTGCCGGAAATCTTTTTAGTGGATTTAAAAGATAAGTATAAAAGGAAACGAATGAAAGGGCATTTCAGTGATACGCTGATTGAGGCTATTTCAGAATCATTGGCGTTAAACGAGCAAGTAATTTTGTTTCAAAACAGAAGAGGATATTCCCCTTTTGTAGAATGTATGACATGCGGACATGTACCGCAATGTCCGAGTTGTGATGTAAGTCTTACCTATTATAAGTTTAAAAATCAGCTACGATGCCATTATTGTGGTTATTCCATTGCGAATCCTACGCATTGTCACGCCTGTCAGTCGGTAGATTTGTCGACAAAAGGATTCGGTACGGAGCAGATAGAAATGGAATTACGGGAACTGTTTCCGGAAAAGAATATCGGGCGAATGGATCAGGATACAACGCGAGGTAAGTTTGGTTATGAAAAAATAATCGATGCTTTTCGGGAGCAGGAAATCGATATTTTGGTTGGAACGCAAATGCTGGCTAAAGGATTGCATTTTGATAATGTGACATTAGTTGGAATTATGAATGCCGACAATATGTTGAATCAACCGGATTTTCGTTCGCATGAAAGAGCGTATCAAATGATGATGCAGGTAGCGGGAAGAGCCGGGCGAAGCGAGAAAAAAGGAAAAGTGATGATTCAGACGTATAATCCGTATCATAATATAATTCGTCAGGTTACCGAAAATGATTATATGGGGATGTATAAAGAACAGGTGTATGAACGGCACAATTTTAAATATCCGCCTTTTTACCGATTGATAAAACTGACTTTAAAGCACCGGGACTTCGATAAACTGAAAGAAGGGGCAATGTGGATGTATAATGTATTGACACAATCGTTACAAATTCCGGTATTAGGACCGGAAGAACCGGCAATAAGCAGGATCCGGAATGAATACATCCGGACCATACTGATTAAGATTCCGCAGAAAAACCATTTGGGAAATACTAAAAAAACAATTCGAAAAATAGCGAATAGTTTTGAAGCGATTCCACAATACCGGGCAATAAAA
Organism: Flavobacterium cerinum; assembly: GCF_024496085.1. Taxonomy (NCBI): domain Bacteria; kingdom Pseudomonadati; phylum Bacteroidota; class Flavobacteriia; order Flavobacteriales; family Flavobacteriaceae; genus Flavobacterium; species Flavobacterium cerinum. The sequence goes on along the minus strand of NZ_CP101751.1, from coordinate 3,841,957 downwards.
ATGATGGTTAATGTCGATAACTATTAGGTGTTTTCGATTGCTTTTACCAGATCCTCCTTTTTGTTCCGGCTTAAAGGGATTTTATTAGTGCCGATTTCAGCAAATTTACTGTTGAATTTGTCGATTTTATCAATGTTTACAATAAAGGATTTGTGAACCCGAATAAATTTGTCGTTCGGAAGTTCGCTTTCAAACGCTTTCATCGTCGATAATACCAAATGATTGTCTTCATCAGTAATTACTTTTACATAATCACCGTAAGCTTCAATCCATTTGATTCTTGAAATATAGATTTTTAGTTTTTTAAGATTGCTCTTAATAAAAATAAACGGACTTTCTTCATCGGAATTCTCTTTTCCGAGTAAGACAAAATTCATCGCTTTTTTAACAGCAACATTAAAGCGCTCCCGTGTAATGGGTTTGTGTAAATAGTCTGTCGCGGCATAATCAAATGCTTTAACGGCGTATTCTGTTTTCGATGTAATGAAAATCACCTGTGGTTTTGCCTTCAGTCCGTCGAGTAAATCGAAACCGTTAATAACCGGCATCTCAATATCCAGGAAAACCAGATCCACGTTTTTGTTGGTAATACAATTCTTAGCTTCAATAGCATTGGAAAATTCGCCGACAAGAGAGAGATTTGGGTTTTCGGATACAAGTTTGGTTATGGTTAAACGCTGAATACTACTATCATCAACTACTATACAGTTTATCTTCATATTCTAATATAAAATCAAATAGGGTTATTTCAGTAATAAAAATAGAAAAACAGATCGGATTGAGCAAGAATACTGAGGATAAAATAGGATTAGGTTCAAAAAAAAGAAAATAGCCTTGTAGATTAAATATAAATCATTATTTTTGCACCCAATTTTATAACAAATAAATTTTATTCTTATGAATCATTATGAAACTGTTTTCATCTTGAATCCCGTTTTATCTGAGCAGCAGGTAAAGGAAACAGTAAGCAAATTTGAAGATTTTCTTACTTCTAAAGGAGCAGAGATGGTAGCGAAAGAGGATTGGGGCTTAAAAAAATTAGCTTACGAAATCCAACACAAGAAAAGTGGTTTTTATCACCTATTCGAATTCAAAGTAGCTGGAGATATCTTAGTTGCATTTGAAACTGAATTCCGTCGTGACGAAAGAGTAATGCGCTTTTTAACTGTAAGTTTAGATAAACATGCAGTAGCGTGGGCTGAAAGAAGAAGAGCAAAATTAAAATCTACAAAAGCTTAATTAGTATGTCAAGTATTGAGCAATCTGCAAAAGGAAAAAAAGACGGGGATATCAGATATCTTACGCCTTTGAATATAGAAACTAACAAAACTAAAAAGTATTGTCGTTTCAAAAAATCCGGAATCAAATATGTTGATTATAAAGATCCGGACTTCTTATTAAAATTCGTTAATGAGCAAGGTAAAATCCTTCCTCGTCGTTTAACAGGAACTTCTTTGAAATACCAAAGAAAAGTATCTGTAGCGGTAAAAAGAGCACGTCATTTAGCATTAATGCCATATGTGGCTGATTTATTAAAATAAAAAAGAGGCGAGATTATGGAACTTATATTAAAACAAGACGTACAGAATTTAGGTTTTAAAGACGATGTAGTATCTGTTAAGCCAGGTTACGGTCGTAACTTTTTAATTCCTCAGGGATTTGCTATTTTAGCAACTCCGTCAGCTAAAAAAGTATTAGCTGAAAACTTAAAACAAAAAGCACACAAAGAAGCTAAAATCGTTGCTGATGCTAGAAGTTTGGCTGAAGCAATCAAAGCTTTAGAGATTAAAATCACAGCTAAAGCTGGTGGTGAAAAATTATTCGGATCAGTTACTAGTGCTGATATCGCTGAAGTTTTAGAGAAAAACGGTCATGCAATCGATAAAAAATTCATCACTTCAGGTATCGTAAAACGTACAGGAAAATACAATGCTTCCGTTCGTTTACACCGTGATGTAATCGTTGAATTAGCATACGAAATTATCGCTGAAAAAGCATAATTTTCGAAAAATAAAGTAAAAGCCTTCTCATTCGGGAAGGCTTTTTTTATACCTTTATCCTGTGTCGCGGACTTGATTTTTCCGGACTGCTCTTTAAAATAAGTACAATGAGATATACCCGATTAACAAAAGAACAACTGGAAGAACTACATCCGGAATTTATTAACTTTCTGGCAACTCAGTCGGTCGATAAAACCGAATGGGATAAAATTAAAACAGAAAACCCGGAAGTGGCCGAACAGGAAATTGATGTTTTCTCGGATTTGATCTGGGAAGGTGTACTGTCTAATGCTAAATACCTGGAACATTACTCAAAGCATCATATCTTCCTGTTTCATTGCAGTGATATTCATATGCAAACCATTGTGATTCATTCGTTAGTAACAGATGTGGATTTTCTGTCGAAAGAAGGTTTGGAATGGTTGAGTGATAACTTGTTCACCGATAATGTTGAAATCCAAAGAGGACAAAAAGTATTTGTTGATGAACGAAACGATGAAATATTCGGCTTGATTAAACAAGGAGCTATTCTTTGTGAAGGTGATTTATACCGACAAATGGAAAATATCCTCGAATAACAGAAATTTAGAATTACCGCCTGTAATTATAGAGAAATTGGTTAAATTAGTTCCTTTAAACTGGTTTTCCCAATTTTTTTATTTTATGGATATTTTACAGACAATTCAGACGCTGAGAGAAGAGTTGAATCAACATAATTATAATTATTATGTTTTGGATAATCCAACCATTTCAGATTATGAATTTGATTTGAAATTGAAAGAGTTACAGGAACTTGAAAGCAAGCATCCGGAATATTTTGATGAAGATTCACCGACACAAAGGGTCGGAGGAACAATAACGAAGAATTTTGAAACGGTGTTTCATGAATACAGAATGTATTCGCTTGATAACTCATATTCCAAAGAAGATTTATTAGATTGGGAAAAAAGAGCCCAGAAAATATTGGGCGATGTGGCATTGGAGTATACCTGTGAGTTAAAATACGATGGTGCTTCCATTACGATTTCTTATGAAAACGGAAAGTTAAAACGAGCAGTAACTCGGGGAGATGGTTTTCAAGGGGATGATGTGACTAATAATATCAAAACAATTAAAGCCGTTCCGATTAGTTTGAAAGGCGATTTTCCGCCAAAGTTCGACATTCGGGGTGAAATTATTTTACCTTTTGCCGGCTTTGAAAAAATGAATCAGGAGTTGATCGAAATCGGTGAAACACCGTATTCAAATCCGAGAAATACAGCTTCCGGAAGCTTAAAACTACAAGATAGCGCGGAAGTCGCTAAAAGACCGTTGGATTGTTTGTTATATGCAATAGTGGGGCAACAACTACCGTTTCAGTCGCAGTTTGAAGGTTTGGAAAAAGCGAGAAACTGGGGTTTTAAAGTACCCAAACAGGCACATCTGGCCCGGAATATGGAGGAGGTTTTTGAATTTATTGATCATTGGGATGTGCACCGTCATGAGTTACCCTATGAAACCGATGGTGTCGTGATAAAAGTAAATAGCCTGCAATACCAGGATGAATTGGGGTATACTGCTAAATCACCACGTTGGGCGATTGCTTATAAATTTAAAGCAGAGCAGGTGTCGACTCGTTTACTGTCGATTGCTTATCAGGTCGGACGAACCGGAGCGATTACGCCCGTAGCAAATTTGGAACCGGTTCAATTAGCCGGAACAATTGTAAAACGAGCTTCCTTACATAACGCTGATCAGATTGAAAAACTGGATATCCGTATCGGCGACACGGTTTTTGTGGAAAAAGGAGGTGAAATTATTCCGAAAATTATTGCTGTTGATCTCGAAAACAGACAGGAAGATTCTCAAAAAACGGTTTATATAACGCATTGTCCGGAATGTCAGACCGAATTGGTTCGAAAAGAAGGTGAAGCGCAACATTATTGTCCGAATTTCTACGGATGTCCGCCGCAGATTATCGGACGTATTCAACATTATATTTCGCGTAAAGCAATGGATATTGAAGGTTTAGGTGGTGAAACCGTTGCTTTGCTATATAATAACGGACTGGTTCTGGATTATGCCGATTTGTATGAACTGAAAAAAGAACAGGTAGTTCCGTTGGAAAGAATGGCGGAAAAATCAGCAGACAATCTGATAAAAGGAATTGAAAAATCGAAAGAAATACCGTTTGAACGCGTGTTGTTTGCGCTTGGTATCCGCTATGTAGGGGAAACGGTTGCTAAAAAACTGGCGAAACATTATAAAACGATTGATGCTATTGCGCAGGCGAATTTGACAGATTTGGTATTGGTTGATGAAATCGGAGAAAAAATTGCACAAAGTGTTGTTGAATTCTTTGCCAATGATTCGAATAAAGTTATTATCGAACGGCTGAAAACTTTTGGTGTGCAACTTGAGATGGGAGCACATCATGATACGGCTGTGTCTGATTTGTTATCCGGAAAAACCTTTGTCGTATCCGGTGTTTTTGAGAAATTTTCGAGAGATGATTTAAAAAAAGCAATTGAAGATAACGGAGGAAAGCTAGGAAGTTCAATTTCTAAAAAAACGGATTATGTTGTAGCGGGTGCCAATATGGGACCGTCGAAATTAGAAAAAGCCAGTCAGTTAAATATTCCGATTATTTCAGAAGATGATTTTCTGATAATGATTCAGTAAGGAATAGCTATCGATCGGAAAGCGGGTGGAATTAACGTTTATTTTTGAAGTAAATCGATAGAATCTGCTTTTCCCTGAGTTTTTATGATATCTAAGGTTATCCTATTGTACCTTGCGGCAAAAATGCTTCTGTTTTAATATGTTATACCTTATGGAGCCAAAAGTAAAAGAGGGGATAAACGGAATTTTAATCTTGTTTTATTTTCTGGTTGGCGGAATTGCAGTGATCAGTGAATATTTAGAGGATCATTTTCTGACTTATATTTCAAAGCCTTTCCTGATGCCGGTATTGTTTTTTCTGTATTACCTGAATTCCGGTAAACGGAATAATGTTTTTATACTGGCACTTTTTTTTAACTGGATCGCTAATATTGCTTTTGTGGCCGCTACAAAAGATACGGTGTATTTCGGATCACTGTTCTTTTTGCTTTATCGGATAGCAGTGGTTTATACTTTGGTCGAACGAATCACATTTCCTAAAATGATGCCCTTTCTGATCGGGTGTATACCGTTTTTCTTTATATATATTACAGTAGCAAATTTAGTAAATGCAGAAATTGAAAATGGAGTTTACCTGTTTTGGGTTAACGGGGTTTTTATGATTTTTCTGGGAGGGTTTACATTAGCCAATTATATTTTAAATAACAATAAGGTAAATACCCTTTTATTGATAAGTACCTTATTGTTTACTTTTATCCAGTTTATTGTTACAATCAATTTGTATTATCTTACAATATTGATATTCAGACCGATTTCACTGGCTATGTTTGTTGTGGCGCAATACTTGCTTTATAAAGCGATATTGAGCATGGATCATAAAAGGATGTTATACAACAATACTTTTTCCGGAGTGTGATTTTGTTTTGTCGGCATCGAAATAAAAGTCAATACGCCCCAGATTAATGCCATAGCAACCCACTTGATTGATTAAAACTTCTTTTCCGTCCCGGTTTTTTTCGATTACCGGTTTGGTTAAGAATGTATGGGTATGTCCTCCAATGATCAAATCGATATCTTTGGTTCTTCGGGCTAGAAGAACATCACAAATACGTTCCGGCTCGTTGTTGTATTTAAATCCGATATGCGATAAACAGATAACCAAATCACATTTTTGTTCGTGTTTCAGAATACGGGTCATTTCGTTTGCGGTTTCCACCGGATCGTTATAAACGGTTTCTTTGTAAAGCTTTTTGTCAACTAATCCCTGAAGCTCGACTCCTAAACCGAAAACACCTATTTTGATGCCGTCTTTTACAAATATTTTATACGGTTTTACAATTCCGTCCAATACCGTGTTTTTAAAATCGTAATTGGCTGAAACAAAATCAAATTTAGCATGCGGTAATTGCGCATAAAAACCATCGATTCCGTTGTCAAAATCGTGATTTCCCATAGTGGCTAAATCGTATTGCAGCATACTCATCAGTTTGAATTCCAATTCACCTCCGTAATAATTAAAATAAGGAGTTCCCTGGAAAATATCACCGGCATCCAAAAGCAGTACATTCGGATTCTCTTTTCGGATTTCCTGGATCAGACTGGCACGACGCGCAACGCCACCCATATTCGGGTTTTTCGGATCAGTTGCAGGAAACGGATCAATATGACTGTGAACGTCGTTAGTATGCAGAATGGTTAATTTTTTGATATCCGGTGCATTGGTAAAACTACTCAATGAAAGGCCGCCTACTGTAACTAAAGCTGAACTGGCTAATGTACCTTTTAAAAATTCTCTTCTTTTCATCTTCTTAATCTTTTATTCCAGGATAATTCGTTCGGTTGTTATAACAGGGATAGTGTCGACTTTTTTGAAATAGTCAATCAATAAATTCCGAAGTTTATAATCCATGTCGTAGGATTTAATTCCTTTTTTAAAGAAATTCATACTATCACCGCCATTGGAAAGATAATCGGAAGTAGCTACATTGTAAATCTGGTTTTCCTGAACGGGTTTTCCGTTAGCACTTAACGATTTAATGTTTAAATTGTCTTTGTCGGCCACAATTTTTAAACCGGATAACGGATGTGGTTTTTTCTCTTTTAGGATGTATTCTGCCATTTCCCGAATCTGAGCGCCTTTTAATTCAACAATGATCAAACTGTTTTCAAACGGCATGATTTCGTAAGCGGTACGGGTGGTAACATCTCCTTTCGGTAAAATAGCACGGATTCCGCCGTGATTTAGTAAGCAGATGTCGATGTTCTTTTTCTCGCGGGATTGAAAAAGCGGATTGCCCATTTCAATTGTAGCATCGGCCAAAAGATTTCCGATAGTAGTTTGCCAGGTGCCTTTGCTCTTGTCTAAAGTTTCAGGCGCGTAAGCTAATACATGATCCAGATCTTTGTTGATGTGGTCGCGGTAAGGGGCTACATAATCTTCGATAGATTTAACATCCGGGTACGCATTTGTGACACCGATTTGTTTTCCTTCAATTTTGGTGTTTGTGTACTTTTGAGTGGTACAGGAAACGGATAAAAAAATACCCGAGAGGGCAATAATTGAAGTTAAAATACGGTTATACTTTCTTAATTTTGTCATTTGTTATAATCCTTATTTAATTAACTTTGTATTCCAAGTAAAAGTACTATGTTTTTAAAAACAATAAAGGATTTTTCCCTAAAAAAAATCATTAAAAAAAGATTACCTAACTATAAACTTACCGCTACAGCAGAGAAAATTCAAACAATTGGTTTGTTGTTAGATGAGAGTTATTTTTCGGCGCAGGACAATCTGATTAACGAATTGATCGCACAGGGAATTCCGGAAAAAAACATCAAAATTTTAATTTATAAAGATACGATCAAGAAAAAAGAGGTATTTGATTACCCGTTTTTTAGTAGAAAAGATATCACAATGAGTGGAGAATTGGCTAAAAAAGAGGTTGCCGATTTTTGTGAAACGCCTTTCGATATGCTGATCGGATATTATGATGTGGAAAAAGCACCGCTGATGTGGGTGACAATGTTGTCAAAAGCCCGTTTTAAAGTCGGATTTTCTACGGCAGATAAAAGATTGTACCATTTTATGATTGCTACAGTCGCTGAAAAGTATCAGGAATTTGTATCGGAATTGTTCCGCTATCTGAAAATTTTAAATAAAATATAATCTAAATAACCATGCAGTCATTAATCGGAACCGGTGTTGCACTTGTTACACCATTTAAAAAAGACTTTTCGGTAGATACCGAAGCATTATCAAGAATTGTAAACCACGTTGTGGAAGGCGGTGTGGAATATTTGGTCGTGTTGGGAACAACAGGTGAATCAGCAACATTGAGCCAGGATGAAAAAGAACTGGTGATTCAAACTGTTATTGATGCTAATAAAGGACGTTTGCCTTTAGTATTAGGTGTAGGTGGAAATAATACGCATAAAGTAACTGAAGAGTTGAAAACACGTGATTTGTCAGCATTTCAGGCGATTCTTTCCGTATCGCCGTATTATAATAAACCGACTCAGGAAGGAATTTATCAGCATTTTAAAGCGGTGGCAGAAGCTTCTCCGATACCGGTTATTCTATATAACGTTCCGGGAAGAACAGCGAGTAATATGTTGCCGTCAACGGTAATCCGACTGGCGAATGATTTTAAAAATATTATCGGAATTAAAGAAGCTGCCGGTGATATCGTTCAGGCAATGAAATTGATTCAGCATAAACCGGAAGGATTTTTAGTTATTTCCGGAGATGATATGGTGACATTACCAATGGTTCTGGCCGGTGGTTCCGGAGTGATTTCGGTGATAGGAGAAGGGTTCCCGAAAGAATTTTCAGAAATGGTTCGTTTAGGATTGCAACGTAAGGTAGATGAAGCTTATCGTTTACATTACTTGTTGGCTGACAGTATTGATATGATTTTTGAGCAGGGTAATCCGGCCGGAATCAAAGCCGTGTTTAAATCACTGGGATTGTCGGAAGATACAGTGCGTTTGCCATTGGTAAATGTTAACGAAGATTTAGCAAAACGCATTGATGAATTTGTAAAGAAAATAGTAAATTAGCTTTTCACTAAAAAAAAAAGAAATATATGTTATCAAAAACTATTGAAGCAGCTATTAATAACCAGATTAAAGTGGAGGCCGATTCTTCGCAAATTTATCTGGCCATGGCATCTTGGGCTGAAGTTCAGGGTTTTGAAGGGATTGCAACATTTATGTATGCGCAATCTGATGAAGAAAGAATGCACATGCTTAAGTTGGTAAAATATGTAAACCAACGTGGCGGACAGGCGCAAATCCCGGCGGTAATTGAGCCGTCATTGGATTATTCGTCTTTTAAAGCATTGTTTACACAATTGTTTGAACACGAAGTAATGGTGTCGGCCAGTATTAACGAACTGGTTCATGTTTCATTGTCGGAAAGAGATTATGCTACACATAACTTCCTGCAATGGTATGTGTCAGAGCAAATCGAAGAAGAGGCTACGGCAAGAACCATTTTAGATAAGATCAACTTAATCGGTGATGATAAAGGCGGATTGTATCTGTTTGACAACGATATGAAAAATTTCAGCGGGAATCAACCGAATACAGTGCAATAAAATCACGAAAAAAGAGTTTTAAAAGATGTCATTTTATGGGCATCTTTTTTTTGTTTTTCGGTCGAAAAAAAAGATTTTGTATTCTCTAATTAATAACTAAATTTGCATTTGCTTTCGAAAAAAGACTTTTCTTTGTTTTTGAGGCATATAAACTGAAAATAAAATGAGTAAATTTCTATATATTTTTCTTTTTGCGGTTCTTTTAACGTCATGCAGCCAGTATCAGAAAGCCTTAAAATCGGAAGATTTGGCTATGAAATATGAAGTGGCAACTAAAATGTACGATGCCGGAAAATATTCAAAAGCAATTCGTTTGTTCGAACAGATTGCAGCGCCGAACCGGGGGAAACCGCAGGCGGAAAAACTGTTTTATATGTTTGCTCAGTCTTATTATAAGACAAAACAGTATTATTTGTCAGGATATCAGTTTGAATCATTTGTAGCAGGTTATCCGAAAAGTGAGAAAAGAGAAGAAGCAGCTTATTTAGGCGCTAAAAGCTTCTATCAGTTGTCACCGGTATATTCTATCGATCAAACCGATACTCAAAAAGGAATAGATAAGTTACAGGAGTATATCAATGCTTATCCGGATTCGCCTAATATGGCCGAAGCTAATAAAATGGTAACCGAATTGCGTCAAAAGCTGGAGAAAAAAGCTTTCGAAATTGCAAAACAGTACAATACTATCGGGGAATGGACGAGAGATTATAATGCGGCCATTAAATCATTGGATAATTTTATTTCCGATTACCCGGGAACGATTTATAAAGAAGATGCTTTGTTTTATAAATTTGATTCTGCCTATAAACTGGCGATAAATAGTGTTCATGTTAAAATGGAAGAACGTTTGAATAATGCTAAAGCAGCTTATTCGGCACTGATACGTTTTAAAGAAGATACGAAATACAAAGCAAAAGCCGATGATATGTTGGCTCAGATTGATAAAGAATTACAACAATTTTCTAAATAATTAATAACGATGGATTTAAAAAAGACTACTGCTCCAGTAAACACCGTTACCTACAATAAGAGTAAGATTGAAGAGCCGACAGGTAACGTGTATGAAGCGATCACCATTATGGCAAAAAGAGCAAATCAGATTAATTCCGAAATTAAAAAAGAATTGATCGATAAGCTTGACGAATTTGCTACTTACAATGACAGTCTTGAGGAAATTTTTGAAAACAAAGAACAAATCGAAGTTTCCAAGTTCTACGAAAAATTACCAAAACCACACGCTTTAGCAGTACAAGAGTGGTTGGAAGGTAAAATCTATTACAGAGACTCTAACAAATAATTATAATGTCTGTTTTAAGCGGTAAAAAAATAATACTAGGAGTTTCTGGTGGAATTGCCGCATATAAAACGGCTACATTAGTACGACTTTTTATAAAAGCAGGTGCGCAGGTCCAGGTGATCATGACACCTGCTTCTAAAGATTTTGTTACACCTTTAACATTATCTACCTTATCTAAAAGACCGGTATTCTCCACTTTTTTTAATGAAGACGATGAAGATGCCGTATGGAATAATCACGTAGATCTTGCCTTGTGGGCAGATTTGATCGTAATTGCTCCGGCAACTGCCAATACCCTTTCCAAGATGGTAAACGGGAATTGCGATAATTTACTCATTGCTACTTATCTTTCTGCTAAATGTCCGGTTTATTTCGCTCCTGCGATGGATCTGGATATGTATAAGCATCCTTCTACAATAGCAAGTTTTAATGCACTAAGGGATTTCGGAAATAGTATTATCCCGGCCGAAAAAGGAGAATTGGCCAGCGGACTTTCGGGAGAAGGTCGTATGGCTGAACCGGAAAATATTGTTGCATTTCTTGAAAAGGATCTGGAAGGGAAACTACCGCTTCGGGGGAAAAAAATGCTCGTAACGGCAGGTCCGACATACGAAGCTATAGATCCCGTACGTTTTATAGGAAATCATTCGTCCGGAAAAATGGGATATGATATTGCAAAAGTTGCTGCTGATAATGGTGCTGAAGTGATTTTGGTTTCCGGCCCGACGCATCTGGATTTGAAACACGATCGTGTTCAGGTTCAAAAAGTAGTGTCGGCACAGGAAATGTATGAGGCTTGTCATGCCTGTTTTGATCAGGTAGATATTGCCGTATCGGCTGCTGCTGTAGCAGATTATCGTCCGAAAACAGTAGCCAGTCAGAAAATAAAAAAGAATGATGCTGCGTTTTCCATAGAACTGGAAAAAACAAAAGACATACTCGCTTCGCTTGGAGAAGTGAAGTCCAAACAGTTTTTAATCGGATTTGCACTGGAAACTGAAAATGAAATTGAGCATGCGAAGCAGAAAATTCAGAAAAAAAACTTAGATTTGATAGTTTTAAATTCGTTAAATGATACAGGTGCCGGTTTTGGAAAGCCAACCAATAAAGTAACGTTTATCGATAAAGATTTTTTAGTTGAGCCGATGGAACTGAAAACCAAAGAAGAAGTCGCTCAGGATATTGTCAACAAAATAATTGCTCACTATGCGTAACTGGATATTACTTTTACTTACTTTTTTATCGTTGAATAGCTTTGCTCAGGAACTGAATTGTAGTGTAAGTGTAAATTATAGTCAGATTACGAACGTAAACCCGCAGATTTTCAAAACACTTGAAAAGCAGATCACGGAGTTTATGAACAATACGAAGTGGACTGAAAAAACCTTTAAGCAAAACGAAAAGATCAATTGTGTGGTTTTTATCACGGTAAACGGATTTGATTCCAACAACTTTGATGCGACTATACAAGTGCAATCATCACGTCCGGTATATAATTCGACGTATTCGTCGCCGGTTTTCAATTTTAATGACAAAGATTTTAAATTCCGTTATGTGGAATTTGAAAACATGTATTTTAACCCGAATAGTTTTGATTCTAATCTGATTTCCGTTTTGGCTTTTTATGCTAATATGATTATCGGAATTGACGGTGATACTTATCAAAAAGCCGGTGGAACAAAATATTTGGATGCGGCACTGGCGATTGCCAATGTAGCGCAATCCAGCGGATATGAAGGGTGGATTCAGTCGGAAAAACGAAACACACGTTACTATCTGATCAATGACATGTTGTCAAATACGTATATGCCGTTCAGAGAAGCCATGTATCAGTTTCATTTACAAGGTCTGGACAGAATGGCTGAAAATCAGAAAACAGCTAAAGAAAAAGTAATTGCAGCTATCGAAACACTTTCGAAAGTTCACGATGTGCGTCCGAATTCATTCCTGATGCGTGTATTTTTCGACGCTAAAGTGGATGAAATTGTTAGTATGTATTCCGGAGGACCAAATGTTGATATCGTACAATTGGTAGAAAGGTTAAATAGAATATCTCCGTTAAATTCTTCTAAATGGAGTAATATAAAATATTAAATTTGTGTTTTAATTAATTGCCGCACAAATTATGTTGACATCCTTATCGATTAAAAATTTTGCTCTGATTGAACAGTTAGAGATTCGCTTTTCTAATGAATTTTCAATTATAACCGGAGAAACCGGAGCGGGAAAATCGATTTTACTGGGCGCCTTAGGCTTGGTATTGGGACGTCGTGCGGATCTGACCTCTTTAAAAGATAAAGAACAAAAATGTATAATCGAAGCCCATTTCGAAATACAACCGTACGGATTACAATCCTTTTTCGATGAAAATGATCTCGACTACGAAACGACAACCATAATACGCCGGGAAATTCTTCCTTCCGGAAAATCAAGAGCTTTTGTAAACGACAGTCCGGTAAACTTACAGGAATTACAGGAGTTAGGTGATTTTTTGCTTGATATTCATTCGCAACATCAGACACAGGAATTAACCGATGAAGCGTATCAGTTGCAAATACTCGATGCATTAGCCGGTCACCAAAATGTGTTACAGGAATACAAAAACCGATTATCCCGTTATAAAAACGTAAAATCGCAGTTAAAACAGTTGCAATCGGAAAAAGAAGCGTTGTTAAAAGAACAGGATTACAATACGTTTTTGTTAGAAGAATTACTGGTCGCAAATTTAAAAGAAGGCGAACAGGAAGAGCTTGAAGCTTTGTTTGAAAAACTAAATAATGTTGAGTTTATCCGGGAAGCACTGGATAAGTCACTAATGATAGCCAATGAAGAACAAATCGGATTGGTTCAGAATCTAAAAGAAGTAAAAGCGACATTATTGAAGATTGCACCGCTGTCAAAAGAATATCAGGATTTATCTGATCGGCTTTCCAGCGTTTTAATCGAATTTGATGATATCGCTGATGAATTACAACGCCACGCGGATGCTTTAACGAGTGATCCGGAGCAGTTGGAATTAACGAATCAGAAATTACAGAATATTTATACGCTTCAGAAAAAGCATCAGGTGAATACGGTTGCAGAATTACTTGAAATCCAGAAAGCACTGGATGAAAAAGTAGTGCAGGCGGATGATATGGATGCAAAGATTGAAATGCTGACAAACGAGGAAATAGTGATTAAAGAAGCGCTAAACGGATTCGCGAAAACCCTGTCGGCTAATCGGGAAAAAGCAGCTCCGGTTTTAATTGACCAGATTACAGCGATATTAACAGAATTAGGTATGCCAAATGCCCGTTTTGAATTTGATATCAAGCAAACGGAAACATTTTTACCATCCGGAAAAGATGAAGTACAATTGTTGTTCGCGGCCAATAAAGGAACGAGTTTCGGACTGCTGAAAAAAGTAGCGTCAGGAGGGGAAATGTCCCGAATTATGCTGGCTGTAAAAGCGATATTAGCGAATTATACAAAATTGCCAACAATTATTTTTGATGAGATCGATACGGGAGTGTCCGGTGAAATCGCACACAAAATGGGCGATATTATGAAAAAGATGAGCCGGCAAATGCAGGTTTTTGCGATCACGCATTTACCGCAGATCGCTGCAAAAGGAAATCAACATTATAAAGTGTTTAAATCGGTACAAGGCGAAACTACAGTTTCAGAATTGAAATTGTTGACAAATGATGAGCGTATCGTTGAGATTGCAGAAATGCTTTCCGGTAAAGATATCTCCGATTCGGCGCTGAATCATGCGAAATCATTATTAATTGATTAAAGGATTTTATTTTGGAAGAAAATATAAGTTACTACGAAAATCAGTTTATCAGAGCGGATGCTTTGATATCGGAAGGGAATGTTTCTGAAGCAAAAGAAATTCTCGAAGAAATTCTGGAACAATATCCGGATTTTGGAAAAGCACATAATCATTTGGGGTGGATCTATTATACAAAGCTGAGTAATCACGAAAAAGGGATCTATCATTATAAGCTTGCAATGCGTTTCGATCCGAAATATCCGGCAGCTTATTTAAATTATACGTATGTTCTGGTTGATCTGGGACGATTAACGGAAGCAAAAGAACATATAACAGAAACGCTAAAAAATCTTGAAGGAGCGGATAAAGCTTCTTATTACAGTGAGTTCGGCAGAATTTACGAAATGGAATTTGATCTGTTACAATCCTATGCAGCCTATAAACAAGCGGCTTCCTATGGTTTTGGCTCTCAGTTTATTGAGAATATGAAGATGAATATGGATAGGGTGAAAGATAAAATGACTATTTTTGAAAAATTAAAATTGAAATTTACTTAAAAATATAGCTATGTACAATTTATTAAAAGGAAAAAGAGGAATCATTTTTGGAGCCTTAGATGAGAATTCAATTGCTTGGAAAACGGCAGAGCGCGTACATGAAGAAGGAGGGGTATTTGTATTATCCAATGCTCCGATTGCAATGCGTATGGGAACGATCAATCAGTTGGCTGAAAAAACAGGTTCTCAAATTATTCCGGCTGATGCTACTTCTGTTGAAGATTTGGAAAACCTTATTGATAAAGCAGTAGAAATTCTTGGAGGTAAAATTGACTTCGTATTGCACTCCATCGGAATGTCAGTAAACGTTAGAAAAGGAAATCACTATACAAACCAAAATTACGATTTTACAGAAAAAGGATGGGATGTATCAGCTGTTTCTTTCCACAAGGTAATGCAGGTTTTATACAAAAAAGACGCGATGAGCGAATGGGGAAGTATTGTAGCGCTAACTTATATGGCAGCACAACGTGTTTTCCCGGATTATAACGATATGGCGGATAATAAAGCGTATTTAGAGTCAATTGCACGTAGCTTCGGATATTTCTTCGGAAGAGATAAAAAAGTACGTGTAAACACAATTTCTCAATCACCTACGCCAACTACAGCCGGTCAGGGTGTAAAAGGTTTCGGAGGATTTATCGCATTTGCTGATAAAATGTCACCGCTAGGAAATGCTTCTGCATTAGATTGTGCAAACTATACCGTAATGATGTTCTCGGATCTGACCAGAAAAGTAACATTACAAAACTTACTTCACGATGGTGGATTCTCCAATATGGGAGTGAGCCAGGAGGTAATGGAAGCTTTCGAACAAGGCTTGGCTGATAAAGGCGAATAAAAAAACCGTAAAAACGGATCATCATAAAAACCATCTCTTTGAGGTGGTTTTTTTCTTTTTATAAAGTTTATCTTTGTTAAAAAAAGAGACTGATGTATTTTTCATTGATAATTCCGGTGTATAACAGACCGGATGAAATTGAAGAGCTGTTGCAAAGCCTGACACGACAGAATTATAAGGACGATTTTGAAGTAGTAGTGATTGAAGATGGGTCTACGATACCTTGTGAAAATGTTGTGGCTGCATTCAAGAGTAAACTATTTATATCGTATTACAATAAACCGAATTCAGGACCGGGTGATTCCCGTAATTTCGGAATGCGACAGGCAATCGGACAATACTTTATTATTCTGGATTCCGACTGTATTTTGCCTGAAAATTATCTGACTTCTGTAGCGGCTAACCTTGAGAAAGAGTATGTGGACTGTTTTGGCGGACCGGATAAGGCATTGGATTCTTTTTCCGATATTCAGAAGGCAATCAATTTTACAATGACTTCCTTCCTTACTACAGGAGGTGTACGAGGCGGTTCTGAGAAAATAGGGAAATTTCAGCCCCGAAGCTTTAATATGGGATTGTCTAAAAAGGCATTCGGCGCTTCCGGCGGATTTGGAAACATACATCCGGGAGAAGATCCGGATTTGTCAATACGATTATGGGAAATGGGATTTAAAACCAGATTGTATAAAGATTCGTATGTATATCATAAACGACGAATTGACTGGAGTAAATTCTATAAGCAGGTTAATAAATTCGGGAAAGCACGACCGATATTGGATTCCTGGTATCCGAAATACAAAAAGATAACGTTTTGGTTACCGACATTATTTTGTTTAGGATTTGTGGTTGCTCTCGGGCTTTATGCGTTCGGAATTCCAATCCTGTTTCAATGTTATACCTTATATTTTGCGATTTTATTACTGGCTGGTATTATAGAAAACGCCAGTTTAAAAATCGGTTTTTTGGCTGTAATTGCGAGTGTAATTCAGTTTTACGGATATGGAACCGGCTTCTTAATATCGTTTTTTAGGATATTTGTACTAAAAAAGCAACCGGAAAGTGCATTTCCGGAATTATTCTTTAAAAAATAAGAAAATGACAAAAATTATTGGACTCACCGGAGGTATCGGAAGCGGGAAATCAACTATAGCAGAATATATTCGGTCTAAAGGAATTCCGGTGTATATAGCTGATGATCAAGCTAAAGCGATTATGGAGGATCCCGGAATTGTAAAAAAGGTTCAGGATATTTTTGTTGAAAATGTAATAGAAAATGATAAATTAAATCGCAAAAAAATTGCAGAATTAGTGTTTTCATCGCCTAAATTATTAGAAAAATTGAATGGAATTATTCATCCTGCTGTTAAGGAAAATTTTGATAATTGGTTAAAAAATAATATAAAAAGCAATTTTGTTGTTAAAGAAGCTGCAATTCTTTTTGAGAGTGGTAGTTATAAAGATTGCGATAAAATAATATTAGTAACAGCGCCTCAAGAGGTTCGAATAGAGCGTGTTATAAAGCGTGACGGAGTTGATAGAGAACAAGTGCTGGAACGCATGAAAAACCAGTGGACGGAAGAAAAAAAGGCAGAAATTAGCGATTATATAATAGAGAACACTGATTTGGCATCTTCTTTGCGTAAAGTTGATTTAATTCTTAAAGAATTGAATAAAATGTAAAAACCGGTTAAGATGTTAATCTTTGGTTAATGTTTTTAAGGAATAAATGTTAAAATGTTAATTTTGTTTTGATGAATAAAACGAGATTCCTCTTATTGATAATTTTGATGAGCCTATCTTTGGTAGGAATTATCTTGGTACAGTTATTCTGGATTAATACTTCCTACAAGAATAATGAAGAACAATTTAAGTACCATGTGCAACAGGTTATCGGTAGTGTAGCGAATAAACTACAACAACAAGAGTACTTCGAGTTTTATGAAAAGTTCAATAAGCTTAAGGATAGTATTGGAAAAGTGCCGAGGCAAAGTGATTTACTGGAGTATTTTTATGTAAAACGCGATCCGAAAACAAATGAACAGATCATTTACTCCAACACCATCGTTTTAGAAGATTACAATTTAAATCGTTCGTTCTTTGATAAAAGATCTGACTCCGTTTCGCTCAAAAGTTTCGTAGCGAAACGAAAAACAGAAATCTATAATGGAAATGTAGTAGACAATGCTGCCACTTTTCAGAAAGCCCCGATGCCGGATGTTACGATCGAAAAAGAAGGTAACCTTGATATTCTGGATAAAGCTCAGTTTGAAATTTATTTTAAAGATATCGTAGGATTAAAACCAATTCAGGAACGGGTTTCGAAAGAAAAATTACAGAACATGTTGCGTAACGAACTGAATCAGTATGGTGTAAATACACCTTTCGAATTCGGGATTTACAGTAATATGCTGGCAACCAAAGTGAAATCGGAAAATTTTAACTACGATAAAAACTCAACTTACAGTATCCCGGTTTTCCCGGATAATGAAGGGCAAAGTAAATACCAGCTTTTGTTGAGTTTCCCGCAGAAAAACAAATTCCTGTTTTCATCATTGATAGGAATTACATCGCTTTCCATCATTTTTACACTGGTTATCATTGTGGCTTATTTTAGTGCATTGAACCAGCTGATAAAACAAAAACAGATTTCAGAGATCAAAACCGACTTTATCAATAATATGACACATGAGTTTAAAACACCTATTGCTACGATTAATCTGGCTTTAGATGCGATTAAAAACCCGAAAATCATAGATGATAAGGAAAAAGTACAACGCTACCTGCAAATGATACGGGATGAGAACAAGCGAATGCATGCTCAGGTAGAAAACGTACTGCGTATTTCCAAACTCGAAAAAAGAGAATTGGAAATCAGCAAAGAACCTACAGACGTTCATAATATAATAGAAGATGCAATTGAACACGTTAACCTGATTGTGGAAGACAGAGGCGGAATTATAAAAAGCCACCTGAATGCAAAAAGAACCACAATATTGCTAAATGATGTACATTTTACCAATGTAATGGTTAACATACTGGACAATGCAATTAAATATTCACCAGAAGCCCCAATAATTGATGTAACAACAGAAAATGTCAAAGATTTTGTACTGATTAAAGTAAAAGACCAGGGGGCAGGGATGAGTAAGGTGGCTCAAAAGCGAATTTTTGAAAAATTCTACAGAGAGCACACCGGCGATTTACACAACGTTAAAGGACACGGGCTGGGATTAGCCTATGTGAAACGTATTATTGACGACCATAACGGTCAGATATTTGTAGAAAGCGAGAAGGGAAAAGGAAGTACCTTCATTATCAAAGTGCCACTAATAAATTAATGATATGGATACAACTAACAAAAAAATTCTTTTAGTAGAAGATGACCCCAATTTTGGAGCAGTGCTCAAAGATTACCTTTTAATAAATGATTTTGACGTTACTTTAGCCAAAAATGGAATGGAAGGTTTCGAAAAATTCAAAAAAGATAACTTCGATTTGTGTATTTTGGACGTAATGATGCCTTACAAAGATGGTTATACCTTAGCGAGAGAAATCCGTGAAAAAAATAAAGAAGTGCCGATTATCTTTTTAACGGCTAAATCAATGAAAGAAGATGTATTGAAAGGTTATAAAGTAGGTGCTGATGATTACCTGAACAAACCTTTTGATTCGGAAGTATTATTGATGAAAATCAAAGCGATTATTCAACGTAAAGCTTCTGAAGTAAAAACTGATAATACAAAATTTGAATTCCAGATCGGTAAATTCCATCTGAACTCTAAATTGCGTTTCCTTTCTTTCCAGGAAGAAGAGCCGATTAAATTATCGCCTAAAGAAAATGAATTGCTGAAAATGTTAGCATTACATGAAAATGATTTAATGCCGAGAGAATTGGCATTAACTAAAATCTGGAGAGACGACAATTACTTCACCTCAAGAAGTATGGACGTATATATCGCCAAATTACGTAAATACCTGAAACAGGATGAGGATGTTGAAATCCTGAACATTCACGGAGAAGGTTTCCGTTTGGTGATTAAAAATAAAGTTGCAGAATAAACCCACCCGATCTACTAAAGAAAAAAACGCTCCTTTTTAGGAGCGTTTATTTTTTTATTTCCAGTCCAATTGTAAAGCAAAAGAGACTTTGTTATCTTCTTTGTTTACCGAAAAGTAAGTTGGTTTTTCTTCTGTTGTCCGGTGTAGTGTTACTGCGTCATTAAGGTTCAATTCCCGCATAAAATTCATCTCAAAACTTTTGATTTCCTGTTTTAGAACAGCTTTTGCATTTAGCGTATCCAAACACCATTCGAGGTATTTTACATTGTTCACATGATTCACAATGTCAAGATCCGATAAAGCGACTTTGCGGCTTCCGGCAACTTTAGTATCGCGGGATACATTAATTTTAGAGAAATGTTGTTCGGTAGCATGCCATCCGGGAAATTTTTCAAAATGTTCATGTGGCAAAGCTAATGCTTCAGCTTTTCGTAGCTTGGTGTTGAAAACAGCCCAAAACGTTGAAGCTCCGGCTACCTTTTTTCCGTTAAGATACATTTCGATGTTACGGATTGAACGTGAGCCCTGTAAATCTTCAATCCAGGTTTTTACAATCACTTTGTCCATCCACTTAGGAAGAATATCGGTTATTTCTACCCGAATCCGACTCAAAACCCAGGCTTGATCATGCAATTGCATGTCATTAAAACTCAGCCCGCCATGAATAGAATGCTCAGCAGCGGTTAATTGTAACAGATTGCATAAATCGGTATATTTCAGAAAACCGTATGGTGTACATTGTGTAAAGTTGATTTCCCATTCATGTTCATAAACGGAAGTAAAATCGGGAGTTATAGGCATTTTTTATTCGTTTTGAATTTGTTGATTCACATATTCGATAATAGAACGGGCGGGTGTATTGTAATCAAACCACTGCGCTTTTTCTGTACGTTTAAACCAGGTCATCTGGCGTTTGGCAAAGCGTCGTGTGTTCTTTTTAATTTCCGATACCGCGAAATCGAACGTGTAATCTCCGTCAAAATAACTAAATAATTCCCGATAACCGACCGTTTGTAAGGCGTTTAACGTTTTATTGGGATAAAGCATTTCTGCTTCTTTTAGCAAACCGGCTTCCAACATCAGGTCGACACGTTGGTTAATACGATCGTACATGACATCTCTTTCGGCCTCCAATCCGATTACAATCGGCGTAAAATGCCGTTGCGTCTTTTTCTGATTCAGAAACGATGAATAGGGTTGTCCGCTTCCGATACAAACTTCTACAAAACGCATCATTCGTTGCGGATTTTGAAGTGTTTGCGGATTTTCAGCTTTAATTTTTGTATAGTTATCCGGATCAAGTTGCGCTAACTGATCCTGAAGGTAGTCTATTCCTTGTTTTTCGTAGTTCTCCCGGATTTTCTCCCGTACAACAGGATCAATATCCGGAAAATCGTCAAAACCTTTTAAAATGGCATCTACATATAAACCGGATCCGCCCACCATAACCTGAATGTTGTTTTTTACAAATAATTGATCCAGTAGCTCGATTGTATCTCTTTCGAAATCGCCTACCGTATACGGATCAAAAACCGAAATATGCTGGATAAAATGGTGTTGTGCGGCAGCCTGTTCTTCATTTGAAGGAACAGCGGTTCCGATCGCCATTTCTTTAAAAAACTGACGACTGTCGCAGGAAATAATATCGCAATTGAAATGTTGTGCCAGTTGAATACTTAAAGCGGTTTTCCCAATTGCTGTAGGACCTATGACGGTGATTAAATAATTAGCCATGCGTTAATTTTTCGCCACAATGGTGGCAATATCTGGAGTCTTCATTATAAATAATAGTAGTGCAGGACGGACATTTACGTTTGCCGTCCATATCCGGGTCGTTGCGTTTTGCATTGGCAAATTCGGCTGTTACAATTCCGGTTGGAACCGCAATGATTCCGTAACCCATGATCATGATAAAAGCAGCAATAATTTGTCCTAAAGTAGTAACCGGAGCGATGTCACCATATCCTACGGTTGTTAAGGTTACAATACACCAGTAAATACTCACGGGAATACTTGTAAATCCGCTTTCCGGTCCTTCGATGACATACATAATGGCGCCGAGTAAAATGGAAACTACCAAAATGAAATAGATAAATACGATAATTTTTGTCCGGCTGGCTTTAATAGCGAGTTTCAATTGGGATTCCTGACCGGTAAAATGCACCAGATTCAGAATACCGAATAATCGAAGTAATCGCAATGCACGGATAACAGATAAAATTCTTGATCCCGGTACAAAAAAGGACAAATACATCGGTAGAATGGAAATAAGATCCACTATACCGTAAAAACTGAAAATGTATTTTAAAGGTCGTTTATTGCAAATAATCCGAAGCGCATATTCGATACTGAAAAATATCGTGATGATCCATTCCGAAACTACAATAAAAGTATGGTGTTTGGCATCCAGTTTTTCGATGGATTCCAACATTACCAGGAGAACACTCAACAAAATTACGCCCAGTAACGTCAAGTCGAAAAGACGTCCGGCAAACGTATTGGAACCATAAATAATGATATAGGCTTTTTGCCTGAAAATATCGTATTTGGTTTTTAAGGCTCTCATAACGATTCGGAATTAAAACGTTACTACTTTATTGACTTTCTTTTTGCGAAGATAATTCTGAATGATATTACGGGTGTCCCGGTTATTTTGCATCGGGATAATGATTTTTTTCAGGATTTCAATATTGCTAATCTGATAATTCAGATCATAAAAACAATAGCCTTTGTAAATTCCGTTTTCAACCAGAATGGCACTTCTTTCATCGATACTGCGACCACGGTCCACAATCACCATGTTTTGATTTTGGAACTGATAATTGGTGATAAAATCCTGTACACGAACATTATATTCCTCCGGATTTTCTTTGCCGATACAGGCACCGTTACATTGTTTGATATCGTATTGAAAACAACCTTTTTTGGTATCGTATAAGCCGTTGATTTTCTGACACAATTGATATTCGGCTGTAATTTTATGCAGGAAGTTTTTGCCTTCCACAGCCGTTACAAAAGAGGTGATTTCTTTTTTACGTCCGTCGGCTTTTGCCAGACGAATCGCAATATAACCGTCCTGATCTTTTTCGGCATATAAAGCCCACGGAAAAATCGTTTTACGTTGTGCCCGGTTATAAACGGGTTTATTGATTTTGATTTCTTCGCTTTCTTTTAAAAGCGCGATCAGCTCACTTCCGGTTTCTTCGAAAGTGACGGCATAGACTTCGTTCTGTATTTTTTTGGCTTTACGGGATGTACCGGTGAAATGCTGGTTAACCCGTTTTTTAATATTTTTACTCTTACCGATGTAAATAATCGTACCGTCTTCACGATGGATATAATAAATTCCGGTTTTAGAAGGAATACCTTCCACAATGTCAAGTAATTTCGGAGACATCCCGGATTTGATTTCTTTTTTGATAAAAGTCGTAACGATTTCCTTTTTGACATCTTTAGCTAATAGCATTTTAAACAACTTAACTGTTGCCATGGCATCGCCGGTCGCCCGATGACGATCCGCTATCGGAATTCCAAGACTTCGAACCAATTTTCCTAAACTATAAGAAGGTTGGTCAGGGATTAATTTTTTAGACAGTTCAACGGTACAGATGGTATTCCGGTTAAATTCATAACCCAATCGGCGGAATTCCATACGAAGTACACGGTAATCGAATGCTGCATTATGTGCTACGATAATACAATCTTGTGTGACTTCTATAATACGTTTGGCTACCTCATAAAATTTTGGGGCAGAACGTAGCATGGCATTATTAATACCGGTTAGTTTAACAACAAACGGCTGTATTGGGATTTCCGGATTGACCAGACTGATAAACTGGTCAACCACTTCATGACCGTCAAAGCGATAGATGGCAATTTCGGTAATGCCTTCTTCGTTGTATTGTCCTCCGGTTGTTTCTATGTCGAGTATAGCGTACAAATTCTGTTCTTAGGTTTTAAATTTAGGGGTTACCGGACACCAAAAATACTGCTTCCGATCCGAACCATTGTGCTCCCACAATCAATTGCGGTTTTGTAATCGCCGGACATTCCCATCGATAAAACGGAAAAGTCGGTATTTTGGCTTTTATTGTCTTTATACTTGTCAAATATAGCTTTTAAACGGCTGAATTCTTTTTTTATCTGATCATTACTGTCGGTAAAAGTGGCCATTCCCATTAATCCTTTGATACAGATGTGATTGAGTTCCTTAAAAGCGTCGGATTTTAAAATAGCTTCCAGTTCATTTTCATCTAATCCGAATTTACTTTCTTCTTCGGCGATATAGATTTGCAGCAAACAATTAATAACCCGATCCGTTTTTTGAGCTTGTTTGTTGATTTCCTGAAGAAGCTTTAAACTGTCTACTCCATGAACCAGACTTACATAGGGCGCCATGTATTTTACTTTGTTGGATTGTACATGACCAATCATATGCCATTGGATATCCTTTGGCATCTGTTCCCATTTTTCGGTCATTTCCTGTATTTTATTTTCACCGAAAATACGTTGTCCGGCTTCATAAGCTTCCATAAGATCCGCTACCGGTTTGGTTTTAGAAACCGCAACCAGTGTAACTTGTTCCGGAAGACTTGCTTTTATTGTAGTAAGATTTTCACGTATTGTCATATTCTCTTATCATTGGTTGATCAAAGGGGCTATATTTCATAAATAACCAGTCCGCTTCTGAATTTCGGTTCGATAAACGTACTTTTTGGCGGCATGATTAAATTGGCATCAGCCAGATCTTTAATTTCTTTAATATTGATAGGGAACAGCATGAAGCCAACTTCAAATTCGTCGCTATCTACCTTTTCTTTGATCGTGGTAATGGATTTTGTACCGGGAACATACTCAATTCTGTCATCCGTTCGTAAATCTTCGATACCCAGAATCGGTTGTAATACCGTTTTGTATAGAATCTGAGCATCCAATCCGGATAAAGCATCATCAAAGATAAAATTTTCTTCTTTAAGTTTTAAGGAATAAAAGGCGCCGTCTAAATACATTCCGAATTCGAATTTATTACGGGGCTTCCACAGTTCCTGCTTTTTACTTTTGATGACGAAATTATCGGCTAGTTTTTTAATAAAATCATCTTTGCTATAACCGTTCAGATCGCGAATCAGACGGTTATACTCATAAATTTTAATGTTAGAATCGGCAATCAGATAACTCATAAAATAATTCAGGTTTTCGTTGCCTGAATTTTTATCCTGTTCATATAATAATTCCGCTGAAGCCGATCTGTGGTGACCATCTGCAATATACAGATCGCCGATATTTTTAAATTGTTCCTGAAGCCACTGAATTTCAGTATCGTCTGAAATTTTCCACAAGGTATGTTTTTCTTTATTGGTTGTGGAAAAATCCAGTAACGGACGTTCTTGTGATTTGTTGAAAATCCACTGACTTAGCACCGGATTTTCATTATATGTCATCAGTACGGGTTCGGTATTAAAACCGGTTTGATGCAGATAATCCTTAAAAAGATCTACCCGGTATTGTAAGGTGTCTTCGTGTTTTTTAATCGTATTCTGTTGGTAATCTGTAATAGAAGTCCCGGCCAGAATCCCGATAAATTTATGATTTTTAGATTCAATTTGGTAAAGGTATAATACCGGTTTTTCTTCCTGAACCAATATGGCGTCCTTTTTAAAATCGGCGTATTTGTGTGCAACCGCTTTAAAACGCTTGTCAAATCCGATCTTCTGTTGGTTTACATAAGCCGGATTTAAAATGTGTAAAAAAGAAAACGGATTAAACTCCAGATAAGCCGCAAGTTCTGCCGCTCCGTAATCGTCATAAGAACGGGAGGTAACCAGACTTACTTTGTCAGCTGTAGGATGAACCGCTTTAAAAGGTTGTATTAGTGCCATTGAATCAAAATTAAAAATTGGCAATTGATAACCGAGATTACCAATTGCCAATCGGATATACTAAATAATTAAGCGAACATTTTCGCTACTTTTTCTGCTTTTTTGCTTTCGGAATAATCATAGAAACCTTCTCCTGATTTTACACCCAGTTTTCCGGCCATTACCATGTTTACCAATAAAGGACAAGGAGCATATTTCGGGTTTTTAAATCCGTCATACATTACATTAAGGATCGAAAGACAAACGTCAAGTCCGATAAAATCAGCCAGTTGTAATGGTCCCATCGGATGTGCCATTCCTAATTTCATTACCGTATCGATTTCGGATACTCCTGCCACACCGTTATATAGTGTTTCGATAGATTCGTTGATCATTGGCATTAAAATACGGTTGGCTACAAATCCCGGATAATCGTTTACTTCTACCGGAGTTTTACCCAGTTTTACAGATAAATCCATGATGGTTTTTGTAACTTCATCCGTAGTATTGTATCCGCGGATGATTTCTACCAATTTCATAATCGGCACCGGATTCATAAAGTGCATTCCGATTACCCGCTCCGGGTTTTTCACCACAGAAGCGATTTGTGTAATGGAAATAGAAGAGGTATTGGTAGCCAGAACTGTAGATTCATTACAAACTTCGCTTAGCTGTTTGAAAATGTTTAATTTTAAAGTTACATTTTCAGTAGCGGCTTCTACTACTAAATCCGCATTAACAACACCGTCTGCAATGTCAGTATAGGTAATGATGTTTTCAATAGTTGCTTTTTTATCGGCTTCCGTAATGGTTCCTTTGGCAATCATTCGATCCAGGTTACCTACGATTGTAGCCATTCCCTTTTCCAGTGATTTTTCGGAAATATCAATTAATAATACTTTAAAACCGCTTTGCGCAAAAGTATGTGCAATTCCGTTACCCATTGTTCCGGCTCCGATTACAGCTATGTTTTTCATTTTATGGTTGTTTTTTAATGTTTGTTATAATTCCGTTTGATAATAACGTATTCGGGATTACGATTTTATTGTCTGTATCATCCAAAATAACGGTGTCATGCAGGTTAACTTCCAGTACACGACCTGATTTGCCCTGAAATTCAATATAATCATTCACGCGGAACGGTTTGAAAATCAGGATAAAAATACCGCCTACGATATTACTTAAAGCTTGTTGGGAGGCAAATCCCGCTATTAAAGTGGTTACTCCGGCTCCGGCCAAAAGCGAATGTCCGTAGGTTTTTGCAATCGGTAAAGTTAATAAAGCCCAGCCGAATCCGAAAAGATAAATAATGGCTGTGGCAAAATGTTTGAAAAAGACATAATTGGTAGGATCACTATCCATTATGTTGGATTTTTTCAGGATAAGCCTTTTCAGATATAGATTGGCAAAATAGGAAAACAACAGCGTCATTCCACAGATAATAGCGAAATGAACCAAAGTTTCCGTATCCTGAAGCACTTTTTCGAACATGGATTATTTTTTAAAACAGTCAATAATCTGGTGGGCTACCCGTAAGGCTTCTGTTCCGTCTTCCAGTGTTACTATTGGTGTTGTATTGTTGTTGATGGCATCTGCAAATGTTTCCAGTTCATCCAGGATGGCATTGTTCTGATGTACGGAAGGGTTATCGTAATAGATTTGTTTTTTTACACCTTCAGCATTTTGCAGGATCATATCGAAATCACCCGGAATTTCAGGTGCATCTTTCATTTTAACGACTTCACAGATTTTATCAAGATAGTCGACCGATATATAGGCGTCTTTCTGGAAAAAACGGGCTTTTCGCATGTTTTTCATTGAAATACGACTGGAAGTTACATTGGCAACACAGCCGTTTTCAAATTCAATCCGTGCATTGGCAATATCCGGAGAATCACTAATCACGGAAACACCACTGGCACTGATGTTTTTTACTTTCGAGCGCACCACGCTTAAAATTGCATCGATATCGTGGATCATTAAATCCAATACAACCGGTACATCGGTTCCGCGCGGATTAAATTCAGCCAGTCGGTGGGTTTCGATAAACATCGGGTTCTCAATTTTATCTTTTACTGCTTTAAAAGCCGGATTAAATCGTTCTACATGACCAACTTGTCCTTTTACATTGTGTTTGGTTGCCAGGGCAATAATCTCACGGGCTTCCTCTACGGTATTGGCAATCGGTTTTTCAAGGAATACATGTTTTCCGTTTTCGATAGCTTCTTTGGCACAATCGAAATGAGAAAGTGTTGGCGTTACAATGTCTACCACATCGACAGCCTGAACTAATGCTGTTATCGAATCGAATTTTCGGTAACCGAATTCCTGTGCAACTTTCTCGGCATTTTCAGTATTCGGATCATAAAACCCGACTAATTCATATTTTTCAGATTGATTGAGTAATCGTAAATGTATTTTTCCAAGGTGGCCGGCACCTAATACGCCAACTTTTAGCATAATTGTCTATTTTCAACAAAAATAAAAGATTTCGCCGTAAAATCTTCTATTTCAAATTTAAAAGTTAGGTGATTTTTTTTAAGGAAAGGGGTGTTAATAATTTTAGATGATGGATTTCAAATTGTACATTTGTTTGTTATTTTTACCGTCAATTAATAGCCATAAAAGTGAGAGATACAGCCAAACATCAAGGTCTTAGGAATCAGTTGATAACCGTTTTACAACAAAAAGGTATTACGGACAGAAATGTATTGGAAGCCATCAAAAAAATACCGAGACATCTTTTTTTGAATTCAGGATTTGAAGATTTCGCCTATCAGGATAAAGCATTCCCGATCGGTGCCGGACAAACGATTTCGCAACCGTATACCGTAGCATTTCAATCGGAATTATTACAGGTGAAAAAAGACGATAAAATATTAGAAATCGGTACCGGATCCGGTTATCAGACGGCTGTTTTATGTACAATGGGAGCAAAGGTATACAGTGTGGAACGTCAGAACGAATTGTTTAAAAGCACTTCGTTATTATTGCCGAAATTAGGTATGCGTCCGAAACATTTATCCTTTGGTGATGGTTATAAAGGACTGCCGAATTTCGCCCCTTTTGACGGGATTATTGTAACAGCCGGAGCGCCGTTTATTCCGCAACCGCTTATGGCACAGCTGAAAATCGGTGGCCGATTGGTAATTCCGTTGGGTGAAGATGTTCAGGTTATGACGTTACTGATCCGGAAAAATGAGACACAATTTGAAAAGCATGAATTCGGAGATTTTCGTTTTGTGCCGTTATTGGAAGATAAAAATTAACTAAAACGCCTTTTCGGGCGTTTTTTTATTGATAAACCAGTAGGTTCAGATAACGTTCCAGACTTTTTTTTTCGGCTTCGGCAATCTGAAGTAACAGCAACTCTTTACTTTGAGAAGTTTGTGCTTCATTCAAAGCATGTTCCAAACGCATTCGGGAAGCCATATCCCCTTTTATATTGGCTGAAAGATAGCCCTGTTGCAGCAGGATAAAATTCATAATCATTCGGGCTACTTTGTTATTTCCGAAAGCAAAAGGTTGTATCTGTTGGAGTTGTGCTAAAATTTCTCCGGCCAGAATAACCGGATGTAATTTGATTTTATTGGTTTCATACCATAAAAAAGTATCCGCCATTAATTTCGGTATCGTGTTGAAACGAGGTAGATTATATGACGTTTCATTCTGTACGGTATCGGTTGTACGGTATTTTCCGGATTCTTCCGGTGTGATACCCCGAACGGAAAGATTGTGAAGCGTGAAAATTTCTTTTTCGGAAATAAAACCACTTTTACTGTATAGTGTTTCGAGATAACGCAAAGCTTCGATATGGTTAATAGCTTCGAGATGTTCCCGCATGCTTTTACCGGCAATGGTTTCTCCTTTCTGAATAACGGCAATTGTTTCCTCGAGTGAAAAAGTGTTTCCGTCTAATTGATTGCTGTTGAAAATATAATCCAGAGCGATCGTCTGTTTGATTGCTTCGGTTTCAAAGGAACGAAAACGGGTCACTTTTTCTTTTAAATTGTCGATTTCGTTTAATAATAGCTGAAGTGCAGCGGAAATCGGATACGTTTTTTTAAAAGCATTGCGTTTGATTTCTTCTTCCGCCAGTTGTATGGCTTTTAAAGCGAATTCATCTTGACCGATTTCGTAAATGATTTTTTCTTTTAGCCAACTGATCAGAAGTGTGTCAAAATCAATTTCCAGTAGCGTGGCTAATTTAGTGAGTTGGTCTCGTGTGGGTTTTCGCTGACCGTTTTCAAACTTACTGATTAATGCTTGATCAATATGAAGCATTTGTGCCACTTCCCGGGTTTTAAGCCCTTTTTGTTCGCGGGCATTTTTGAGTAAGTCTTTCATGCTTCTTGCTTTTTCATGACAATTTTAGTCATAAATCGGCAAAATCAAAACACTTTTGAATAATAATTAGTGGGTTTTTTTAACACGATCCAGATCACGCTTATTATCACGGTCTTTGATTGTCTCACGTTTGTCGAAGTTTTTCTTACCGCGGCATAATGCAATATCCAGTTTAGCGAGCCCTTTTTCGTTGGTAAACAAACGAAGCGGAATAATAGTTAGCCCTTTATTCTGCATATTTTTTAAAAGACCTTTCAGTTCTTTTTTGTTTAAGAGCAGTTTGCGTTCGCTTTTGGCTTTGTGATTATAGTGCGTACCGTACAGGTATTCTTCGATATGCGAATTGATAACAAACAGTTCATGGCCGTGGAATTCACAGAAACTCTCGGCTATGGAAGCTTTACCCAGGCGAATTGATTTGATCTCCGTACCGGTTAATACAATACCGGCCGTATACTTATCAAGTATCTCATAATCGAATTTCGCTCTTTTATTAAGTATGTTAACTGTTTTTTGCATAGGATGGCAAAGGTAATAACAAAAAGCGAATCGTAAAAATTTTGAGATTCCAATTACTAATGAAAAAGTTGCTGTACTATGATTTTTGTCAGTTTTTGCCTGTAATTATGCCACTACTTTTGTCCTGTAATATTAAATGATAGAGACATGAAAAAAATAACGTTATTAGCTGCAATGGCACTTTTTTTAGGAACAAATTGGGTACAGGCACAGGAAACAAATAAAACCGATGATTTTAAAAGATGGCAGGTTCGGGTACGTGGAGTAGGTGTAGTGCCAAACGAAAGTGCTACGATTAATACAATTGGCGGTGACGCTTCTATTTCGAATACGGTTATTCCGGAACTGGATTTCTCTTATTTCTTCACCAAAAATTTTGCTGTAGAATTGATTCTGGGGACTTCAAAACACGATGTGCATACCGTTGGATCTGATATTTCGGCTGTGGGCGGACCGACTAATGCTAATGTCGATCTAGGCTCCGTTCGGTTATTACCGCCTACTTTGATGGCACAGTATCATTTTTATCCGATGAGTGAAAAAGTGTTTAAACCGTATGTAGGCGCCGGACTAAATTATACCTTCTTTTATGATGTAAAAGCAGGAAATACAGTTAAAGATGTAAAATATGATAATGCATTAGGTTATGCGGTTCAGGCTGGTTTTGACCTTATGATAACCGATAAGTTCTTTATCAATGCCGATGTAAAACGTTTATTCTTAAAAACAGATGTTACAGTGGATGCTTCCAATCTGGCTGATGGTTTGAGTATTCCGGCTGATGTAAAAATAAATCCATGGTTATTAGGATTAGGGGTTGGGATGCGATTCTAATTACGTGGTTTAGTGGTTTTTTGATAAGAAGGTTGCTCTTTAGCAGCCTTTCTTATTTTAGAATTGTAACTGATAGTCTGTCGTTGCATCTCCTTTGATGGTGACGATATACAGATTTCCGAAATTAGTCTCATCAATTTCTTTGTATTTCGACTTTCCGATTAAAGCATTTACAAAACCGGGAATCGAATTACTATGCCCGGCAATCAATACTGTTTTTCCGAGTGTTTCTTTTTTAAATTTCGGGATATCCGGATTTTTATGATCGTATATAATAATCGTTTTATGATTGCGATCAGCGATTGGCAGAGCGGTTTGCTGTGTGCGTTTGTAAACGGTAGCATAAACGGCATCAAAAGAAATATGCTGTAAGGCCTGATCCCACTTAGCGGCTCGTTCAAAGCCTTTTTCAGATAAATCAGTGTCTTTAGATTGATCCGCTTTTTCAGCATGGCGAATCAAAAAATAAGTAGTCGTCACTTCTTGTGCATAGAGAGAAGATGTCATAATGAACAGGAATAGAAAAAGTAGTTTTCTCATTTTGAATTAGCATTAGTGCTTAAAGATACTATTTTTTATAAAACCAGTATTTATAAGGCTTTGTTGTGTATTATGTAGTATTTTTAAATCTTTTTGTTATAAATATTTTGTTTTTGTGTTAAAAATATTGTTATTTTTAAGAAATATAACCCCAAAAACAGTTTAATAATGAAAAAAAATTATGTTATGCTGGTACTGCTAAGTGCGGTGCTTTTTTCGGCCTGTTCCAAAGATGAAGATCGTTATTCGGGAGAAAATCAGTCAGGACAAGAATTGTTTCAGAAGGATACACTGTCCAAAGCAGCGATTAATTCTCGTATTGATCAGATTAGTAATGAAAAAGGATCGTTCCATTGGAAAGACGGAGGTTACCAGATGCTATGGAGTGCTATTATCAGAGGTGATAATATGGTGACGATCGGATTCGGAGAACATGCAGGCGATTTCGATGCACATAAAACCGGAAAAGGAGATGAGATCAAAACACATCTGAAAAACCTGATTCTGGAATCGGAAAAGAGCGTCGGACGAGATCTTGTTTTTAAAGAAGATAACGATCTGAATATTATAGAAGTAGTGATCAAAAAACGAGAGACATTGGAAGCTTTATTAAAAGAGAAAAACATCCGCTATATTGAGCCTGCTAATTACCGTTATTTTGATGTAATTGATGCGCGTCCGGTTTATGGACCGGAAGTGAGTTCCAGTTCAGGCTGCGGCTTTTCATCGGCAACAATATCTTCAGCCGATTATACTACGATAACGCCAAATGCGAGAGTACCGTGGAATTTTTATAAACACAATATTCCGGGAGCCTGGAATTACAGTACGGGAAGCGGTATTACAATTGGAGTTGTTGATACCGGATTATCGCCGCAACAAAGTCTGATGAATACCGGTTTTAATTCCGGATCCTCTTCCGGTAGAACGGTTCAGCGATTTGGTGTTTATGTAGATTCAATCTGGCCATGGTCATCCGGATTTGACGGACCTGATGATCAATGCGGACACGGAACGAGTATGGCTTCTGTGGCAACTGCACCGAGAAATAACAGTGGTTTACCGGTTGGTGTTGCTTATAATGCCAATTTAATTACGTATCGAGCAGCATCTAATGTGGTTCTGGATGGCTATCACGAACAGGAAGGTGTAAAACTGGCTTTTACAGCTTTAGGAAATAACAATAGTGTGAAAATCATCTCAATGTCTATGGGACATATTATTTCGGTTGGAAAAATCGAGGATGGTGTAAGATATGCTTACAGCAAAGGAAAACTGATTTTTTGTGCCGGCGGAACATCAACAAGTTTTACCAACTTTGCCGGCGTGATTTTCCCGGCTTCGATGAGTGAAGCGGTAGCGGTAACCGGTGTAAAAGAAGGAACGACATTCCAGGAATGTGATGTTTGCCATAAAGGTGGTAAAATCGATTTTACAATTGTAATGGAACGCTCCGGAACGAATAACAATGTGCCGGTATTGAGTTATTATAATAATGCGGCTAATTATGTTGGCGGTTCTTCTGTGGCAACGGCTACAACTGCCGGAATTGCGGCATTGGTTTGGGCTAAAAATCCGGGATGGACAAGAGATCAGGTATTAACTAAAATGAAACAATCGTCAACATTCTATCCGACCAAAAACGGAGACTTCGGTCATGGTAATATCAATGCACAGTTAGCGGTGCAATAATTTTATAAACCTGTCAGGTACTTAAACCTGACAGATTTCTTTATAAAGGGGTGTCAAGATAACTGTCGGCATCCCTTTTTATTATAATTTATTTTTTTATTGTATTGATGATCAGTGGTTAGTGAATTTTAACAAATAGACAATTAGGTGCGAAAAAAAGACTATTCTAATTGTAAGTAGCTTAAGTTGTATGGTTTGAATTAATTTCAGGATGTCTGAATAATAAAAAGATTTAATCCCATGGTTCAAAAAAACAAGAAATACAGGATCAACTTATGTCTTCTCCCAAATGTTTTAATTCCGGAAAAATTGAAAATCGATTCTGTAAAAGGAACGGAAGCAACAATAAAAATTAGAAAAAGTGTGTTTTTTAAGACACAAATTTATTTTGTTTTTATAGTTATACTATTTAATTCATGTAAGATATCAAAACCATATTCTCAGGAAATGAAGACAGAATTGGTGAGGATGTATGATAAAGATCAACAACTTCAGGATTGGGACACCAAACGATTAATGGATGATAAATATATAGACTCAATGGAGTTTGAGATGGATAAAGTTGTTAGAGCGAATTGTGAAACTATAAAAAAATATTACAAAAAGTATGCTTATCCCGGACTTAAGGAGAATGGAAGAGACACTTCTGTAAAATTTTGGTTATTGGTACAGCATAGCGATCATGATGTGGTTTTTCAGGAAGAAATGTTAAAAGCTATGAAAAGAGAATTAAAGAAAAATAATGTTTTACCAAGGAATTACGCTTATTTGTACGACAGAGTAAAGAAAAATAAAGGAGAAAAACAATTATATGGAACACAACTAGGTCGTAATGAAGCAGGATATATGGTTCCGGATCCTGAGCTTGAATTTCCCGGTAAAGTTGATGAACTGAGAAAGGAAATGGGATTGGGTAAATTAAAAGACTATGTTGACTCGTTTAATAAAAAATAACTGTGCTATTAATACTTAAGTTTTATATTATGAAAAAGTTAGAATCTTTAAAGAAAGAACTCTTTACTAGAGAAGAAATGAAAACAATTAAAGGAGGTCTTATTTACGCTGACTTTACCAAAACAAAGTGTAAAGGGATAGTGACGAATCTTCCGGACGGTACTCGTGAACAAGACTGTGGGGATGACGACAATGTCGACTAATTAAAGCCATTTTAGAATTACAAAGAGTGTAAATAAACATTCTTTGTAATTTAGTAATACCATTTTATCATGATATTAATTCTATCTCATGAACATATCGATGAACCGACAAATAATATTATTGATTGGTTAAGTTTTTACAATGCACGTTTTTTACGTTTGAATGGCGATGACTTTTTGCAAAATAAAAATGTAAAAATTGACATTAATAATAATATTGTTGTAACTAACGATGAAAAAGAGATTAGTCCTGATGAAATCAGTATAGTCTGGTACAGAAGATGGATTAAACCAACTGAGAAAAAAACTTTTTTTGAGAAATTCAAACAACTTGGCTTTACAAATGATGAAACACTTTTAGTTGAAGCTTATAACAAGTATTTACAACAGGAATCAACAGCTTATATTAATGGTGTTTTTTCAATATTTAAGGATAAAATATGGATACCAAAGCCAAGTAAGGCAAGAGGAAATATTAATAAACTAGATGTACTCTTACGAGCAAAAGATAAAGGGATAAAAATTCCAGCTACTATTGTAACGTCTTCAAAAAAAGAAGTCGAATTATTTTTGAAAACACATGGAAATATAATCACTAAGCCTATTTATGAGGCAAATTGTTTTCGATATAGAGAAGAAGTAGCACCTATGTATACTAAAGAAGTTTCTGAAAATGATATAAAGAATTTTCCTCAGCTGTTTTTCCCGTCATTATTTCAGGAAAACATTAACAAGGCGTTTGAGATAAGAACGTTTATTCATCGGGATAGGGTTTACTCTATGGCAATGTTCAGCCAAAATGATGTACAAACAAGAGTTGATTTTAGAAATTACAATTGGGAAAAACCAAATCGATATGTCCCTTTTAAACTACCGGAGAAAGAAGAAGAAAAATTACTGATGTTATTAAATGAGCTCGATTTGAACACAGGATCCATTGATTTAATTTATGATGATAAAGGGAACTATGTATTTTTGGAAATTAATCCGGTTGGACAATTTGGTATGGTTTCTTTAAATTGTAATTACAACTTAGAAAAAATTATTGCGAATGATTTGATGTCATTAAGTAATGAACAAAAATTAACGAATGAAAGAGATAATTAAAATTTTAGAATCGGAACATAATGTTTCATTTCAATTAATATTAATAGACCCGGAAAGTGAAATTGCTGATAATTCAGTTCTGAAACTCTGTTATTCAAGTTCTCATAAAACAAGGCATCTTGTAGTCAAGTTATTCTATAAAAGAACATTCTAATATAGTAATATGACAAGCTTTCCAATTGATATCCCATTTCATTTATTTGCTTCTTGTATTTTAGTTAAAGGGCATAATAGATCCTGTATTTATGATTTGCAAAGAGAAGATTTTGAATATATTCCTAATACACTACACGAGATTTTAGAAGAATATAAGGATATAAGTTTTACTAACCTTTTAAACTCATTTGAGTTTAATGAAGACAAGGAAACTTTATTTGATTATTTTAATTTTTTATACAATAAGGAATTCATTTTTTTTTCAAACTTGAAAAGTTCTTCTTTTCCCAAATATCAAATTGAGTTTTCAAAGCCTTATAATGTTTCTACAATGATAGTTGATATCGATTCTTTTGAGATAAATTATATCAATATATTATTAAACAATATTTTTAAGGTAAAAGTTGAATGTTTGGTATTGCGATTTGTTAATGCTACTTATGATACTATTATAGCGGTATTAAAGGAATTTAATAATATGCCGACTAGAATAATACAAGTGTTGATTGATAAAAAAACTACAATTGAAAAGCATTTAGTAGAAAGTGTTTTCAAAATCAACGACAGAGTTTCATTAATTGTTAGTGCTAGTGAAGAAGAGTATAGTGATCAATTTGCCGGTGGTATATTCTTTAGTACAAAAAAAGATATTATTAATGTAAAAAACGAAATAACCGATATCTCTGATTTTACGCCTAATCTTGATTTATATATGGAGTCAAGATTGTTCAATACATTTTATAACAGAAGAGTTTATATCGATCTTAATGGATGTATATTGAGATATGAAGGAGACGAAATGATTTTTGGAAATATTCGTGATATGGATTTAAGCGAAATATTGCTAATACCTGATTTTAGAAATTATTGGCATGTTAAAAAAGATGATATTCAAATATGTAGAGATTGTGAATACAAATATATGTGTGTTGATAATAGATTGCCGGTAAAAACGAACGATCTTTTTTGGGAATTTGAAAAAGAATGTAATTATAATCCTTATGGTTCTATATGGAAAAAGTAATTCAATTGCCATCAGTTTTATATTAAATCATTAGACTTGTAAATGATTGTGTCGAAAACAAATGAAATAAAAGAAGGAGTCTGTCAAAAAAAAAACAGAAGCTGCCCGAAAGCTACTTCTGTTTAACTAAGTTACTTTTATTATTAATCCAAAATCGTTAGGATTAGAGATTTGATCGATTTAAAAAAAGGAAAAGTTCTTGAAAACGGATTATTTTTTATTAAGTAAAGAATAAACATAACTATCTAAATAACGTCCTTGCCAGTACGTATCTTCTCTAAAATGAGCTTCTCGTATAAAATTGTTTTTTTCAAGTAGTTTCCAGGAAGCATAATTTTCCGGATCGGTAATGGCTTCAATCGAATGTAGTTGCATCACGTCAAAACCGTATTCGATAGCTTTAACTAAAGCTTCCTGCATAATGCCTTTTCCATGATGATCCGGCGATAGCATATAACCGATTTCCGCACGATGATTTTCGGGTTTCGGACGGAAATAACCGATAAGTCCGACAATAACATCTTCCTCTTTTAAAGTGATACCCCAGTTCAGGCATTCGTTACTCAAGCGAAGACCATCCATGTATTGGATATGAGCAATGGCATCGTCGATCGTTTTCGGTAATTCACGTGGAATATACTGCATCGTTTCCGGGTTGGAACGAAGTTGAAACATTTGTTCGGCATCGGTTTCGACGATCTGTCTTAATCGTAGACGATCTGTTTCTAAAACCGGAAATGGAGTGAAATTAAAATGGAGCATAAAATCAGGATTTAAATCGAAATAAAAATATAAAATCTTTCGATTCAAAAAAGGATTTTATCGCAACATTGAAAAATGACCTTTAACGACTCTTCCGTTATCAAAAGTGATAGTGAACCAATAATCCGTTGAAGGCAGGTCCCGTCTGTTGTATTGACCGTTCCAGTAGCCGCCGCCTTTAAAAAAGTGAAGTAACTTTCCGTAGCGATCGAAAATAGCAACCTGAGCGGTCGGATAACGGTTGAGGTACGGGATACGCCAAACATCGTTATAACCGTCACCGTTAGGGGTGAAAAAACGCGGATAATCTAAAACAAAAAAGGTTTTATGAACAATGCCACATTCTTTTTTGTCTTTTACTGTCACGGTATATTCTCCGGAATCCAGATTGGTAAAGGTAGGTGAGTCCTGAAAGATGACACCGTCCAGTGAAAATTCATAATCACCGATACCCTGATAATTTACTGTAGCACTGTTTTGTCCCGATGCAAAATCATTAACAGTTACTGAAGTAATTACTGCCGGAGCTGAAGCTACAACTGTAAAAGTTTTGGTCACAAAACAACCATCGGCATTCGTTATTTTTACGGTATAAGTTCCGGTTTGATTAACAGTGATAGATTGGGTCGTTATAGTAGGATCGTTATTCCATTCGTATGTAAAACCGGCAGGAGCATTCAGCGTCACTGTCGTATTCGGGCAGATGATTTTGGTTTCATCCTGGATATTAGCTCCGTTAAAATTATTGACAACCAACGCTACCGGTGCGATTCCATAACAATCGGAACCATTTATCACGCGGGCATAAATCGTAGTACTGAATGAATTATAAGGCGAATTTAGCGGATTGATAACTAACAAGGCGTCATTTGCTGTTGCAAAATACTGAACCTGAGCTCCGGCTGGTAAACCGGTAAACTGGGCTGTTATAGCATTCAGGTCAAAATCAGCTTTACTGTCACCGTCGTTATCACATTCACTTTGAGGACCAACCGGTGTGATGGTATTGTTTACAATTTGAAGTGTTACCGTTGCATAAGCTACACAGCCGAATTGATTTTCGACACGAGCCGTTACGGTATTAAGATTAGCATAGGTATAATCATCCGGATTGGTGATAAGATTGCTTTGTGCTTGTGCATTGGCTAACGTCGGATAGAAAGCAACACTTAGGTTATTACTTCCGCCGGTAATGGTATTATTAGCCTGTGTCAGATTAAATTTTGTCGGTCCGCTTGGAGCGGCACATTGAATCAAAGTAGCATTATTGGCAGTTACACCGGCATATTCGATTACGATTTGACTACTGGAAGTACAGGTTCCTCCGGGTGAAGTAATAGTTGTTTCCACACGATAAGTACCCGCAGCGGTTACATCATAAATAGGATTTGTAGCGCCGGTAATGGCTCCATTAGCATCAAACCACTGATAGGTAACGTTAGTACCTGTTACCGTCGCATCCAGCGGATAGTTTGTTCCGGGACATAACGGATTTCCGGTGGCAATAAGTCGGTCAGGACCTAAATCAGTTTCGATATTAAAACTTCCGCCTTTTAGGAAAATAGCAGAATCGTAATATTGATTCCCTTGGTCGGCGATAACCAATTTGATATGGTAGGTTACTCCCGGTGTTACGGTAGCTTCAGCTCGTAATGTCTTGGTTTGTCCGTTGTAATTAGTCGCGCTTTCCTGATCATTAAAACCGCCGAAATATTGCGCATTGGCTTGCGGACAAATGGTTCCCGGACCACGAACTGTTGTTACTTTTACAGGTGTATTGGTTCCGGGGACGACAGCCAGATTCTGGTATTGTGTCGCGCCGGATTCTTTTAGTAAAAAAGCAAAACCATCCGAGTAATTACATTGATTAGGACTCGGATTGGTTAAATATTGTTCGGAAGCAAAGACATAGTCAAAGCTCATTTTATTGGAAATCGGTACAAAATCAAATTCCAATACCGTTGCATTTATAGTATTGCTTTCGCCGATAGCCTGTTCCAGATCCTGATCACCGACCCAGCTGGACGGACCTTCGCTTAAAATTGAAGTATTCGGACCTACCGCTGACCGGGCTTTACCGGTTGTGATAATGATACCGTCGTTAAAAGGAAAACCACTTGCTCCCTGAAAATAACCG
This sequence comes from Flavobacterium cerinum, assembly GCF_024496085.1. Classification (NCBI taxonomy): domain Bacteria; kingdom Pseudomonadati; phylum Bacteroidota; class Flavobacteriia; order Flavobacteriales; family Flavobacteriaceae; genus Flavobacterium; species Flavobacterium cerinum. The sequence goes on along the minus strand of NZ_CP101751.1, from coordinate 3,802,111 downwards.
TAACTTTTTGCCCCGTCTGAAAATGTATATCCGTTGATTGAAATATTGGAAACCTGAGCACAGGAACTGTTAAATAGCTTATCCCGAACCAGTTGGTCATCGGTATAATTCTCGGTTACCTGAATGTATTGTGCGAATATTGTTGTAGAAAACAACAATAAAACTGCTGTAAATAAACGGGAGATCTGTACCTGCATAATGCCTGCAAAGATACTACAAATCTCGTTTTTTCAGAATTTTATACGACATTAACATAAAAATAACGGTCCAGACGATCACGATGGCTATGTCTCCAAAATGTACACTATAGTCTTTTGCCATGTCCTGACCACTAATTGTATTGCTTAAATTTTTAATAACCGAAAGGCGGGAAAAGGGCTCTTTTATTAGATTACTCATTGATTCTAACGGAAAAAAGCGACTTACTTGTTGGTAAACATCGGTATCTTTAAAAAATTTCCAACGCATTAATCCGATGGCGATTGCTTCCAGAATACTCCATAATAAAAGGAAACCAAGTGCAAAAGCGGAACGTTTTACCAGTATGCCTAAAAATAAACAGAAAGAGAAAAAAGCTGTTAATTTCAGGAAATAGGCGGCTAAATAATCCAATTCCGAAAAAACAATATTGAATTCATTATAGGAAGAATAGCTGTAACCTAAAATAAGAGAAAGTAGGAATATAAAAACCGTAGAACCAAAAGCAAAGAGTAATACGGTCAGAAATTTCGATTTGATAAATTCTTTTTTGCTTAATCCGTCGATGAGGTTTTGTTTTAAAGTTCCGTAACTGTATTCGTTAGCCATCATGGATACAATTACAATAGCAAGGAAAAGCTTTAAAATAGAAGCAATATAAGTGTTAAAATGCCAGATATAAGGAAAGTTAAAGATTCCTTGTTCGGCAATATGCAATCGAAAACTTCCGAAGTCAAATTTGATAGAAGCGATTAAAGCAATAAAGGATAATAATATAAAGTAGGAAAGAATTAAAACCTTACTGGCTCTGTTTTTCCATAATTTCTGTAGTTCGATATCTAAAAGACGTTTCATGAGGTTGGATTGTGATTGATGAAATTACTGATTGCTGGTTAATTGTAAAAACTGTTCTTCAAGACTGTGTTTTCGTTTTACCAGATGATTCAGAACAATGTTGTTCCGGAACAGATAACGGTTAAGTTCCGAAGCTTCTAACGGTGCATTTAAGTACACAAATAGTTTTCCTTCGTCTTCTTCTATTTTATCAATTACAGTAAGACCTTTTAAAACGGATTTCAGCATTTCATGATTATCCGACTGAAGTTCAAAAAAGCCTTCGTTCGAAATGATACCGTCAACAGTCCCGGTGTACAGAATTTCTCCTTTACGGAGTACAACCACATGCGTACACACTTTTTCTACTTCATCCAAAAGGTGAGAGGCCAGTAAAATTGTCGTTCCCAATGAGGCAATATGTTTGATGATGTCACGAATTTGTCGGATTCCCTGCGGATCTAACCCGTTTGTAGGTTCGTCAAGAATCAGAATTTCGGGATCATTAAGTAAAGCCGAGGCAATAGCAAGACGTTGTTTCATCCCTAATGAAAAAGTTCTGAATTTACTGTCTTTTCGTTCGTGAAGTCCTACAACTTCAAGCTTTTCCTGTACTTTATCGTAACTAACGCCTTTGATTTTACAAACCAGTTTCAGGTTTTCTTCGGCTGTCAGATAAGGATAAAAATTAGGACGTTCGATAATTGCACCTACTTTTTTCAGTGCATGATGAGTGTCCATTTTACCGTCGAACCAGGTATAGTTACCGGACGTTTTATTGACAACATTCAGAATGATGCCCAACGTGGTCGATTTACCGCTTCCGTTTGGTCCTAAAATACCATAAACGTTTCCTTTTTTGATTTCAAAAGAAACATTTTTAACAGCATGGACATTCCCGAATCTTTTATCTAAATTTTGAATGGTAAGGATTGTTTCCAAAGTATTATTTTTTGATTGATTAAAATAAGACGAGTCAATTTCCGATTTGTTACGGCAAAAGTGAAATTATTGATACGGAACCAAAGCAGGGTTACCCATTTGGAAGTTTTGCAATCCGAAATCGGTGTTTTTGAATGAGTTGGTTTTAAAAATATTATCGCCGGCTCCGGGAATACTCGGATAAAAAGCAAAAGATAACTGAAAACTGTTAAAGACCAGATAGTCATTACTGATCAATACACCAAGACCGAATTTTGAAAACAGGCGGGTGGAAAACAAGTGGTCCTGATCACCTAACATACCGAACGAAAAATTAGCAAACGGACTAAAACGGAAGCCGTACCAGCTTCCGGGCATATAGGATTGTGTCTGAATCGTAAGCTGCCATTTGCGACTACCGTAAAAATCTACGCTGTCGAATCCCTGAATCCCGTTATTTCCGGATAAAGTCAGTAAATCGCGTTCCGTTGGTAAACGATGACTTCCGATTATAAATTCGGGCTTGATAAACTGTCGGAACTTCCAATTACCCAATTCCATCAGCTTGGTAAAATAATTGAGTTCAAAACGGAAAACACTTTGTTCGGTTGACGAACCGTTAAAAAAAGCGCCCCATTCGACCGTGGTTCCTAAAAAACCGAAATTATAATAATCACCGGATGATAGTCTTCCGCCAAGATACATACGTTTTAATGCGTTTTTATGATGGATTCCGGCTGTAATCGAATATACGCGTCCAACCGGAACGTCCTCGATAATGCCATAGTTGAATAAATAACGTTCCTGTACGAAACTACGGGTAGTGATTCCGATACTGGTTAAATAGAGTTGCGTATTGGAAAAAAAATTAATGGAGTCGAATTCGATACCCGGCTTTTCAATAAATTTTAAATTATAATACCGGGCTGTGGTTACCAGATTCGTTACCCGATTGTCTTCCGAACGACCTTTTAGAATACGAAAGGCACGACCGCCCCAAATGTTTTGTCCTTCGGCTTTAAAATTTTGAAAAACGGTGTTGGGATTGCCGAGATCGTCAAAAGTTCCGTCTTTAAATTCTTCTTTATGAAAATTCTGTTCAAAGCTATAACCGCCGGCCCATTTGGTTAACGGGGAAAAGAAACCACGTTCGATCGAAATCCCCTTAATATAATCGTCTTCAAGACCGTATTCGTAACGAAGTGTGGTGTTGATATAGGTATTTCTGATATTCGGGATCGTATAACGGGCACTATAAGCACTTTTATTATCGGAAAAGCGTTGTTTGAAATTGTTTTCGAATTCGTGTCCCAATCCCATAAAATTACGTTCGGTTAATTCCAGATTGCTTTGGGAGCTGGATATGGCTCCGGTTGGAATAAAACTCCAGGAATCCAATACGCGAACCACAACATCTACGGAATCCGGGCTGGAAGTTGGAATAGGTTTTACCACGACACTGCGTACATAACGCTGACGACGAATCAGACGTTCGGATTCCCGCATTTTTAACGAATCGATAGTTTCATTTTTCTTAAAAAGTAAAAGGTTGCGGACGGTCCAGTTTTTGGTTCGCACGTGAATCCGGTTACCGAAACGTTCAATCCATTTGTTCGGAACTTCCTCTTCATTGTTCACGGAGTAACCAAACGGATCCAAAGTTTCAATTTTAATATTCCGGATTACTTTTCCTTCAAAAGGAAGATAAGAAGCTGCCTTAGGCGGAGGGGCATTTTTAATCTCTTTTTTGGGAGTGGTAACGCTTCGGGTTGGTCTGAAAATAAGCCGGTGAATAAAACTGGTAAACTTTTTCTTCTTGGAATATTTTTCAATGTCCTGATAAATAACTTTAGTCGAATCGGCTTTGGTTTTGGTTTTGTTGTCCTGCGCATATCCGTTTGATGCGAGAATCAGAAACAAAATCAGAAAAGCAGCGGTTTTTTGTAACATTTATCAGAAGTAATCGGTACTTAAAGATATAAAAATTATGTAAGGAACGGAAAAAAAACAAACATGTTGCGGGGTCATAAAAAAAAAAGAGGTCATTAGACCTCTTAATATTTTTTAGCTTTTTTGCTCTTTGTTGAAATATACCAGATAATAATACATCTGTTTTTCTTCATCCCATCCTTTTTCTACGAATTTTTCAGCACTTTCCGGATTGATAAAATCCAATTTGATTTGGATATTGGTGTCCAGTTCAATGATGTTTTTCATCTTTTTACGGGCATCGGAAACAGCAGCATTCGCAATCGGGAAGTTTGTTAAATCTTCGATACTGTATTTTTCTCCTTTGTCTACTTTATAATTCTTGAATTCAGAAATCAGGTCCGGGTTATCGATTACTTCGTTTAGGAAGTTGGTTTCTTCGAATTCATCATTTTTAGCAAAATAATTTACCGAACGATTCATAAACATTACTTCTTCTTTTTTGTCTTCGGCCGGTAAAACAACTTCTTTAGCGAAATCCTGGCAGAATTTCAGGTATTTTTTAGTCATAAAGTTCTCATCCTGGAAAGCATCTACCGAAAGGAAATGCTCTAACCAGTAACGCGCATCATAACGGTTGCTGTCGATTGTTAAAATCTTATAGCCTTCTTCTTTTTTATAGTTGAAGATAAGACATCCTTTGTCCAGTTTATTCAGGTTGATCCCTTGTTGTAAGATCATTTCCAATGTCGAACCGTTTTCTTCAAACTGAAGGAAATCGGCTTTTAATTCGCTCTTAAAAATTCCGATTGCATCAACAGGATTATTGTCAATCGAAACATTGGTCAGATACGTTACATATACTTCTCCGTTTTTAATGTGCGGATGGTTGGATTGCTCGAATAAATGTTTGGTTATTTTTTTAGAAACATCATGAATACTTCCCGGATTTGTAAAAATCTCGTTTGCAAAATTGTACATTTCATTATAATCCAAATCTACATCATGAGCAAACTGGAAATAATTTTCCTCTTTTTCACGGAAAGGTTTAAAGAAGTACTCCTTTAATAAAGGCATAATCTCATCATTCAGACTATAAGGAGTTTCCGATAAAAAATAAGCTTCGCTACGGCTTTTATTTCCTACTCTGTGGATAGAAAGGTTGTCGATGTGGGTATTGAATAAGTTTATCATGGTGTTATTATTGGTATATGGCGAAAAAAACAGCCGGATAAAAACAATAAAGTTTTTATAACGGCATGATTTTTTTATTTTTTAATTAATTGAAAATAAGTTGATTAGTTCCAGTTTTCTTCGAAACCATAATCGTTGAAACTGTCGTCACCGTCAAACATGTCCATGTCTTCTTCGTCAAAATCGTCTTCGAATTCACCGTACATATCATCATTAGAAACCACAGGACTGTTAAAATCTTTTGTAGGCGCATTGGTCGGTAATTCACCGTGAGCGAATAATAATTCCGGATAGTTAGCACCGTTTTCAGCATCTTCCACAGCGGCCAGTTCTACGAAAAACGTCCACATATTAAAGAAATCATAAACATATATGATTTTTGTACTGTCTTCATCTAAAATGGAAGAAAGCGGGTAATCAGCCATGGTTTTTTGTTCGCCCGGAACATCACCGGTATCAAACAACGGGATTTCATCTTCCTGTGTCCATTCGTCATCACAAGTGTAAAATGAAGCGATTTCCATTCCGTCAAAGCCGAAAGCATTTACGATAGCATTGTGTAAATCCTCCAAAGTATCCTCTTCCAGAATTGCTATGTCTCTGAAAATGTCCTCTTCGGCATCGAGTATAACTCTAAATTTATAAACCATAACCTTGTTTGTTTTTAAAAAGCCAAAGTTACGGTTAATACTTTTGATTCCAATTAGTGTTGATAATTTTTTGACTAAGTTTTATAAGGCTTTCTTTTTTAGTGTTTTATGTTGTTTTCGGAGTCCTGAAAAATGGGAGGCGAATATTTAGGACTTGATGAATTTATAGATCTGATTATCATCTGTTATAAGAAAGTACACTCCGTTTGTAAAACCTGATAGGTTGACTTCGTGTTGTAATTGCCTGGTCGTATTCGAGTATACCTTTTGTCCGATACTATTGAAAATACGGATTCCGGTAGCGACCTTACCGGTGATATTCAATTGTGATTTTGCAGGATTCGGATAGAGGGTTATCTGAGAACGGAAAAAATCGGTAAGGACTAAAGAATTGAGATCAATTTGTTTTTCTATTATTTCCGAACAGTTATCCCGCATTACTTTTAAACGGACTGTCTTTTGTCCGTTATTAGCAAAAGTATGTACCGGGTTAAGAATATTAGCTGTATTTCCGTCACCAAAATCCCATTCAAGAGTTGTGAAATTCGTTGCTGTATTTGTAAACGTTACAGTAGTATCGGTTATTTGATAGTCAAAATCAGCATGAAGATTATAAGTATTGATTCGCCAGTTGGCTTTATTCGGTAAAACGATTTCATCGGCAATAGAATGGAAATAAGTTGCTGTAGCCTGTGGTATACCGTTAAAAGAAGTGGTACCGGTCACCGGTTCCTGAAAAAGAGAAGCATACATAGTGGAAGCTACTAAGTAGGACCCGTTTAAATTAGGATGAACGTCATTGTAAGTACTGTGCAGTAATAAATCTTGCTGTGTATTATAATGCATACGGGCACTTTCACCGGCTGGTACGAACGGAATATGTAATAAATCGGCCATTTTGGTTATAGAATCCCGAATCTGAGTCTGTAGTACAAAGTAGGTAGCATAATCTGTGGCAGCGGGTACTCCATACGGAATTTCATATAACATAATTTTGGCGCAAGGACTGTATTTTCGAATGGAATCAATCAGGATTTGTCCCCGTTGAGCCGTTGTGTTTACAGATGATGTAACACCGGCTGATTCACCAGTACCGGGTTGAAGAATAACAGCATGCCATTCTTTGCTCTTAAAAAGATTGTAGACCTGCGGATTGGTAACATGATTTATAAAGCCGGTACCTCCCGGAGCATGCATTTGTGTGGCTACATTTTTTCCTTTGTTATTGGCGATATCGCGGAATATTACCGGCATATCGTTGTAATACGTCATACTGTTCCCTACGAAAAGAATATTTTTTGTAGTATTTTGAGAATGAATCGGATTGAAGGATAAGAGTGTAAATAGTAAAAAAGAAAATATTCGTTGTAACATGATTGATTATATTGTTTTATAACTAAAGTAAATTTAAATGTTATAAAAATATAAAAAATCAGTTTAAGAGTAACTTTTTATCGATTATAGAACTCTATAGGTAACTCATCCGGATCGGCGATAAAGAAAAAGCGTTTACCGGTGTATTCATCGATACGAATTGCTTCGGCTTCAATATTGTTTTTTAGAAGATATTCGTGTGTAATGTCAATATTGTCTACTTCAAAGGCAAGATGGCGTAATCCGGCTGCTTCCGGGCGGGAAGGACGTTGCGGCGGATTGGGGAAAGAAAAAAGTTCCAGGCAATAATTACCGTTAATGGCCAGATCCAATTTATAGGATTGCCGTTCGTTTCGATAGACTTCCTGAATAATAGTCAATCCGAGGATTTCGGTATAGAAGCGTTTAGAAACGGCGTAATCAGAGCAGATGATAGCGATATGGTGAACTTTATTGAGAGATAACATATGGCGAATATAGCAATAAAAAAGCCTAGTGTTAACTAGGCTTTCCGATTATTTTTTTGCTTTTGCAGGAGCAGCGGTTTTGGATGTCGCTGTTCCGTTAACAGTGTTAAGAACGTTTTTAAAAGAACCTTCTACTTTTGCAAGGGATTTTAAGATGGCATCATTAGTACCTTTACTGTTGATGATATCGTTTAATGTTTTTGTCTCATTTTGTAACGCCTGAATTTTTTCTGATAAACCGGATGTACGGGTTACATACTCAGGGAATTTGTTGGTATCGATGGCTTCAGCATATTGTACCAATGTTTCAGAATTAGCTTTAAGCGGATTGAAATTACCATTCTGAGCATCGCGTGATGTTTTAGTTAACAAATCCTGATAATTTCTGACTTGAGTCCATTTATCAGTGATAGATTGTGCTGAAATCGTGTTTAAAGCGAATAAAGCAACGATAACTAATAGAGATTTAAAGTATTTCATAGTTTAAGGTAGTTAATATTGTTTTGCAATACTAAGAAAATTAATCTTATAATTATAATATTTTAAGAGTAATTAAAATATTGATATCATTTTGTTATTAATTCGCACTTTTAGCAGTACTTTTTTTTGGTTATGACTTCAGACGTCCGATAATTCTTTTTTTGAAATGCGTAAATTTCGGATGAGAAGGATATTGTCGTTTAGCGGTCATATTATTGAAAACCAATGCAACAACCAAAAGGATCAGCGCGCCGCTTAATACGGGTGACAAAACATACCAGTAGCCCAATTCTTTAATTTGCGGAGAACCGGTGACTGCAATCAATGCTGTGGCGCCGCCGGGCGGATGTAATGTTTTGGTAATTTGCATAAAAACGATTGATAAAGAGACTGCTAACGGAGCTGAAATCCAAAGAATATCAGGAATCAGTTGTTGTACCGTAACACCGATTATGGCCGAAATAACATGACCGCCAATCAGATTACGAGGTTGTGCCAACGGGCTTTGAATAACGCCATAGACCAAAACACATGAGGCGCCGAATGAACCGATCAGAAACGTATAATCTTCGGGCGTAAACAAACCGTATTGCAGGTAAGAAATAATTCCCAATCCGACAAACGATCCCAAGAAAGCCCAAAAATGCTCTCTGTAATCGACTAATGTTTCTTTATAGAGTACGTAACGGGCCTTGCGGTAATTGCGTTTTATTTTTGGTGTAGGCATTTTAAACTCGGGAATAACTATAAACAGTATAAGGATAGATCAATTTGGCCGTAGTTTTCGAGATCAGACAAACGATTAGTATCGGGAAAAACAACGTATAATCACCAATCGCTTCACACACTAAAAATAAAGCGGTAAACGGAGCATGGATACTGGCGCTTAACATAGCCGCCATTCCGATAACCATAAAGTTAACCGGTAAAACACCGGCATTAAAATAGGTGTTTAAAACAGAAGCGGTTAACAAACCTAAAAAGGCACCGATAAACAAACTCGGAGCAAATACGCCGCCATCACCACCGGAAACCAAAGTTAATGAAGTGACAATCGGTTTTAAAAGGATAACAAACAATAGTGTTAAAGCGAAAGAAAGGGACAGATTAAAATGTCCCGATTGTGAAATCAGTTCTTTTACGGCGTGATAGCCTTCTCCGTAAAGTTGCGGAAACAGAATTAAAGCCAGACTTACAAAACCGGCTCCGATGATAATTCGGAAATGATGCTTGTCGATTGCAGCAAATTTCTGTTTAAAAAGCATGACGCATCGGTTCAGATAAACCGCATTTACTCCGGCAATCATACCTAAGAGTATCATATAGGGAAGTGCATGCAGATGCCAGGGCAATACATTGATTGAAAAAAGAGGTTGGTTATCTACAAAATACGTAAAGGCAAAGGCTACGGCTACGGCAACTCCGTTTGTCAGTAAAAAAGAACGGGACCATTTTCGGGAGATAACTTCGTAAGCAAAAATCAATCCGGCAATCGGGCTACCGAAAAGTGCTGTAATTCCGGAAGCAATCCCGGCACAAATCAGTTGTGTTTTATAGCGTTTAAACAGATTTTCTTTTTGTTGAACAACCGAACCGATAGCGGCAGAAGCGACTACTGTTGAAACTTCAATTCCGGTGGAACCTCCGAAAATAACCGTAATTAATCCGTTGATAAAATGCGAACTGACTTTATATGCCGGCAGGTGTTTCGTTTTGGAATCGGTACTTTCATAAATTTCCTTTATGCCTTTGTTTTCCTTTTTGCGGAATAAAGTCTGCCTTAAAAAATAAATGATAGAAAAACCCAGTATCGGGAAAAGCAGATATAGCATCCAGTGTTGCCGGGCAAGAGTAAAGAAAATACTTTCGTAATGTTCGGTGATTTTTTTTAATGTGTTACCTAATAGGGCACTTAAAAAACCAATGATAGCGGCTGTAAGAACTAATTTTTGAAAAACAATCAGGCGATGATTTTTCTTGATACGTGTTATTTTTTTCATTTCAAGAGCATAATATCAATTTCGGTACACAAAAATAGCCATTGTGATATGAAAAAACGGTCTTGAAATGTTAAAATTATGGTGAAACAATCCACCACTGGTTGCCGAAAGGATCTTCAAAACCAGCAGTATAACCGTAGTCCTGTTGTATGGGGTGCATAAGGGAAACAGCATTATGCTGCAATGCTTTTTGATAAATAGGGTCGACTTGTTCTACATAAATAAACATGCCGCACGGCCGACAATCAAAATTTTCCGGTTTTTGAGCAAACATGATTACGGCATCAAAAATCCGGATTTCACCATGCATAATGGAACGTTCCCCTTCGCCGGGAACAATCAATTGCTCTTTCGCGCCGAATACTTTTTTGGTAAAATCCAGAAAAGCGTCTGCCTGATCGGTAATGATGTAGGGCATAACCGGTAAATATTGCGTCGGAATTTTCATGATAACCGGTTTTAGATTAGGATATGGAGGCTTGCGTTTTAGCTGGGAGTTTTCCTTTGATCAGTTGATAGGACTGCGCAATAAAATGCTTCCATTCCTCCGGATTTAAACGAGAACTGTCCTCAACCAGTACCCAATTGTACCGAGCCATATAAGGTGCCGGTTTAATTCCTTCCCGGGCTGTGAGTTCTGCAAATTCAGTTTCAGTTACTTTAAATGAAACATTTAGCGGTACACTGTCAAGCGCCATAACACAAAACATTTTATTCGCGATCATAAAACACAGATCGTTGCCCCATTTTATATCCTCGGTAACACCGGGAAAGGACGTGCAAAGAATTTGTAAAGCTTCAATATCCATAGTTCGGTAGTTTGATCTTCTACTAAGTTACGTCATTTTAAAACAAGATATAACGGGTTGGAAAAATAAATCACAATTCATCCCTGAAAAATTACAGTTCGGTATTCTTTTTTAGTAAAAAATAGTGGGCTGTTGCAACTTTGACCTATCAAAAAACAAAAAATGATGAAAACGATACTTACAATTTGTAGTGTTTTATGTTGTCTGATGTTACAGGCACAAACAAAAATTTCCGGAAAAGTAACGGACCAGAAAGGAAAACCGGTAGAAGGAGCTAATGTGTTTATCGAAGGGACTTATGACGGAGCTTCATCCGGTGCCGATGGAACCTTTACTTTCGAAACCGATACAAAAGGCAAACAAATTTTGGCTATCAGTTTTATTATGTTTGAAACCACCCGTGAAACTATTGCTATTGAAACGTATCAACCGCATTCATTTCAATTAAAAGCCAGTGTAAATGCACTGGATAATGTGGTGATTTCGGTAGGATCTTTTCAGGCGGGTGACAATTCGAAGGCTTCCGTTTTAAAACCGTTGGATATTGTTACAACGGCAGGTTCTCCGGGTAATATTATCGGGGCTTTGCAAACGCTTCCGGGAGCACAAATCGTAGGCGAAAGCGGTCGTTTGTTTGTTCGCGGCGGAGAATCGGATGAAACGCAAACTTATATCGATGGTATCCGTGTAGCGCAACCCTATGGTGCTTCAGCAAATAATTTACCAACCCGCGGTCGTTTTTCTCCTTTTTTGTTTAGCGGAATTTCATTTACAACCGGTGGTTATTCAGCCGAATTCGGTGACGCTTTATCCAGTGTATTGCTAATGAGTACGATTAATGAGCCGGATCAGGAAAAAACAGATGTTTCTCTTATGACAGTTGGCTTAGGTGTCGGACATACAAAGAAATGGGAAAAAGGATCTTTTAGTATCAATACATCTTATATCAATCTGGAACCCTATCAAAAAGCAATTAAACAAGATGTAGACTGGAACAAACCGTACCAATCCATGTCGGGTGAAATGGTTTTCCGTCGCCAGTTTAAAAACGGATTGTTTAAACTGTATTCCGCTTTCGATTATGCTAATTTCGACCTGAATCAAAAGGATATCAATTATGAGGATCCGATCCGTGTAGCGACTCAAAATAATAATTTATATGTGAATGCTTCTTATAAAGGGAATTTCGGTGCTAACTGGACGCTTCAAACCGGAATCGGTTACGGTTATAGCCTGACTAAAACGGATTTGAACGCTAATTTTTTAAAAGATCAGGAAAATGCAGCGCACCTGAAACTGAAATTAGGTAAAAAGTTTTCAAATAGCATAAAATTAATTTTCGGAGGGGATTATTTTACGACCGATTTCAATGAAAATTACCGTCAGCTATCCAATGAATTCAAAACAGGATATACCAGTAATATCGGCGCTTTATATGCGGAAACGGATATTCTTTTATCATCTGATTTTGCTGTAAAAGCGGGTGTTCGCGGAATGTACAGCGATTTGATTGCAACGTCAGTATTGGAACCGAGAGTGTCATTGGCCTACAGAACGAACAAAAACGGACAATTGTCGCTGGCTTATGGTGATTTTCATCAACTACCGAAACAGGAATACCTGAAATATACTTCGAATTTTGAACCGGAAAAGACAGCCCATTATTTATTGAATTATAGCTATAACCCGAACGGAAGAACCTTACGCGCCGAATTGTATTATAAAGATTATGCCAATCTGGTAAAGTACAATACCGTTACACCGCAATACAGCAGTCTGTTTACGAATAACGGAACAGGTTATGCACAAGGTTTCGACTTGTTTTGGAGAGATAGTAAAACCTTTAAAAACCTGGATTATTGGGTATCCTATTCCTATATCGACAGTAAAAGAGATTATAAAAATTATACCGATAAAGTAACGCCTAATTTTATTGCAAATCATACCCTTTCGATAGTTGGTAAATACTGGATTAATGATTTGCGCTCGCAGTTGAGTGTGACGAATAGCTTTGCTACGGGACGTCCTTATAATAACCCGAACGAAATCGCTTTTATGAACGGAAAAACAAAAAGCTATAATAGTTTGAGTTTGAGTTGGGCCTATCTGTTATCCCAACAAAAAATATTGTATTTCTCGGTTTCAAACGTACTGGGAAGCGATAATGTATTTGGATATCAATATGCTAATTCACGGGATGTAAGCGGACAGTTTCAGCGTCAGGCGATAGGACAACCGGCAGATCGTTTCTTCTTTGTCGGATTCTTCTGGACCATCAGTCAGGATAAGAAATCGAACCAATTGGAGAATCTGTAACAGTTCATCCTTCAAAAACAACAGTTGAGTCAGTATTAATTTTAAAAGACAACCGGTCAAAATACCTTTGAAGTGTTAATTAAAGTTTCAATCATCAAAAAATAAATCACTAACCAACAAAAAAACAATAATCATGACAAAATTTATCACAACAGTAGTTTTATTCGTTTGCAGTATAGCATTCTCACAATCGCAATATGAACAAGGAATGACCAAAGCGATGGGCTTGTGGAAAGACGGAAAATCAACAGAAGCAAAAGCACTTTTTGAGCGAATTGCTTTAGTCGAAAAAGACAACTGGCTTCCGAATTACTATGTAACCTTGATCAATACATTAGAAGCATTTGGAAATCCCGACAGAGAAAAAATTCCGACTTTATTAGAAAAAGCACAACAAGCCGAAAATGAAGCCAGTGCAATTAGTCCGAATAACCCGGAGCTTTTGGTAACACAAGCATTAATTTATACGGCATGGATAGTATATGATCCGCAGTCCAACGGAATGAAATATACCGGAAAAACAATGGAACAGTATTATAAAGCGTTGGCATTGGCACCGAATAATCCGAGAGTAGTGTATTGTAAAGCTGAATTTGAAATCGGAGGGGCTAAATATTTCGGAAAAGATACAAAGCCTATGTGCGCGCAGATTGAGAAATCAATTAATCTTTTTGCTACTTTTAAACCGGAATCGGTATTTCATCCGAACTGGGGATTGGACAGAGCGCAGGAATTATTAAAAGCCTGTAAATAATAAATACGTCGGATGAGGCATAATCCAACGGACAAACGAAAAGCAAATATGAATCTTTATCTGAAACATTTTTTAAGAGCTATAGGGCTGGGTATCGCAATCATTTTAGTATTGCTTTTCCTTCGGTGGCTCAATGGAAACCCGGTAACTATAGATCATAGTTTTTGGCTGAGTGTCGAATTTACGATGCTGTACACCGTGGTATTATATATGGCTAATATGGTCGTGTTTATTGTGTTGGATCGAATATTTGTACAAGATCGATTTGCTGTAAAAAGAGTGTTTATCGGATTTGCCGCTTCCTTTATAATTTCAATCGGTGTGATATTTCTGTTACGGGCTTTTGAAGAAATGCGTTTTACCGGATTATCGTTTCAGGAATTTTTAGCCAAAGAAAGTCCCCGGAATTATATCGCATCTGTTATCATTACGTTTATCATTGCTCTGATTATACATATGGTCTACTTTTACCGGGCCTATCAGGAAAACCGGGTAAAACAGCAAAAGATCATCGCCGGAACGGCTTCCGCCAAATTTGAAAGCCTGAAAAATCAGATTGATCCTCATTTCTTATTTAACAGTCTCAACGTACTAAGTTCTTTGATTGAAGAAAACCCGGATAATGCCCAGCGATTTACATCGTCGCTATCCAAAATTTACCGTTATGTACTGGAGCAAAAAGATAAAGAACTGGTGAGTGTGGAAGAGGAGCTGGCATTTGCGAAAACGTATATGAATTTGTTGAAAATGCGTTTTGAAAACAGTATTTTTTACGAACACCCGGAAAAATTGCAAAATCCGGATGCTAAAGTTGTTCCGCTATCCTTGCAATTATTATTAGAGAATACAATAAAACACAATATCGTTAGCGAGCAAAAACCATTGCATATACGGATATTCGAACAGAACAATTATCTGGTGGTACAGAATGATCTGCAAAAAAAAGAAGTTTTAAAAGATCGGCAGGGTGTGGGACTGCAAAACATTATCGACCGTTATGCGATACTGACCGATCGTCAAGTGAATATTGATCAAACTGAAAAAAAATTCACGGTACAATTACCAATGTTAACCAAGCAAATCGGTATTATGGAAACGTATGAAAAACACGACGATACGGCTTATTACAGAGCCAAAAAGAAAGTAGAAGCTTTAAAAGGATTTTATGGAAATTTAATGTCTTATTGTATAGTGATCCCGTCCCTGATATTTATTAACCTGTATTTTTCACCCGGTTTTCAGTGGTTTTGGTTCCCGATGCTAGGCTGGGGAATGGGACTTTTTATTCACGGATTTAGTGTTTTAGGTTACGGAGCCAGTTGGGAGGAACGCAAAATCAGAGAATTGATGGAGGAACAGGATAATAACAGTAAAAAGAACTGGAAATAAGTAAAAGAAACAAACATGGAACGCAATTATAACGAAGAAGAGCGATACCGTATCGCTAAAAAAAGAGTCGAGGAGATCAAAGGTTTTTACGGAAATCTAACGGGCTATATCGCAGTGAATATAACGCTCTTAATCATCAATTTGCTAACTTCACCGGAGCATTTGTGGTTTTTTTATCCGATGATCGGATGGGGAATCGGGGTGGCTTTTCACGGAATGAAAGTATTTAACTATATGCCGTTTTTAGGACGTAACTGGGAAGAGCGAAAAATGAAAGAATTTTTAGAAGAAGAACAAAAAGGCAAACAAAACTGGAGTTAAGATGGCTAGGAAATACCGTTCATGGGAAGAACAATACAGTGAAGATAATCGTTACGAGGCTGCTGTAAGAAGAGTAAAACGGATCAAAGGATTTTATACACACCTTTTGGTTTATCTGCTTGTCAATGCATTTATCGTATTTCTGAATATTCAGGATATGAAAGAAGGGGAAAGCTATTTTCAGATTAAAAACTTCTTTACTGCGATTTGTTGGGGAATAGGACTTTTAGCACACGGAATCCGGGTTTTCGGATATGACCTTTTTTTCGGACAAAACTGGGAAAACCGCAAGATCCGGGAATATATGGATAAAGAGAAAAAAGAAAAATGGGAATAACTGCCAAATAGCAATACGATGAATATTATAATTATTGAAGATGAAAAGCCGGCTGCAAGATTGTTGCAACGTAAAGTGGAAAAACTGGGTTTAAAGATTAATACGCTGTTGCATTCGGTTGAAGAATCGCTGGAATGGTTCCGGAATAACACGCATCCGGATCTTATTTTCCTGGATATTCAGCTTTCGGACGGATTGTCATTTGAAATTTTTGAAGCTATTGATATCAAAAGTGCTGTTATTTTTACCACTGCCTATGATGAATATGCTTTAAAAGCATTTAAACTTAACAGTATTGATTATCTGCTAAAACCGATTGATGAAGATGATCTGGAATTTGCACTGAATAAATTCCGACAACGAAACCCGGAACCACAACACTTAGCGTTGGATTTTGAAATGATCAAAAAAATGTTGGTCACTCCGGCGGATAAGAGTTATAAAAAACGATTTACTGTTAAAATCGGACAACAACTAAAAGTGATTCCAATTGAAGAAGTGGAATGCTTTTTTAGCGAAAATAAAGGAACATACGTTCATACTACTGATAACAGAGATTATCTGTTGGACCAGACACTGGAACAACTGGAAACGGAACTGGATCCGAAAGACTTCTACCGCGTAAGCCGGAAATTCATTATTCCGATGCGGGCGATTAAAGAAATTGTCTTATACAGTAACTCCCGGTTAAAAGTAGTTCTACCGACTTATAAAGGCGATGAGGTCATCGTAAGTCGGGAACGGGTTAGTGATTTTAAAGAATGGATCGGTTAGGATCCATTTTTTATTGGATCCCATTTTGTTTACGGGTTTCAAGAATCATATAGAATTGAACGCCAAATAAGATGGAAGCCAATACCAGGTGAATCGCCTGACTACCGAATGGAAAATGTAGATAATACATCGCAATACCGGAAATAATTTCAAGCGCCAGTAAAAGGATAACCCAGTTGATTTTTGAAAAACCCAATCCAAGTCTTTTATTGCGTAGATAAAGAAATAAATTGGCTAAAAATACCACAAAAGAGAAAGTTCGGTGGAAGTAAAAACTGATTTCCGGATTACTTAACCAAAGGGTTTCATTACCAATACCTGATTTTACCTGTTCGTCGACAAACTGACGTACCTGTGTTCCTAAAACAACCTGAACCAGTGTTAAGGCAAGTGCTATCCAAAGGATATTCCGGAACATCGGATTGAAAATTTTATCGGATGAAACCGGTTTTGCCAGACGAATAATATAAAGTATAACAGCAACAATAACCAGTGCCATCACCATATGAACCGTAATTTTAACCGGATTTAAAACGGAATAAACTACCGTTGCACCTAGCCAGGCCTGAAATCCCATCATAAAAACGACAAGCCAGGATAATAATGTGATCTTCTTACTCTGTTTCCAAAGTGAAAAAGAAGCAATAGCCATAATAAAACAAGCGAGTCCGGCTACAGCACCGGTAAGTCGGTTGATGTATTCTGTCCAGGTGTGTGAAGCATTAAAAACGGCATAATCGTGCTTGGTGTATTTTTCCCAGTGATCCGCTTCAAATTCAGTTCCGGTTGTAAAATTATCTTTGGCAACCAGAAGACTTTGCTCTTTAATAATCACTTGTCCTTTTTTAAATTCCCGGTTTTCACTCCAGGTTAATTCTTTAATATCAGTTGGCGGTATATAATATCCAAAACATTTCGGCCAATCGGGACAACCCATTCCGGAACCGGTCATACGAACCAGTGCTCCGGCTACAATTACTAAATAGACTAATACTAAGGCCGTTTTTGCGATGGAGGTGAAATGTTTTTTCATTTTATATGCTTTTACTATCGTTTCCGAAGTTTATTCGGTTGCTTTTTTTAATCCTAATTTTGAAGCTCTTTCCATCATAAAATCATAAGCCGGTTGGTATTCGTTCGGGATTTCTCCTTCGAGTATGGCTTCTTTTATGGCTTCTTTTAAAACCCCGATTTCACGTGAAGGTTTCAGATTAAAAATAGCCATGATTTCTTCTCCGGAAATAGGAGGTTGGAAATTACGAACATGGTCGCGTTCTTCTACCTCGACAATCTTCTGACGGACAATTTTAAAATTATTATGGTATTTTTTGAATTTAGACGGATTTTTAGTCGTAATGTCGGCTTCACATAATGTCATTAGATTTTCTACATCTTCTCCGGCATCGAAAACCAGACGACGAACGGCAGAATCGGTAACAATATCCTGAGCCAATACAATCGGTCGGGAACTCATCATTACCATTTTCTGAACAAATTTCATTTTGTGGTTTAACGGCATATGTAAACGTTCAAATATTCTTTTGACCATTTTGCCGCCTAAAAATTCATGTCCGTGGAATGTCCATCCTTGTTTTTTATTAAAACGTTTTGTCGGTGCTTTTCCGATATCGTGAAGTAAAGCCGACCAACGTAACCATACATCATCTGTATTCGGACAAATATTATCGACTACTTCCAGCGTATGATAAAAATTGTTTTTGTGGGTATGACCCTCTATTTCTTCAACCTGATTTAAAGCGGTTAATTCCGGAAGGATAATGTCCAGTAACCCGGTTTGATATAATAACAGGAATCCGATGGAAGGTTTTTCTGAGGATAAAATTTTGTTTAACTCTTCTACGATACGCTCTCCGGAAATAATAGTAATCCGGTCTTTGTTTCGGGAAATGGAATTTAGAGACTCCGTTTCGATAGTAAAATTAAGTTGCGAAGCAAAACGAATCGCACGCATCATACGCAATGGATCATCAGAATAGGTGATATCCGGATCCAAAGGTGTTTTGATAATTTTGTTTTCCAGATCGGTTAATCCGTTAAAAGGATCGATCAGATCACCGTAATTTTCTTCATTTAACGATAAAGCCAATGCATTGATTGTAAAATCACGACGATTTTGATCATCTTCAAGTGTGCCGTTTTCCACAACAGGATTACGACTGTCGAAATGATAGGATTCTTTACGGGCGCCAACAAATTCGATATCCATGTCTTCATAGCGAAGCATCGCCGTTCCGTAGTTTTTGAAAACCTGTACTTTTGGATTATGCGGGATCAATTCGGATACTTTTAAAGCCAGTTCGATACCACTGCCTACAGCTACGATATCGATGTCCTTTTTATGATTGCGTTCCAGAATCAAATCTCTTACAAATCCGCCGATAACATAGGACTCGACTTGTAATTCTTTAGCCGCATTGGAAATAATTTCAAAAATTTTTGACTGTAATGCCTCTTTATATGAAGTTTGTTTTTTCATTAATCGTAACTGCGTTCGCAGGAAACCTGTTTATTTTCGTATAATTTTTACCTCACTGTTCCCAGACAGTTTGATGATGGTCGACGGTTTTCCGCCGATTTTATCGTGGTGCAAATTTACAACATAGTCAACGCCTTGCAAAATTGCTGGGCTTATTTCTTTAAATGATTTTGGTGTCGGTTCACCGCTGATATTCGCTGAGGTTGAAACCAACGGTACTTTCATCCGTTCCATCAGTTTAAAGCAGAATGGTTCTTTAACGATTCGCATTCCTAATGTATTATCCTGTCCGATAATATTAGGCGCTACATTTCGCGGATTATCCAGGATTAAAGTTGTTGGTTTTTCAGAAAGATCCAGGATTTGCCAGGCTACTTCAGGTATGTCTTTAAAAACATTGTATACCATGCGGTCACCGTTCATCAGTACGATCATACTTTTGCTTTCTTCCCGTTGTTTAAGCGCGTAAATTTTTTTTACTGCTTCCGGGTTGGTGGCGTCACATCCGATTCCCCAAACCGTATCGGTAGGATATAAGATGATTCCTCCGTTTTTGATGACTTCATATGCTTTATGAACTTCTTCTGCAATCATTATCTTGTCTTTAAAATTATAGCAATTTATGCTTTTTCAGAATAAAGTGAATTAGATTCGGAAAAGGAGTTTTAAAGCAAAATTGAGTATTGCTGTATTTTAAAACTTTTCGATATGGAAATGACTTTCCCGTTTCTAATGCAAAAATAAGATCAAAAAACTACTACCCCAACAATTAGGAGATCCTTTTTCAGATTTATTTTAAGGAATAGATAAACAAATGTTACAATTGATTCGTAGCAATGAACAACAATGTATGGGCTGATCAATATGAGTTGATGATCGCATTCCATGTATTGACAACGTCCTGCTCTTCATGATCGAGATTATATTGACCCAGGATAAATTGTGACGCTTTTTTTTGTTTATCTGTAAAAACACCCGGTTCTTTTTCAAACAGCAAAATAACATCTTCTATTTTTCGGACAAAAGCAATGATATTCCGATCTTCGATAGGATAGGAAAAATCAGGATTAAAATATTCTTTACCGGCTCGTCCCGTATATCCGATAACAATGCAGCCACAAGCCATGGCTTCAGCAGGTGGTAATCCGAATCCTTCAATGTGATTAAAACTTAAGAAAATATGACTTTCTCTCATGATTTGGGCAACTTCCTGTTCGTTTTTATTATCAATGCTAACCAGTGACCAGTCTTGTAAACTATTTCGGTATTTTAAGATGTTTACAATCTGAGTAATATCATCTTCGAGTTTACGAGGCATAAATGCAATTTGTTTTTTCTTTTGCGGATTGTAATAGAATTTTTGATTATCAATACCGAGGCGTATCCGGTGCATGGAAATCCCGGGAGCAGCAAACGATAAATAATTTTTAGAATCTTTTGAAACAACAATGGTCGCTAGAATATTTTGATTGTAATATGGATTTTCCTGAGCAGAACTATCAATCGAATTGTTTATAAAAGTGTAATAACAATTTTGATTAAATATTACTTTTGGGACATCAATCTTTATTTTATGTATACTCTGACTGAAGATTTCGGGAAAGACGAGGATGGCATTATCATTGAGTTTCGGAGCGAATATACGCTGGAAAGTATAAACAATAGTAGTATAAAATCGCTTTAAGAATGAGGCTTTGCGTTTGTTTATTCCGGAACGGATTTGCATAAACAACGGGTAGTTATATTCTATTTGAGTATTATTGTGAAACCATTTTTGGCGAAAATTTCTTTTTTTATGAAGAATTACAGCATTAAAACCGTTTTTATTTAAAATATCTACTTGTTTATAGAGTTGTTTGATTCCTCCGATTGGTGCTTTATTATCAGGGCAGATAAAATAGATCTTTCTTTTCATATATTGTTTAAACATTTAAAAGGGATTCAATCCAATTTTTGAGGCTGTATTTATTTCGGATTTCAGTTGGAATTTCCTGATAAGGAGTATTTAAAAAAGACTCCGGTATTTTCGTTGTAGTATCAGTCCAGATAAAAATATTATCCGGATTGTAGAAGTCATAGTTCCTGATATGCCTATTGGTTGTGATTAGCTTTTTTCGGAAACCCATAGCTTCAAACGGACGAAAGGACAAACCGGTTTGGTTTTCATGATCTACGTCCAGAAGGATACGGGTATTAGCGCTGTAAGTGATGGATTCCGGAAACGGAATAGCTTTTTGGATAAAGGAGATCGTGTCGGAAGTATGTGTTTTTATAGTGTTCCGATCTTTTGATAAAAACAGTGCTTTAGCTTTTATGCCGGACCGACTTATTTGATTAATAATGTATTTAATCTTTTCAAAGCGTTTGTCATAGGTACCCAAAAAGAAAACATCATGTTCCGGTTTCGAAGTGATATTCTCCGCAAAATAAAAATTATGAATCCGTTTGATTTTATATTCAAGACAATCTTTCTCGTCAAAACTATAATGAATATCAAAAAACGGAATGGTTTCTTTTTGGCCTTTTATTTTATCAAAACTATCCCAATAATGGACAATAGAGCGTTTGGCCTTACCTGAAATAAAAGAGAGCATGTCGGAAGAGAAAATATCCGGACGATTGATATAAAGGAGATCGTATGAATCATAACGATTAATGGATTCGATAATTTTTTTTTGAAAATAAAGTTGCTTGCCGTTTTTTCTAAAAAACAATTTTTGAAACAAATGAAGCAGACGTTTCCAAACATTTCTATGCATAGAGCCACTGGAAAATACCATAACGACTTCATAATCGCTGTACTCCTGAAACCCTTTTAAAACAATCTTATAGAAATCATAATGATCCGGAGCGATATATAATAAACGTTTTTTCATTTTTGATTTTTCAGCGCTTTAAACAATCAATAAGTCTTGATTGATAAAAGTCGAATTTGAAAAATCAAAATTAGGGTATGACCTAATGTTATATCGTATCGTTGGATGGAATGGTAAGGAAAATGAACGAAAAGAATAGTTAAAATTCAGATAGTTACATTTTTAACTATCCGGATTTATAAAACCTATTGATAACGTTCTTTTATTTGGTAGCGGATACGATCGATCGTGCAGTATTTTGGAGTAACAGCTCTGATACTTAATTGAGCCAAAGAAAAATGATAATCACTTTTCTTGCGGTTGTTTTGGTATAGTAATCGCTAAAAAGGCAATTCGGGAAGTATTTTTTTGATCACAGCCGGAACGCCTGCTGCCATACAATTATCCGGTAAATCTTTAGTAACCACAGCACCGGCAGCAACTACAACATTATTCCCAATCGTTATTTTAGGCAATATCGTGGCATTGGTACCGATCGCACAAAAAGATCCGATCGTACAATTACCGGTTATATTAACGCCGGGTGAAATTTCAGTAAACTCCTTAATATGACAGTCATGACTTATAGTACAATTAAGGTTGATCAAAACACCTTGTTCGATAGTAACACCATTGGTAATAACGGAACCGGTCATAATATTACATCCGATTCCGATTTGATTACCGAAAGTACCGATTGATGTTCTTGAACATATTGTTGACGTAAAAATACCGCCGATTGCGATAAATTTATCATGAAGTCGTTTGCGCAATATCGGGTTTCCGATAGCTAACGTAAAACGATTGTCGGTTTCCTGTAAATAGGTTTGCGCATCTGCCAGATTGGTAATAATCGGGAAAAGTGCATATAATTTATCCGGAAGATCGGTACTGACATCATCATAAAAAACCAGATTTTCACTCAGACCGTCCCGGTGAAGGACTTCCAGAATTTCTTTGGCAAACCCTTTCGCTCCGATTACTAGCATGCGTTCTGATTGATTATAGCGGTTATTTGTTCTAATTCTTCTGTAGTCAAGCCGACATAAAGCGGTAAAGAGAGTATGCGTTTTGCTACTGATTCTGAAACCGGCATGGTCTGATTTGGTTGATCAACGTATTCAATCGTATTAAGCGAAGGATAGAAATACCTTCTCGGAATAATGTTTGCATAGTTAAGTGCCTGCTGTACTTTTAATAAAATCGCTTCCGAAGGCAAAATAACAGGGTAATAACTGTAATTCCAGGTTGTATTGTTGCGAATGGTCATGGTTTTCAATTGGTTGAAATCCAGATTTTCGTTGTAATAATCAACTACTTTTTTTCTTTCGGATAAGATGGTTGCCATATGCGGTAAAACAGCCAGTCCCATTGCGGCTTGTAGTTCCGAGATTTTTGCATTAATCCCTAATCCGTGAAATTCCAGTGGTCCGTTATGCCCGAAATTATGACTGTAAAACAATTGATGAAAAAGTGTTTTATCCTGACAGAACATTGCTCCGCCTTCCCCGGTATGAAATAGCTTGGTCGCATGGAAACTACACGTGCTCACATCTCCGTAGTTGAATAGGGAAGTACCTTTATAGGTAACACCAAACGAATGAGCCGCATCGTAAATTACTTTTAAATTGTGCTTTTTAGCGATGGCTGCAATGGCTTCGACTTCACACGGATTCCCGAAAACATGCGTTGCCAGAATAGCCGTTGTTTTGGGCGTTATTGCCGCTTCGATTTTGGTTTCATCAATCGTCAGGTAATCCGGATGGATATCCACAAAAACCGGAGTACAATTTTCCCATATAATTGAGGAAGTTGTCGCGACATAGGAAAAAGGTGTCGTAATAATTTCACCCTGATTTCCCAGTATTTTCAAGGCAATTTGCAACGGTACGGTACCGTTATTTGTGATAATGATATTTTCGGTTGACAAATAACCGTTTAATTTTTGTTCCAGCTCCAGTACCAGCTCGCCCCGGTTAGTAAGCCATTTGTTTTTCCAAACCCGTTCGAGTTGTTTTTCGTATTCTTTTAAATCAGGGAAAAAGGTTTTGGTTACGGTTATCATTACTGTAGGGTTTGTCAAATTTTTATCGTTTAGAAATGAACTTAATAGTTACATTTGTGCTGTAAAAATATAAAAAGTTAAGCAATCTAACCGTATTTGGTCGGAATAAGATGACAGTCGATAGAATCGGGTTAGAAAATAATTACGTATGAAACAGGGTAGAAGTCAGGAAGAAATAATTGCGGGTTGGAACGGACAGGATCTTAACAGTCCTTTAGTGAGCATTTTGTGTGATGCCTTTAAGCATGAGGCTTATTTGCGGGATGCATTGGAAGGATTTTTAAGTCAGATTACAACTTTTCCGTTCGAAATTATTGTCCATGAAGATGCTTCTCCTGACGGAACTCCGGCTGTTTTAAGAGAATTTGAAAGCAAATATCCGTTATTGATAAAACCGATTTATCAGACGGAAAATCAATATTCAAAAATAGGAACCCGTGGTATATGGGGTGAAAATACGTTTCCGTTAGCCAAAGGGAAATACATTGCACTTTGTGAAGGAGACGATTATTGGATTGATCCGAATAAATTGCAAAAACAGGTCGACTTTTTAGAAACGAATCCGGATTATGTGATTACCTGGACTGATTTTTTAAACCGAAAAGGGGAAGAGTTGGTTCCGAATGACTTTAAAGAGACACTACCGGCAGTGTATACGATCGATTTTAATAGTATTTTCGTTCCGTATTGTACCTATACTTTAACCAGTTTGTTCCGAAGAACTGCGGTTAATCCGGCCGATTTTAAAAACTTTCAATATTTAAAAGATAATACGTTGTACGGATTGGTCTTATGTCACGGAAAAGGAGCTTTCCTGAATTTTCAGGGTGGTGTATACCGTTGGCATGCCGGAGGAATTTATTCGCTTAAATCGGCTTTTTTCCAACGCTATTCGTCGTATCTGAATGTAAAAGAGATTTACGAAAAAGTGCCGCAATCCCGAACACAAAATATGAAAAATGTGTTGCAATCGCTATTAAAGGATGCTGCTTTTGAAGCCTTAAAACTACACGAAAATAAAGAAGAATACCAAAAAGAACCGCAACAGGTGGTGCAAACCTTTCTAAAAGAAGCTTCTTTTAAAATGCGGATGAAATTCTGGAGACGCTATATCAAGATGAAATACTTCGGTATGAAATATTGATAGAGAGAATAAAGAAAAAAGAATAGAGAAGAAAGAAGAAAGAGAAAAGAGCGAAGACAATCATTTTATCTTCGCTCTTTTTTTATAAAGCTTTTAGCATAATCAGGAGACGATCGAACCAGCGTACTTTTTGAAAAACCGGTTTCCCTTCGTTACGCAGGTATTTTAAAAGCGTTTTATTAAATTCTTTTGATTTTCGAATAGTACGAACCGCAATCTGGTTGACTTGTTTTTCCAGTATCTTTTGATTTAAAGTTCCGGATGCGCGACTAATTTCGATTAATTTTTGAGCGGCTTTAACGGTATTCATAACCGCTTCGGCCGATAAGCCCCGTTTAAAATCCAATGCATTCAGGTAGCCTTCAATATTGGAGTCGTTGGCGGCTATTCCGAAATGGAACTGTAATTGAGCCAATCGGATATTGCGAAGTGATCGGTTTACATTGTCAATTTTTGTCTGACTGATGTTGGTATTATGCCAACGATAATCAAGTAAAGATTCCGGGAGATTGGCAAGTACCGTAAAAGCACTGATTCGATCCCATAATTCGTAATCTTCAATCGGAACAAAATCATTGTCAAATCGGAAATCTTTTAGTGCTGCTTTTCGAAGCATTATCGTTGGATTCCCAATCGGATTATAAAATAAAAAATCGGTTTTAATATCAATATGCTCAGTAGGTAACGAGATTAATTTTCGCTTTCCGTCGGGCTTAAATAGCGTGTAAAAAGTTCCGCAAACACCAATTTCAGGATGTGTACGTAAAAATTCCAACTGTTTCGTAAAACGATTCGGTTTTGAAATATCATCGGCATCCATTAAGGCGATAAATTCACCGGTAGATAACGAAAATCCTTCATTTCGTAATCGGGCCGGACCTACATTTTCTACTTTGTCAACAAAAACAATACGGGAATCCGATGCAGCATTTTTTTCAATAATGGCTTTACTGTTATCCGTTGATTTGTCATTTAAAATGATCAATTGAAAATCTGTGAAATCCTGATTTAAGATGCTGTCAATTGTTTCCTGAAGGTATTTTTCGGCATTATAAACCGGCATTACAACAGATAAAATAGGTTGGCTCATATTTTTTAAACTAAAGGATTAGGAATGATTACGGATTACGGTTTCATAATAAGCGAGTGTTTCAGTCATCATTTTTTCGATACTAAAACCATCTGTTATTGTTTTTCGTGCTTTTTGTGCCAGGGAATCGGCCAATATTTTGTCGTTGAAAATAGCAGAAACAGCCGTTACAAAATCGGAATCATTTTCGCAAATATAGCCATTCTCACCGGATGTGATAATTTCCCTGAAGGAATCCAGATTTGACGTTACCACAGGTTTACTTAAAGCCATTGCTTCTAAAAGTGCAAGACTGAAATTTTCGCCTTTTGACGGAAACAGAATCACATTGGCACTGCTCAGTAATCGGATAATATTTTCTTTGGACTGATAACCGTGAAAAAGAACTTTATCAGTTAGAGATTGCGATTGAATATCTTTCTCCAGTATGCTTTTATAAGGTGTTTCCCGACCAATATAATGTAAGGTTGCTAACGGAAATTTCTCGGCTAAATGTGTAAATGCCCGGAATGCGGTATCTGCGCCTTTTTCAACCGAAACATTTCCGATATAGAAAATAGAAAAAGGAATTGTCGTAACTGTAGGATCCTGTTGAAACTCTTGTATGTTGATACCGTTATAAATAAGTTTGAATTTCGGAACACCGAATAATTCCCGGTTAACCTGCTCTGAAAAACGGGATACGGCAATAACATTTTCAGCCTTTTTAAAAGCTTCTCTTTCACAGTGTTTTCGTCCGGATTCTACTTTGTAACCAAAATATTTTTCCAGTACCGAAAACGACCCGTGACAACGTACCACATAAGGGATTTTTTTGCCTAAGAATAAGCTGAGGCCTTCAAAATCATGACATTCGATAATGTCGATAGCCAGATTGTTTTTTTGAATGTAGGCGAATAATCGCGCATTGATATCTTGTTTTTCTTTTTCGTGCAGCTTAAAATGATACGGCAATAATGCCGGGATCTTTTGCGTAACGGATCTCAGAAGATTGTATACAAAATTGCGTTTGAATAAACTTTTAGTATAATGTACCTGAACGCCTTCATCTTCAAAATCAATATTAGTTTTATTAACTCCGAAAACATATACTTTATGTCCTTGTCTGACCAATTCTTTAGCCAATAAAGTATCAAAGTTACCGGTTCCGCCACAAGGAGGAAGTAGCGGATGCTTGTATTCCCGCGTTAGGATTAAAACATTCATAGTTTATTTTTGGAGGTTAAAAATCGTACTAACCCAATTATCCAGTGTATATTGATTGTAAATTGCTTCCGGAACAGGTTCGTAATCGGTGGCTAGAAATTCCGGGGTAATTACAGGATTATCACGATCTATAATTAGAATATTATTGGGATTGTAAAAAGGATAATTGACAATTGTTTTATTGTCGGTTATCAGTTTTTTCTGCATTCCCATCGCTTCAAAAACGCGGAAACTCAGGCCGGTTTGGTTGTTTTGTACAATATCAAGAATAATTTCGGCTTCAGAATAAAGCTTTAATAACTGTTTCAATCGGATTTTTTTCGACTGAAACAAAAGTTGCTTGTTAGTTTTGGCACCGGCTTCAGCTTTAAAATTATACTTGAATTTTTTAAAGTTGATATTACGGCTGACAAAGATAAAATGAAACGGAGCTTTCATTTGTTCCAATTGGTTCGCGATCGTATTGTAGATCGGGAAGCGTTTGTCAAACGATGATATTGTTGTGATTTTATAAGGTGGCTTTTCGGCCGGAATCGGCTTTTTGTCAAAATAAATATAATTGTTCATTTTGATGAAGTTATGCGCTTTGGCATCTTGTTCATCAAACGAAAAAACTTCATCAAAAAGACCTGCATTTAACAGATGATCCACCGGACAACGATGTAAGCTATCATATAAATAAGCAATGTATTTTTTGGTATGTTGTTTAATCAACTGATGGTATTTCAATTCGATAACATCAGGATTGATTACAAGAATAATATCGTGTTGTCCGTTTTTTTCTAGTTCCGACAAGATATGTTCCTGTTTCTTTTTGGTTTTAAGATTAATACCCAGAAATATTTTCGAAAATACATTAATCACCCGGGAGATTAAATTGGCATGCTTATATCCTCCCAAATTAATATGATAGGCATCAATACCTTTTTGCTGTAGCAATTTGATGATGTATTTGTCGTAGTGCCAATTGTCGAAACTAATCAAACAAATCTTCTGTTTCATTTTAAATTATAATATTAATGGGAGAGGTGTTATTAATAATAACCGTTATAACGAGTTAAATATTTTGTTTTTGGTTAAATTTTAACGATTTATAGGTGTGATGAACACTTAAGGCTTGTAGATAAGAAATAATGAGTCCGTTTTTTCCGTCCAGAATACCCAATCGAATAAAAAAAGCTTTGATAAATTTAAAAATAGTTTTCAGGTAATGGGTAAAAAAATTATAACGTTTCCCTTTCTGAAAAAGTTCTTTCCCTTTCAGTACGCCGTAACTAATCATCTTTTTCTTATAGATTGCATAATTATCATACGAATAGTGGAGCAACTTATTTTCAAGTATTCCTACAGTTCCGTCTACTTTTAGTGTTTCATGAACCAGTTTTTCCGGAATATAATGCGCCTTGTCTTTTTTGAAAAGGCGGAAATTTTTATCGGTTTGTGTTCCTGAAAAATGAATCGCTTTACCGGCAAAAAAGAACTTTCTTACAAAATAGTAAGCGTCTTTTGTTTCCGGTTTTTGTAGTTCGGCAATGATTTCAGCCTTTAAAGGCGGTGTAATTCTTTCATCGGCATCCAGAAATAAAACCCAGTTATACTTGGCTAAATCAAGTGCAAGATTACGTTGCGAAGTAAAGTCTACAAATTTGTTTTGTATCACTTTTACTTTCGGATAGGTATTGGCAATTGCCACGGTATTATCGGTGCTATAGGAATCCACTATGATAATTTCGTCAACGAAGTCCAGGCATTCGATTACTTCCCGGATATTTTTTTCTTCGTTAAAGGTAATTATCAGTCCGCTGATTTTAACTGGGCTGGGTTGCGGTGTCATATAGGTTTTAACTTCGTTTTACAATTACGTAATTGCGGTATTCAAATAATCGTTTGCCGGTCAGATCTTCAACAAGTGCTAAAAATCGTCTTCTGAAATTCAATTTTAGCCCCATTTTAGTCGGATCAAAAGAAAATTTCCAGTTGCTGCGATTTACTCTTTCCTGAAATACTTGCGGATGAGTTCCTTTAAATTTCAGTAATCGTTCGGCATTACCGTAATCGAATTCATAATCTTCATTGTATGTTGTATCGATCCATTCATCATCGTTACTGTAAAAACGTCCGGTATTTTTAACTTTCGTTTTTAATCCGCTCGGCGCTTTTACCCAACCGTAGTGATAAATATAAGGGGCAATGTGTTTTACTTTTAATTTTCGACCTTCAAAACGGAATCCTTGTGCATCCTTATACGATTCCATTCCCGGAAGATTACGGATAATACGGATTTCTCTGCGGTACCATCTGCGGGAATGAGCATAAAAATCGTAAGAACCGTAGAAGTGTGTATAGTTAAATAATAATCCTTCAATATTCGGGTCTTTAAGAGATAATTCCATCTCTTTTCTGATCGTATCCAGGTATTTTTCATGAACACATTCATCACCCTGAATATAAAATGCCCAGTCTACATCGGGACTGATCGCTTTAAAAGCTTTATCGGTTTCCAATGCAAAAGTACGGCCGCCTTCACGTACGGTATCATCCCAAACGGTTTCAATAATTTTGATTTTCGGAGAATCAATACTTTTAATAAGCTCCAATGTGGTGTCGGTAGAATTTCCGTGTGCTACGACAAATTCATCACAGATAGGCAATATGGAAGTAATTGCTTCTACGATTGAGTAATCGTTTTGAACGGCATTGCGGATAAAGGTAAAACCGGCGACTTTCATAGGGTTATGGATTTATATATTATTTATATTGTCTTAAAAATAAGAAGGTTTTGTTTTTTTTACAAAGCTTTATACAATGCCATGATCTTTTTTGCGATCCTGTCATCGTTAAATTTCTGTACAAACATATAACCTTTTTCTGTTATCTCATCTCTTAAATTCGGATCACGCAGCAATAATTCAATTTTTGCCTGTATATCGGTACTGTCGGTCGGGTCTACATATAGACTATCCGGTCCGCCGGCTTCAGGGAAAACGCCCGAATTAGTTGTAATTACAGGTGTTCGTGAATATAAAGCTTCGATAATCGGAATGCCGAATCCTTCAAATAAGGACGGATAAATAAAAACGGTAGCCAATTGGTACACAATAGCGAGTTCCCGGCTGTTAAGTCCTTTTAAAAAGGTTACTTTATCCTCCATTTTGTGATCGCTGATATGTTGTTTTACCGTTTGCGTATAGGAAGTTTCGCCTCCTATAATAATAAGATGGGTATCGATATGCTGAACCGCCTTTACAACAGCCAGCACATTTTTACGGATTTCTACAGTGCCGACATTTAATACAAACTGATCCGGAAGGTTATATTTTTCGATAACCGCTTTTTTTTCCTGATCGGTAAAGGTTTCTTTAAAAACGTTCTGACATCCCTGATAGATTACGTCTATTTTAGATTCGGGTATGTTCAGATACTGTATAATGTCTCTTTTTGTCTGTTCGCTGATCGCAATAACCCTGTCGGCATTATGTGCTGCCTTTTTAAATTTATAAAAATGAATTTTCCGATCGAAAAAGGAATAAAATTCAGGATAGCGCATAAAGATCAGATCGTGAATAGTCACCGTACTCTTGATGCCGGCTTTTTTCAATCCTGAAGGTAATTCCCCGGAAAGGCCGTGAAAAAGTTGTACTTTATCTTTTTTCAGGT
This sequence comes from Flavobacterium cerinum, assembly GCF_024496085.1. Classification (NCBI taxonomy): domain Bacteria; kingdom Pseudomonadati; phylum Bacteroidota; class Flavobacteriia; order Flavobacteriales; family Flavobacteriaceae; genus Flavobacterium; species Flavobacterium cerinum. The sequence continues at coordinate 3,770,850 of NZ_CP101751.1, read as the reverse complement.
CGGAAACAATAGTGCGTTGTCGCCAGATGTTATAAAACTTCCGGTTAAACCAGCCCGTTGGTTGTTTCTCTGAAATCGACTCCGATTCGATAGTGAAAAGTGGTTTTTTCGCTGGTTTCGGATTGTATAATAAATACTGATTTTCGGGGTAAAAACGCGATAGAATCCGTACCAGATCCCGACTGTAATTACCTAATCCGGTTTTATTGTGAAAAACGCGTTTTGCCTCATAACCGATAATCATGTTTCGGTTATCGGAATTGTCGTTTTGATATAACTGTTGTAGGTAAACATAGCGCATATAAACATGTTGTGACATGATTCTGGCTAACGATATGCCTTGCGAACCGTTTAAAAATCCCAGTTCTATAACGTAATGTTTAAAAAAACGAAAAGCCGGTTTAACATAAAAATGAAAGGCACTCGGCTTTCGGTTTTTACGATAGAGTTCCTGAGCGCGCAGTTGCGAATATTGCAGCCTTTTACCCAGAAAATCCGCTTTGTTTTTAAACGAATAATGGTGAATAATCTCTTGTAAGTTGGCCGTTTTTCCGTCAACAATAAGTTGCTCGTGTACCAGTTTATCCGAATAACGGCATTTGGATTTACGGAACAAGCGAATTGCCCTATCCTGATTTTGCCCGCCGTAGAACATCGGTTTTTCGGAATAATAAAACGTACGTTTTACCCAAAAGGCAACCTCTTCCGGATTGGAAGCAACCCGTTCCTTAATTTCCCGGATACCGTTTTCCGTAACCCTTTCATCTGCATCAAAAAAAGTAATCCAGTCGTTTGAAGCTAAATCGATAGCAAAATTACGCTGACTGGAAAAGTCGTCAAACGGACGTTGTACAATACGAACATGAGGAAATTCATTCCGGATAATATCCAGAGTAGTATCGTTGCTAAAGGAATCAACAACAATGATTTCGTCCGCGAAAGACATATTCCGGAGGTATTCCCGAATATTGTCTTCCTCGTTCAGAATAATGGCTAACGCCGATATTTTTGGATTATTAATGCTCATTAAAATTAAATGGCAACGTCATACTCACGTAAGGCGTCGTTCAGGGACGTTTTTAAATCTGTTGACGGTTTGCGTTTCCCGATAATCAAAGCGCATGGCACCTGATATTCACCGGCCGCAAATTTTTTGGTATAGCTTCCCGGAATCACTACAGAACGAGCCGGAACAATACCTTTCATTTCTACCGGAGTATCGCCGGTAACGTCAATGATTTTAGTCGATGCCGTTAAACATACATTGGCACCCAATACTGCTTCTTTTTCAACGCGAACACCTTCAACAACAATACATCTTGAACCGATAAAAGCACCGTCTTCAATGATAACGGGAGCAGCCTGTAACGGCTCCAGTACACCACCGATTCCGACACCGCCACTCAAGTGAACGTTTTTCCCGATCTGGGCACAACTACCTACAGTAGCCCAGGTGTCGACCATAGTTCCTTCATCTACATAAGCTCCGATATTTACATAACTCGGCATTAAAATCACACCGGCAGAGATATAAGCACCATGACGCGCTACAGCATTCGGAACCACACGGATACCTTTTTCAGCATATCCTCTTTTTAAAGGCATTTTGTCGTGATATTCAAAAATTCCTGCCTCAAGCGTTTCCATTTTCTGAATAGGAAAATACATTACTACGGCTTTTTTAACCCATTCGTTTACCTGCCATCCGTCAACAGTTGGCTCAGCCACTCTTAATTTTCCGGCATCCAGTAATTCAATAACTTCCCGAATAGCATTTGTTGTTTTTTCTTCCTGTAATAATGCACGGTTTTCCCATGCTTGCTCTATTATTGGCTGTAAGGCATTCATATAAAAATCGATTTTTAGCAAATATAATCCCATTTTTTTAAAAAGGAATAGAAAATAGCAGAATTTGGGGCGGTTTATGCTTTTCGAAACACCATATATTTTCCTATTTTTGCAGCACAACACAACACACTTATGTACAAATCAATTATCAGACCGATCCTGTTCCGTTTTGACCCGGAAAAGATTCACCATTTTACTTTTGCATCCATTCGTTTCTTACATAAGATCCCGGGAATGCCTTCTTTGTTAAATGCTATTTATGAAGAAAAAGACCCGCGACTGGAACGTGAAGTTTTCGGATTGCGATTTAAAAATCCGGTAGGATTGGCCGCCGGATTGGATAAAGATGCCAAATTATACAAGGAACTTTCCAATCTGGGTTTCGGTTTTATTGAAATCGGAACGCTAACGCCAAAAGGACAGGAAGGAAATCCGAAAAAACGCTTGTTTCGTTTAAAGGAGGATAGTGCATTGATCAACCGAATGGGGTTTAATAACGGCGGTGTTATTGAAGCCGTAGAACGTCTGAAAAAGAATAACGGTGTACTAATAGGAGGAAACATCGGGAAAAATAAAAATACACCGAATGAAGAGGCGACTAAAGATTATGAAATCTGCTTTGACGCCTTATATGATTATGTCGATTATTTTGTCGTAAATGTGAGTTCTCCGAATACGCCTAATTTAAGAGCGCTTCAGGATAAAGAACCGTTAACTCAGCTATTACAGACCTTACAGTATAAGAATCAGGGAAAACCAAAACAAAAACCGATACTTTTAAAAATCGCACCGGATCTGACCGATGAGCAATTACTCGATATCATTGCGATTGTAAATGAGACCCGAATTGCCGGTGTTATCGCCACAAATACAACCATTTCAAGAGAGGGATTGGCATCCGAAAATAAAAAAGAAACCGGCGGATTATCCGGAAAACCACTCACAAAACGTTCGACGGAAGTAATTCGTTTCCTTTCCGAAAAAAGTAATAAAGCGTTCCCGATTATCGGTGTAGGCGGAATTCACTCGGCCGAAGATGCAATCGAAAAACTGGAAGCCGGAGCGAGTCTGATACAACTTTATACCGGATTTATTTATGAAGGACCGGGCTTGATAAAGGCGATTAATAAAAAAATACTGGCGGGAAAATAAGGCGAAAGCTATTCTTACACGAAACATAAAAATTGTTAAACTTTACAGTATTATAAAAAAGGGAACGGGATAACTGTCTGAAAGCGATGTTTTTGCGTGAATAAGGCGTTTTAAACCGTGTAGGGCTTTGTTTGTATATTTGAAAGTTATGAACTTTAGCTTATCTTTGAAACATTATGGAACAAGTTAAAATCATAGAGTGTCCCCGCGATGCCATGCAAGGTATCAAGGCGTTTATTCCTACAGAAAAGAAAGTGCAATACATTCAATCCTTATTGCGTGTAGGATTTGATACGATTGATTTTGGCAGTTTTGTTTCCGTTAAAGCGATTCCGCAAATGCAGGATACTTCGGAAGTATTGGCACAATTGGATTTGTCACAAACCAAAAGCAAATTACTGGCTATTATTGCCAATACTATGGGGGCAGAAAATGCATCCCGTCATCCGGAAATCAAATATTTGGGATTCCCGTTTTCGATATCGGAGAATTTCCAGATGCGGAATACCCATAAAACCATAGCAGAATCCCTTGTAACGCTACAGGAAATTCTGGACATTGCACATGCAACCGATAAAGAAGTGGTAGCTTATTTGTCGATGGGATTCGGTAATCCATACGGAGATCCGTGGAATGTTGAGATTGTTGGGGAATGGACGGAACGATTGGCGAATATGGGCGTTAAGATATTGTCGTTATCCGATACGATCGGTTCTTCAACTCCGGAAGTTATTTCCTATTTGTTTTCCAACCTGATTCCGAAATATCCGAATGTTGAGTTCGGAGCACATCTGCATACAACACCGGACAGATGGTTTGAAAAAGTAGATGCGGCTTATAAAGCAGGTTGCCGTCGTTTTGACGGAGCTATCCAGGGATTCGGCGGTTGTCCTATGGCTAAAGATGATTTAACCGGGAATATGCCAACCGAAAAAATGCTTTCCTATTTTACTACACAAAAAGCCGATACCGGATTAAGTCCGATGAGTTTTGAAAGTGCCTATAACGAAGCACTGAAAATCTTCACGGTTTATCATTAATTAAAAAACGTACTATTTAATTGTCCGCCATGTGTCTATTCTTGACCATGCGTAGAAAAGTGTCTTCTTAAGAATGATTATTACTTTTGATTTCAATAGTTTATAATCGATCTTAATAAGAATTAATATGCATTTTAGAAAAATTACAGCTGCCGCTTTAATCGCGTCGGTCTTCACGGTATCGTGTTCTGATGATTCCAATGACACTCCACAACAACCAATTGCAATTCAGGTTCATGCTGATCCGGCTCAGGCCGTAACAAGGGTGAAAATGCTGGTTGAGTTTGATGCTTATTCAAAAGATAAAGCACTGTATCCGCTTGATAAAGTAAAAATCAAAGGGATGTTTACAAATAGCGGAAATCCGTTTTCGGATGCTGCTTTAAATACTTCCGGAGCTTCACTAAAGGAGAAAACAGCTGAAAATGCAAAGCCGGAGTTTGATCTTTTTTTTACCGAAATGGGTAATGTGGCCGCTGCTTATCAGATTCCGGCGGCTAAAGGTGTAAAAGGATCCTATACAACAGCTTCTTCAGCCCGATTGTTTAATGAAAAAGGGCTTGAAATCAATCAGGCGATTATCAAAGGATTAATGGGAGCCGTTTTACTGGATCAGACGTTGAATTACTGTTTGAATCCCGCGGTTTTAAACGCTGCGGCAAATCAGCAGGAAGCGCAACAATTATGGGAGGAAGGGTATAATTACATCTTCGGATATAAAGGACCGAACAATAACAAAAAATACTTCTGGGAAAGCTATTTGAATACCGTTAACGGGAATGCCAACTTTTCAGGAATTACGCAGGCGGTTACTGATGCTTATGAACAAGGAAAAGCAGCTATTATAGCAGGGAATAAAATAGAACGGGATAAGCAGATAAACATCATAAAAGAAAAATTATCGAAAGTCGGTGCTATTCGTGCGGTATATTATCTGAATAAATCAAAAGGTAAATTATCGGGAACAACTACTATTACCGGTGATCTTGCTGCTGCATTTCACGGCTTGTCTGAAGCTTACGGATTTATAAGCGGATTGGCTTATACGAATAACCCGGCCACGGGACAACCTTATCTGACAAAAACAAGAGTCGAGGAAGTACTGACTTCATTTTTAGGCGGTAACGATGGATTTTGGGATGCTAATTATACCGCAGATCAAATTGATTCCATTTCTCAGACAATTGCAACAGCATTTGGATTTACAATTGAGCAGGCTATAGCACAGGCGGGAAGCCATTAATGTTTAAAAAGAGTCCTGAATTCGGGACTCTTTTCATTTTAAAAACATTGGGAAGAATATCCTTTTATGATATGATTCTTTGTAAAATTTTAATGTAATTATTTAATGAAAAAAATAGGATTATTACTGACAGTAGTATCGCAACTAGTGTGTTCTTGTGATTTTGATAATTCTGATAGTGAGGTTGTTGTTGATAAATATGACAGGAAAGCAATATTATTGAATTGGGCTGATAATAACATTATGCCTTCTTTTCAGCATTATAAAACACAATTAGAAAACTTGAAAAGTGCCTCAGATGATTTTATTGCAACACCCGATATGATGCTGCTCGAAGAAGTAAGACAAAAATGGCTGGAAGCATATAAAACCTATCAATATATTTCGATGTTTACTATCGGAAAAGCCGATGAAATACAACTCAGTAAGTATTCGAATACCTATCCGACGGCAACAGGACAAATTGAAGCAAAAATCGATTCGGGTAATTTTGATCTGAACGGAGCCTCTTTTGATGTTGTTCAGGGCTTTCCGGCTTTGGATTATATGTTATTCGGATTGGGAGAGAATGAAGATGCGATTCTGGAGCGATATACTACGAATGCGAATGCCGACAACTATAAAGGTTATCTGAATGCACTTGTAAACCGATTGGCTTTATTGTTTAATACAGTTTATGATGACTGGCAATCCGGATTCAAGGCTACCTTTATTCAAAAAAGTGATAATACGGCCTCCGGAAGTGTAAACCGTATGGTCAATGCGTATATTCATTTTTATGAAAAAGACATTCGGACTGCAAAAATAGGTTATCCGGCCGGTAAATTTTCGACCGAAACCTATCCGGATAAGGTGGAAGCCTATTACAGTAAAAAATATTCGAAAGAGCTGCTTTTGGAAGCGATCATAGCGGCGCAAAACTTCTTTGAAGGCAAGCATTTTAACGGAAATGAAAGCGGACCTTCGTTGAAAAGTTATCTGGATTATCTGGATATAAAAGGAAAGAGTGAGGAGTCAGGGATTTTATTAAGTAAACTGATTAGTAATCAATTCTATAAATCACACTATATAGCAGATTTGCTATTACCGGATTTAAGCCGACAGATTACCATAGATAATACAAAGATGACAGCCACTTTTAATGCTTTACAGCGTAATGTTGCCTATATGAAATCGGATATGACATCAGCGATGAGTATCGCGATCGATTACGCAGACACCGACGGCGATTAATACGACAGATGAAACGATTTCAGGAGTATCTAAACCGAACAACCGAAGCAGCTCCGTTGGCTACTTTCCGTATTCTTTTCGGTACTATTATGTTTATAAGTCTGGTTCGGTTTGTGAGTAAAGGTTGGGTAAAGACATTGTATATCGAACCGAAGTTTTTCTTTTCCTATTACGGATTTGAATGGGTAA